>NZ_JAKJIB010000660.1 GCF_021864505.1 Falsiroseomonas oryziterrae
GGCGGCGGTCTCGGCGGCCCGGATCACGGCGTCGGCGCGTCCCGCCCCGCGACGAAGACCGGCGCGGGCTCGTCGGTCACGCCGAGCGCAGCGCCCTCCACCATCGCGGCCATGCGCGCGGCGATGGTCAGGTTGGCGACAACGCCCGGCAGGTGGCGCGGGTCGAGCGGCAGCCGCAGGGCGGCGGCGGCGGCCCTGGCATAGGCTTCGGCGTCGAACTCATCGGCCATGCGTCGGCGAGCCCTTAGGGTTGGCGCGTCCGAGTATGGCAGCCCAAGCCCCCGCCGCGCGATCCGTCGTTCCGCGGCACCTGCGCCTCGCGACTGTGGGCTGCACCGTCGATGGGCATGGATCGGCAGAAGTGCCGAGGATGGTAGCGGCGAGCGGACTTGAACCGCTGACCCCGGCATTATGAGTGCCGTGCTCTAACCAGCTGAGCTACGCCGCCCCAAGGGCATCCGGGGCCGCGCCCCGCGAGCGCGCCCGGTTACGCCGCGGCCCCCGCCATGTCAACGCCGGCCGCGGTCACGCTGCGGCGGATGAAGCCGCCGGCCAGCACCCGGTCGCCGTCATACAGCACGCAGGCCTGCCCCGGTGCCACCACGTTCGGCTCGTCCAGCGTCACCCGCAGCAACGCTGCGTCCGCGTCCCAGCTCGCCAGCGCCGCCCGCGGCGCCTCGCGCCCGCGCAGCTTGGCCTGCACGCGAAGCGGCGCGGCGGGCGGCGCGACGAGCCAGTTCACCTCGCCCACCTCCACCTCCGGCCGCGGCAGGGCCGCG
>NZ_JAKJIB010000661.1 GCF_021864505.1 Falsiroseomonas oryziterrae
AGCGCGCCGACGGCGGCGCCCGAGGCCGCGCCGGTCGAGGCCAGCGTGGACGTTTCTTCGGCCGCCAACCCGGATCCCGCCTGGGTCGAGACCTTCGACACCGGGAGCTGGGGCCGCATCAACCACGCCTGGGGCAATGTCCAGACCGGCAACGGCGAGGTCACGCTCACCGGCATCAGCGGCATGATGGAGTTCCCGGGTGGCCCGAGCGCCGGCGACGGCTACGGCTACCGGGAATTCGTCGCCAATATCGAGGGCTCCGGCCCTGGACCGGCGATCGTGCTCTGGCCAGGTTCCAATGTCTGGCCCGGCCCGGAGATCGATATCGGCGAGATCAAGCCGGACGGCTCCGGCCAGTACGCCGCGCTGCACTGGAAGGGCGAGACCGGCGGCGACGAGTACGTCACGGTGGATATCGGCGACTATCGCGGCCAGTGGGCGACCTATGGCGTCAACTGGCTGCCCGACGCCGTCGAGTTCTACGTCAACGGCGAGCTGAAGGGCCGCGTGACGGAGAATGTCGGGCGCGACTTCGCCAATGGCGGCGAGGACGTGACCTCGGGCTGGCTGTCCTCGATCGGCTACGGCCCGGGCGACGGGCGGATCACCGTCACCGAGGTGCGCTTCACGCCGTATGACGGCAGCTCCACGCCGGGGCAGGAGCCGGCGCCCGGCCCGATGCCTGCGCCGGTGCCGCCGCCGAACGACTGGTCCGGTCCGGCGCCGCAGCCCGACGCGGCCCCCGCGCCGGAGGTGCCGCCGGTGGCCG
>NZ_JAKJIB010000662.1 GCF_021864505.1 Falsiroseomonas oryziterrae
ACCAGCCGCGCGACCTCCGCCTCGCGCGCCAGGTCGGCGCGCAGCGCCACGGCGCGACGGCCGCGCGCGCGGATCTCCGCCGCGGTCGCCTCGGCCTCGGCTTCGCTCTGCGCGTAGTGCACCGCGATATCGAACCCCGCCTCGGCGAGCGCGAGCGCCATGGCGCGGCCAAGGCGCTTCGCGCCGCCGGTGACCAGCGCGGCGCGGGGGATGGAAGCAGTGATCATCATGCGCCGGCGACATAGGGCCGGATCGCCGAATTGGCCACTCCGCGCAGCCGCGCCGTCAGCTCGTGGTGGGGTTCTGCGTCGCCGAGGCGCCAAAGCCGCGGCTGTCGCGCAGCGGCGCGCGGGACGGGTCCGATTGCGTGCCGCCGGAGACGAGTTCCACGCCCTGCGTCACGGCTTCGCATTGCCGCTTCACCGCCTCGAGGCTGGCGCGCAGCGCGGCGGCGAGGTCGAGGGCCGCATCGCCGGTCCAATGCGCCACGGCCTCCGGCCGCGCGGCACGCGCGCCAAGCCGCAGCGCCAGCGTCACCGTGGCGCCGTCCGCGCGGTCCTCGACGGCGATATCGCCGGCGCAGCCCACGCCCGGCGCGGTCGCCCAGGACAGGCGACGCGCGTCGTGCTCGACTGCGAAGCGCACGTGGCGTGCGATGCCATCCGCGCCGACGCCGCCGCCGATCACCCGGTCCTGCTCCGGCCCGTCGCGGAAGCTCTCCCGGATCGAGGGCTGCTTGCGCGGCTAGCTTATAGGATTGGCGTG
>NZ_JAKJIB010000663.1 GCF_021864505.1 Falsiroseomonas oryziterrae
ACGCCGAGGAGCCGGGCCGGCTCTACCGCTTCTCCGCGCTGCGCGAGGCCGCGGGCTACACGCTCGGCACCGCCGTCGGCGCCGAGGCGCCGCGGCTGATGTTCCGCGCGGCGGCGGAAGGGCTGGAGACGATCGAGCCGGAAGCGAAGACCCGCGACGACCGCCTGCCCGGCGATGCAAGCCCGCAGGTCTGGCGCCGCTGCGACGCGCCGCCCGCCGCGCTCGCCGCGCTGCATGGCGAGGGCATCGCCTTCCTCGCCGCGCTCGAGCACCTGGAAGCCGCCTGCGGCACCGGCACGCCGGGCGCCTGCGGCGAGGCGATCCTGCGCCAGGGCGATGTCAGCGGCGACGGCAGGCTGGCGCCCGCGGAACTCGCCCGCCTCGTCCGCGGCGCGTCCTGGGTGGTCGCGGTGCAGGAAGGCGCGACCCAGGACATCCTGGCCGGCGCGGTGGGCGCCGGCGCGCTGGCCGGCATCCTCGCCGCGCGGGCGCTGGTCGAGAGCCTCGATTACGACGGCGACGGCCGCATCTCTCTCGCCGAACTGCTGCAGGATCGCGGCACGGCCTTCGCCCGCGCGGCCGGCACCGCAGCCGGCCGGCCGCTCCGCATGGAAGGCATCGCGGAGGGCGCGGGCATGCTCCGCAGCCTGATGGACGGGCTGCTCGGCAGCGCGCCCTGACGTCGTCCCCCTCCCTCTGACCGACGGTCCGTCCTCTGTAGCGTCCGAGGCCTGAGTCTGAGACGTGTGCCACCGCCCGACGCAG
>NZ_JAKJIB010000664.1 GCF_021864505.1 Falsiroseomonas oryziterrae
CCGGCCTGTCGAGGGCCGCGGCCCAGCGCGCGGCGGGACTCTCGGGTAGCGCGAGATCCTGGCCGGCGAGGAAGGTCTCGAGCCGCGTCAGCCAGCGCGCCGGCACGGTCGGCGCGCCGCCGCGGCGCGCGGCGCGCGAGAACACCGCGTCCGGTGCGGCGCAGGCGGTCAGCAGGAAGTCGGTGCAGACGCGCCCGATCCGCGCCTCGGCCTCCGGCAGGCCGAACTGGGTGCGCATCGGCCGGCTCATCCAGGGGCCGGGATCGGTGGCGAGGGGCCAGACCGTCTCGTCTAGCGCGCCGAGCACGACGCGATCGAAGGAGAGCAGCCGCGCTTCGAGCAGGCCCAGGATCTCGACGCGCGGATGCGCCGTGGCGTCCCGCCCGCGTCCCGTGCGCCGCGTTCGCACCATGGGGCCGTCCAGCGCCGCGTCGAAGATGGCCGGCCAGGCGCGTGCATCGAGAGGCGGCATGGCCTGCATCGCCGGCCGCATCTCGGCGAGATGGGTGGCGAGGATCTCCCCTTCCTCGCCGGCATAGAGACGCATGCCGCCCGGCATCTCGGGTGTCGTTGCCAGCGCCTCGGCGGCGGCGAGATGCGCATCCAGCAGGTCGGCGGGCGGACGCACGCCGGTGGGGTGCGTGAAGTCACCGAGCGCGGCCTCCAGCGCATCGAGCAGCGCGGCGACGCGCGGCAGCGCCGGGCTGTCGCCCATCGCCGCGCTGACGGCGCGGCGCAGCCCCGCGAGGCCGCCCTGCGGC
>NZ_JAKJIB010000665.1 GCF_021864505.1 Falsiroseomonas oryziterrae
CACCCTGGTCGTCGGCGCAGCGCCGGGCGGCACCACGGACGCGCTGGCGCGCGAGGCCGCGGAGACGATGCGGGAGCGTCTCGGCCGCAACGTCGTCGTCGAGAACCGTGCCGGTGCCGGCGGGAATCTTGCCGCGCAGGGCGTGGCGCGCGCGGCGCCTGACGGCGGCACGCTGCTGGTCGCCTTCACCAGCCACACGCTGAACGCCGCGCTGATGCGCCAGCTGCCCTATCGTCCGCTGGAGGACTTCACGCCGATCGCGCTGCTCGCGCGGCTGACGGCGAACGTCCTCGTCGTCGGGCCGTCGGTGACGGAGCCCGACCTGCGCGCCTTCCTCGCGGCCGCGCGGGCGCGGCCGGATCGCTACAGCTTCGCGATCGGCGGCGTCGGCGGGTCGCTGCACATGCAGACCGTGCTGTTCCGCAGCGCGCTGCGTCTGACCGGGCCGGAAGTGCCGCATCGCGGCACGGCGCCCGCCTTCCTCGACGTCATCGGCGGGCATGTGGATGCGATGTTCGCGCCGCTCGACGTCGCGACGCCGCTGCTGCGCGAAGGGCGCGTGCGGGCGCTGGCCGTGACGGGCGAGACGCGGCTCGCAGCCTTCCCCGACGTGCCGCTGCTGCGCGACCAGGCGCCCGAGGTCGGCGCGGCCGTCGCTTGGTTCGGCGTGCTCGGCCCGGCCGGCATGCCCGCACCCGTCGTCGCCGCGCTGCACGAGGCGATCACGACGGCGACGCGCACGCCGC
>NZ_JAKJIB010000666.1 GCF_021864505.1 Falsiroseomonas oryziterrae
GACGACCAGGATGTCTGCGCCGCGCGTGGTGCCGTCGGCCAGCGCGATCGTCGCACGCTCCGCATCCACCGCCACGGCGCGGGCACGCTCGATGGCGACGCCGCGGGACGCCAGGTGACGCGCGAGCATGGCGACGATCCGCCGGGCCAGCAGCACGCCGCCGGTCGGCAGGCGGATCGCATCCACGATGCCGTCGGGCAGCAGGAAGGGATGCTCGGCGGCCACCTGCGCCGCCGTCATCGCCTGCGCCGTGCGCCCGTCGGCGGCGAGCGCGGCGCGGCTGTCGGCGAGCCAGCCGCCCGGGGCTTCGGCCAAAGCGAGGGTGCCGCAGGGGACGTAGGGGTGCTCGCCGGCGTCGTGGAACATCAGCTCCCAGGCGGCATGCGCGGCGTCCACCATGCGCATGTAGCCGGGCTGCGCGCCGTAGGCGTGGCGGATCAGGCGGTGGTCGTCCACCGAGGAGCCGCGCGGGTTGGGCACCTCGTCCTGTTCGACGATGCGGACCGCCACGCCGGCGCGCGACAGCGCCCAGGCGGCGGAGAGCCCCATGATCCCGGCGCCGAGCACGAGAGCCTGCTGCATCGGCGCATTGTCGCCCGTGCGGCCGGGCTTGGCGAGGGGGCGGGGCGACCCGCGAAAGGGTCGCCCGCGCCCGTCAGAGCAGGGTCAATGCATGTTGCCCCGTGCGGAGCCGCCGCCCCGCGTGGAGCTGCGGCCGCCCGAACGCCCGGCGCTGGCGCGG
>NZ_JAKJIB010000667.1 GCF_021864505.1 Falsiroseomonas oryziterrae
CGGCGCGCGCCGCATCGTGCCCGACCCGCGCAGCCCGATCGGCCAGGGGCTGATGCGCATCCGCGGCGTCGATCCCTCCTTCGACCCGAACGGCTTCCTCGACGGCGCCGAGGGCGCCTTCCGCATGATCGTGGACGCCTTCGCGCGCGGCGACCGCCAGACGCTCCAGGCGCTGCTCGACGACGACACCTATGCCGGCTTCGAAGGCGAGATCTCCCGCCGCGAGCAGGCGGGCGAGAAGCAGCGCAGCGAGGTTCGCGCCATGCAGGAGATGGCGATCGAGGCCGCCGACCTGCGCGGCACCACCGCCGATGTCACGATCCGCTTCGTCTCCGACCAGGTGAACCTCACCACCGCCGCCGACGGCAGCGTGGTGGCGGGCGCCGAGGCGGTGACCGAGCTCACCGACATCTGGACCTTCCGCCGCGACCTGCAGCAGCAGGACCCGACCTGGAAGCTGGTCGCCACCCGCTCCGCCTGACGGCGACCGCCCAGGGACGCACCCAAGGCCGGCGCGCTTGGTGAGGCTGCCCCCGACCCGCTAGTCTCGGCGCGGCGGGCAGGCTGCGGGGCGCGATGCGGGGCAGGGGAGTGGACCGGCTGGGGCGTGCGGCAGCCGTGGCGCTGGCGCTTCTCGCCACGCCCGCCCTGGCCCAGCAGATCGACCCGCCGCCCGTCGTCGCGCCGGCCGCGCCCGCGCAGGCTGATCGGAAAACCACACGTCTTGACTCTAGTCAT
>NZ_JAKJIB010000668.1 GCF_021864505.1 Falsiroseomonas oryziterrae
CGGAGCGCCGAGAGGCGGGCCGCGGCGACCAGCGGCATCAGCCCGTGCAGCTTGAGGTCGGTGCGCGCGCCGGGCCCGGGCTCGTCGTCGGCGAAGCCGCCCCAGAAGGTCAGGCCGACGCCGAGCCGCGAATCCTGCGCGGCCAGCGCCGCCGCCCAGGCGGGCTGGGCCGTGAGCAGCTCCATTGCCTGCCGGCGCAGCGCCTCGGCCGGCGCGGCCTCGCCCCAGCCGGCGCGGAGGTCCAGGAAGATGTCGGCGAAGAGCAGCGCCGCGCCGTTCCGCTTTCGCGCCCAGATGGCGAGCTGGTCGCGCCACTGGGCGCGTGTCTTCCGCCAGAGCGGGTTCATCGCCATCACGCCGCCCTTGCAGAGCGTGAAGCCGGCCTCCGCCAGCTTGAGGCAGTAGCGTTCCGCGACGCGGCGGAACCACGCATCCACCATGTCATGCTCGGCGTCGTCGTAGTCGGCCAGCAGGAAGCCGTTGTCCTGGTCCGGCCGCAGCAGGGATTCGCCGCGGCCCAGGCTGCCCATCAGCAGCAGCGTGAAGGGGACGGGCGGCGGCTCGGCCTCCTCGGCCAGCACGCGCTCCAGGATGCGGGCATGGAGGTCGGCGTTGATGCCGCTGACCAGCGCCACGACCTCCGTCGCGGCCAGGCCTTCCGCCAGCAGCGCGCGGGCCAGGCCGGCCTGGGCGCGCTTCACCGCCGCATCGTCGCCCGCCAGCGCGTCGAGCTGCGCG
>NZ_JAKJIB010000669.1 GCF_021864505.1 Falsiroseomonas oryziterrae
CGCTGCAGGCGCTCCGCGCGCTTCAGGCCGCGGACCACGCGCGCCGCCCGCCACCCCTGGTCGTCGCGCTGACGCATGTGGACCGGCTGCGCCCCGCCGCCGAATGGACCCCGCCCTACGATCCCGCCGGCACGCGGCCGAAGGAGGAGAGCCTGCGCGCCGCGATGGAGGCCGTCGCGGCCGCGCTCGACGTGCCGCGCGCCGCCGTCATCCCCGTCGCCGTGCCCCAGGGTGCGGCCAGCTGGAATCATGAGGCGCTCTGGGCCGCGATCGCGGCGCAGCTCGACGAGGCGAAGCTGCGCCGGCTGGAAGGTCTGCGCGCCAGGGGCGGCACGCTGCGCGAGATCGCCGCGCAACTCGGCGCCTCCGCGAAGCTGCTCGGCCGTCTCGCCTTCCGGGGGTGACGCGGGCGCGCCACGCAGGCGCCATCCCGCTGCCGCGCTCCGCGGCCACGCTCGGCGCGTCGGAGGATCCGATGCGCCGAGTCCTGCCTCTGCTGCTGCTGCTCTCGGCCTGCACGCTGCCGCCGCCCCCGCCGCGTCTGGTCAGCGGCGCGCAGCTGGCGCGCTGCGACCTCGACGCCGCTGCGGGCAGCGGCGGGAACTCGGCCGCGGCTGCGCAATCCGCCGCCGAATCGCGGATCCGCGCGCGCTGCATCCGGGCCGCGACCTTCGAGAACGCCGAGGCCGTGGGCCGGCTGCTCGGCTTCCGCTTCGACCTCGCCG
>NZ_JAKJIB010000067.1 GCF_021864505.1 Falsiroseomonas oryziterrae
CCTGAGCCATGGATGGCGCGCTGCCCGCGCGCCCCGCGCGGCGTGACCGCGTCGTGGTGGTCGGCGCGGGGATGGGCGGCCTGGCCGCGGCGGTGGACCTCGCGCGGCGCGGCGCCGAGGTGACGGTGCTGGAACGCGCGGCCGTCTCCGGCGGCAAGATGCGGCAGGTGAACGGGGTCGATGCCGGCCCGACCGTCTTCACCATGCGCTGGATCTTCGAGGGCCTCTTCGCCGAGGCCGGCGAGCGCATCGAGGACAGCCTCGACCTGATCCCCGCCGAGACGCTGGCACGGCATGCCTGGCGGCAAGGCGGGAGGCTCGATCTGTTCGCTGACATCCCGCGCTCGGCCGAGGCGATCGGCGAGTTCGCCGGCGCAGCGGAAGCGCGCGGGTACCTCGCCTTCTGCGACCGCGCGCGCGACATCCATCGCACGCTGGTCGGATCCTTCATTGCCGCGGAGCGCCCCTCGCCGCTCGACCTCGTGAACCGTGTCGGCTGGGGGCGGTTGGACGCGCTGGTCCGCACCGCGCCGTGGCGCAGCATGTGGGGCGCGCTCGGCGACCACTTCCGCGATCCGCGGCTGCGGCAGCTCTTCGGCCGCTACGCGACCTATACCGGCTGCTCGCCCTTCCTCGCGCCGGCGACGCTGATGCTGATCGCCCATGTCGAGCAGGACGGCGTCTGGCTGGTGCGCGGCGGCATGGTGCGCGTGGCCCAGGCCCTGCGCCGCCTGGCCGAACGCCAGGGCGCGCGCTTCCGCTTCGGCGCGCATGTGGCGGAGATCCTCGTCGAGGGTGGCAGGGCCAGGGGCGTCGTGCTGGCGGATGGGGAGCGGATCGAGGCCGACGCCGTGGTCTTCAACGGCGACGTCGCGGCGCTCGCGCGCGGCATGCTGGGCGAGGCGGCGCGACCCGCCGCGCCCGACACGCCCGATGCCGGGCGATCGCTCTCGGCGGTCACCTGGTGCGCGCACGTGCCGACCGCCGGTTTCCCGCTGCTGCACCACAACGTGTTCTTCGCCGAGGACTACGCCGAGGAGTTCGACGCGGTCTTCCGCCGCCGCGACATCTGCGCGGCGCCCACCGTCTACATCTGCGCGCAGGACCGCGGCACCGGCGAGGTGGCGCCGGGCGAGGCGGAGCGCCTGCTGCTGCTGATCAACGCGCCGCCCGACGGCGACCGGCGCGACTTCGCGCCACAGGTGCCGGAGTTGGCGCAGCGCACGCTCGCCTTGCTGCGTGCCTGCGGCCTCGAGCTCGGCCTGCAGGAGGCGGACGCCGTCCCGACCACGCCGACCGGCTTCGCCGGCCTGTTCCCGGCCAGTGGCGGCGCGCTGTATGGCCGCGCCGGGCACGGGGCCACGGGCACCTTCGCGCGGCCCGGCGGCGTCACGCGAGTCCCCGGCCTCTACTGCGCCGGCGGATCGGTGCATCCGGGCGCCGGCATCCCGATGGCCGCGATGTCCGGCCGGCTCGCCGCCGCGCGCGTCCTGGAGGATCGCGCGGGCGGCCTGCGCCGCGGCATCGCCCTGCCCGTCCCCGCGTGACGCTCAGCGGCGGTAGGCGACGCCTTCCGGCACAAGCTGGTCGAGGATGCGGGCAGAGCTGATCACCCCCGGCACCCCGGCGCCAGGATGCGTGCCGGCACCGACAAGGTAGAGACCCTCCACCTCCTCCGACTTGTTGTGCGGTCGGAACCAGGCGCTCTGGAACAGCTGCGGCTCGAGCGAGAAGGCGGCGCCGTTCACCGACAGCAGCCGGTCGCGGAAGTCCTGCGGCGTCAGCACGCGCGACGTCGCGATCGCATCGCCGAGGCCCGGCATCACCGTCTCCTCCAGCCTCTCCTGGATCGCCGCGCGGTAGGGTTCGGCGCGCTCGGACCAGTCCACCCCGCTGCCCAGATGCGGCACCGGCGAAAGAACGTAGAACGCATCGCAGCCGGGCGGGGCGAGCGAGGGATCGGTCATCGTCGGGCGATGCAGGTAGAGCGAGAAGTCGTCAGCCAAGCGCTTGCGTGTGAAGATGTCCTTCAGCAGCCCTTCGTAGCGCGGTCCGAGCACCATGGTGTGGTGATACACATCGTCGAACTTGCGGTTCGTCCCGAAGTACCAGACGAACAGGCTCATCGAGTAGCGCGCGCGCGCCACCTTGCGGTCGGTCCAGCGACGCCGCGGATGGCGCGCCAGCAGCTTCGAATAGGTCCAGCCCGCATCAGCGTTGGAGACCACGACGTCGGCACGGATCCGCTCGCCGGAGGCAAGACGCACGCCGGCCGCGCGGCCGTTCTCCACCAGGATTTCCTCGACCTCCGCATTGCAGCGGATATGGCCGCCGAGGCCATCCACCAGCCCGGCGATCCCGTTCACCAGCGCGCCCATGCCGCCCATCGCGTAGTGCACGCCATGCATCCGCTCGAGATGCGCGATCAGGCAGTAGTAGGCCGTGGTGGTCATCGGGTTCCCACCGATCAGCAGCGGGTGGAAGCTGAAGGCGATGCGCAGCTTCGGATTGGTGAAGTAGTCGCCCACCTTCCCGAACACCGTGCGGTAGCCCTGCAGCCGGATCATATCCGGCACGGCCTTCAGGAGCGTACCGAGGCTGTGGAAGGAGACATCGGCCAGCTCGCCGAAGGCGACGCGGTAGATCGCCTCGGAATCCCGCATGAAGCGCTCGAAGCCGGAGAGGTCCTCGGGCGCGATGCGCGCGACCTCGGCTCGCGTTGCCTCCGGGTCGGCGGAGCAAGACATCACCGTGCCGTCGTCGAAGCGGATCCGGTAGAAGGGATCCATAGCGCGCAGCTCGACATCGTCCGACATCCGCCGGCCGCACAAGGCCCACAGCTCCTCGAGCAGGTAGGGCGCGGTGATGATGGTCGGGCCGGCGTCGAAGGTGTAGCCGTCCTGCCGGAAGACATAGGCGCGGCCGCCCGGCGCATCGAGCTTCTCGACGACGGTCACGCGCCAGCCGCGCGCGCCCAGTCGGACGGCCGCGGCCAACCCGCCGAAGCCGGCGCCGATGACCACCGCATGCGGGCGCGGGTCGCTCATGGAATCGAGCATGGCACTCCTTCCGCCCGGCTCCAGGCTGGGGTCAGGTCAGGCCCAGCGTGGCGAGCGTCAGCACGACGTAGCGGCCGGTCTTGGCGATCGCGACCAGCAGCAGGAAGGACCAGAACGGCTCCCGCAGGACACCGGAAATGACGGTGAGCGGGTCGCCGACGATCGGCGCCCAGCTCATGAGCAGCGACCAGCGGCCCCAGCGATGGTACCAGCCCTCGGCCCTGGCGAGCTTGTCGGGCGGCACCGGAAACCAGCGCCGGTCCCGGTAGCGCTCGACCCAGCGGCCGAGCAGCCAGTTGACGCAGGAGCCGAGCGTGTTCCCGAGGCTCGCCACCGCCACCAGCGCCCAAACGGGCTGCTCGGCGAGAAGCAACAGCGCGACGAGCACCGGTTCCGACTGCATCGGCAGGATGGAGGCGGCGCCGAGCGCGACGGCAAAGAGGCCGGCATAGGTGACAAGCGAGGACATGGGCAGGGCCCGGACATGCCGCGGCCGGCAGACCCGTGCAAGGGCATGCCGGCCGCGTGCGTGTCATCGGTCAGGCGTCGCCTAGTTGCGCGACGCCCCGGCCGGCGCCGTCGCCTCGCTCGTCCGCAGGGGACCGCGGCCGACGAGGTTCAGCTCCGGGTAGTCCCGCAGCATCGGCGCGCCGAGCAGCGGGCGGTTCACGCCCTGGTGGCAGGTCGCGCAGTTGACCTTCAGCGCGTCGCCCTGCGGGCCGAGGCGCGCATGCGACGTCTGGAAATCCGCCGGGCCGCGCGGGTTGCGGACCCAGAGCGGGGTCAGCGGCTCGACGTACTCGTTGTTGACCGCGCGCGCCATGCGGATGCCATGCCAAGCGGTCAGCCGCTGCGGCGGGCTCTGCTCCCAGCTGCCGAAGGCGCGGCTATTGTGGCAGAAGGTGCAGTTCACGCCGAGGCCTTGCGACATGTGGACCATCAGCGAGTAGGTCCACTCCGCGATGCGAACGTCATCCGCGTTGTTGCCGGGCAGCCAGGTGCGCGGCGTGATGTTGCGGATGTCGTCGTCACGCAGCAGGAAGGGCGTGAACGGGTCGAAGGGCAGCGACGAGTAGTTGATCGCCGCCGTCGGCCGGTTCTGGCCCGTCGGGCCAGCGAGGCCCGCGCGGTTGTCGATGCCTTCGAGACGGCCCCAGGCATAGGCCGGCACCGGCTGGCCGCGGTGGCAGGTGTAGCAGGTGACGCCGGTCTGGGCGACGTGGTTACCCCAGTCGGCGTTGATGGTGCGCGTCATCTGCAGCATCCGACGCGTCACGCCCTTCGTGTACACCTCGTCGGACGCCATGTTCTGCACGTTGTGGCAGTACGCGCAGCCATTGGCGCTGTCCGGGTTGTCCCGGATGTGCTGCGGCACGATCCACTCCGTCATCGCGACCATCAGGCGACCGAACTGCGCGGCGCTGAGCTCGCCCAGGACCTGAACGTTCTCGTAGATGTCGCGCGCCTTGTCGCCGTCGGTGTCGGCCGCCTCGGGGGCGGCCGGCACGACGTTCCGCGCCGCCACCTGGCGTGCGGTGCGAGGGTTCTGGAGCTGCTCCATCGCCACGCCGCGGAAGCCGATCTGCTCGGTGCGGACCGGCGGCCGCTCGAAGGTGAGCAGGATGATCAGGCCCACCAGCAGTAGGCCCAGGACGATCAGGGCCTGCGCAGTCCAACTGAGCTTGAGCGGCCTCATCGCGCGGCTCCTTGCGCCAGGGCCGGGTCAAGCACCGGCGCCCAGAGTTGCGGGTAGGCGGGCGCGAAGTGGCGCTCGACGGCCCAGAGGTACCAGTTGTCCACCACGGTGCCGGTGAGCAGGATGCCGATGCCGCCGGTGAGCGGGCACAGCACCGCGAACCACCAGGCCCAGCGATGGATGCTCTCGAAGCTGGCGTTGAAGCCCATGCACCAGCGCCAGAAGAGCATGCCGCGTTCGGCCGCCGTGCCGCGGTCGGCGATCAGCTCGAGCTCGCGCTCGCCGCCGTAGCGGCCCAGCGCCAGGATCGTGGCGCCATGCATCGCGAAGAGCAGCGTGGAGCCGTAGAGGAAGACGATCGAGAGCGCGTGGAACGGGTTGTAGAAGAGGTTCCCGTAGCGGATCGAGAAGGCCGCGGTCCAGTCGAGGTGCGGGAAGATGCCGAAGGGCACCGCCTCGCTCCAGCTGCCCATGGCGATCGGCCGGATGAAGCCCAGCACCAGGTAGAGCCAGATCGCCGCGGCGAAGGCCCAGGCGACATGCGTACCCATCCCGAGCGCGCGCGCCCGGCGATAGGTGCGGGCCCACCAGAGCAGCACCGACAGCGTGAGGAAGAAGCCGGCGACGAGCCACCAGCCGCCGTCGCGGAGCGGCGGGAACTGCAGGCCGTACTTCGCCGGTGGCGGCTCGAGCGCGAGCCAGAAGAGGTCGCGGACGAAGTGGATGATGTTCCACTGCACCGAGGCCAGCATGTTCAATCCGATGATCACGAAGGCCAGCGTGCCGAAGGCGATCGACAGCACGCCCATGATGCCCAGGTAGATCGGCCCGACCTGCGCGTCGCCGAAGCGTCCGAACAGGTGGTTGAACACCGGGGTGCCTTCACGCGCGATGTCCTCGGGCGGCAGCGGAACGCCGGGATAGGGCGCCGGCGGCCGGACCTGGATCCGCGTGAAGATGTTCTGGTATTGGACGAAGGCCGTCATGTGTCGTGCCCTCTCCTAGTTGCGCCAGATCGGCAGGTTGAGCCACCAGCCCCACCACTCGGGCCAGCCGCGGGTCCAGAACGGACCACTGATCACGATGCAGACCGCGCTCCAGAAGCCCGCCGACAGCGCGACGAACAGGCCAAGGCGGTGGATGCCCAGCGTGCCGATCGAGTAGCCGATGAGGTCGCGGAAGTAGGCGTTCTCGTGCTCGGCGGCCTTCATCACCTCGCCCTTCGGCGGGTTCGCGGCCGAGAGCACCAGCGCACCGTGCAGCGCCAGCGCCAGCACCGTGGTGAAGAAGAAGGTCACCGCGATCATGTGCGCCGGGTTGTAGTGGAAGTGCAGGTGCTGGTAGCCGACGTTCGACACCCAATCGAGGTGGCTCCAGATCCCGTACGGGAAGCCGTGGCCCCAGGCGCCCATCAGCAGCGGGCGGATCACCACAAGCGTGACATAGGCGAAGACCGCGACGCTGTAGGCGACCGGGATGTGGTAGCTCATGCCGAGCTTCCGCGAGATCTCCGCCTGCCGGAAGATCCAGGAGACGAAGGCGCCGATCGCGCAGAAGGTGATCCATTGCCACAGGCCGCCTTCGCGCATCGGCGCGAGCCGCAGGCCATAGGCAAGGTCGGGCGGCGCGATGTTGATGAGCCAGGGATTCCACGTGCCCTGTATCGCCGCGCCGTAGAGGATCAGCCCGGTGCCGAGGAACGTGAAGAACGCCGTCGTGACACCGAAGAAGCCGATCCAGAAAGGTCCGATCCAGAAGTCAAACAGGTCGCCGCCGACCAGCGTGCCCCCGCGGACCCGGTATTTCTGTTCAAAGGTCAGCATCGCCATGGATTGAGGCTCCCATCCTGGCCAGGCAAAAACCTGCCTGAACCCGCCGTCGTCCCGGGCAGCGGGCGAGGCCCGCCGCGCCGCGGCGCCTCCGCATCAGACGATGCGGAGGATTTGCCGCGGTGAAGTCGTGCCTGCCCACTGCCGCGGGGCGACATCGCGATCTCCGCTACCTTCCGACCGGCTGGCCGGGCGTGAAGGTCGGCGAGGTCGCGCACCACCCGAGGTGGTCGCAGTAACGGGGCGAGCTGAGCACCACGAAGTGGATCAGCGCCGCCACGGCGATGACTCCGACCATCGCCAGGAACAGCGAGCGTCGCGGGTCAACTACCATCCAGATCTTGTGCATGGA
Source organism: Falsiroseomonas oryziterrae (assembly GCF_021864505.1). Lineage (GTDB taxonomy): Bacteria > Pseudomonadota > Alphaproteobacteria > Acetobacterales > Acetobacteraceae > Falsiroseomonas > Falsiroseomonas oryziterrae. Next base: position 6,937 of record NZ_JAKJIB010000067.1, read on the forward strand.
CTGTTCTCCTTCGTCCGTTCAGAAGAAGCGCCAGTCGGGCGGGACGATCTGGTTGCCGTACACCATGGGTCGCCACAGCCAGACGAGGATGTGGGCGCCCATGGAGGCGAAGACGGAGAAAGCCCACCCCTGGATCAACAGGCGGTGGATCTCCCGCGCTTCGCCCTCAGTCAGGCCGGTTCGCGAACCTTCGGCCATCCATCGAGCCTCCTATTGGCCTTGCGGCCGTTACCGCGCAGAGCCCCGCGGCGGGGTTTGCCAGGCGGCGAACCGCCATGGCGGCCCCACGAGCCGCGCGATCCGGATAGATCCGGAGCGACGCGACACGCGGGATTCGCTGGGGAACCGCTCTCATGCGACGCTCTCCATGAGCGTGCGTGCGACACGGTCCGCTGTGACGCGCTGCTCCCCAGCAGTGCGTGCGGCCTTCTCCACCTGCTCGCGCAGGCGTTTCGCGGCGGAGATGCGGAGCAGGAAGGGCTCCGCCTCCACGCGTTCATCGAGGATCCTGACGGCCTCGTCGTCCCAGGGCTCGGGCGTGCGCGCCGGCGTCGCCTCGACGCGGTCGAGGTCGGTGCCGAGCGGCAGGATGTGGAACAGCGCGTCGAACAGCGCGTTGCAGTATTCCTGCACGATGTAGGTCGCGCCCGCGTAGCCCATGAAGGGCGTGCCGGTGGCCCGCCGGATGATCGCGCCCGGGAAGCTCGCCGGGATGTACATCGCGCGGCTCTTCAGCTCGGCCGCATACATGCGTTCGTTGTAGGAGCCGAAGAGCACCAGCGGCGGCGACGCCTTCATCGCCACGCGCACCGCCGCATTGTCCGGCTTCTCGCCGGCCTTGCGGGCGAAGGCGAAGGCGCAGGGCACGCCCATCTCCTCGCCGAGGAAGCGCTGCAGTCCGCGCGCATAGGTCTCCGTCGCGACCACCGCGAAGGATGCGCTGGCGAAGAAGTCCTGCGTGACGCTGCGCCAGAGATCCCAGAGCGGCTTGATCGTCGTGTGCTTCTCGCGCTCGATGAACGGCTCCGGGTCGAGCCCGGTCAGCTCTCCGAGCTTGCGCAGGAAGTTCGTGGTGGCGAACAGCCCCATCGGCGCCCGCAGCCAGGGCCGGTCGAGCTCCTCGCACAGCTTGCGGCCGAACTCGCGGTACATGCAGATGTTGACGTCGGCATCCGGCAGCTTCGCGATGTCCTCGACATGGCTGCCGAGCGGGAAGACCAGGTTCACCTCGCAGCCGATGCCCTCGACCAGGCGCCGGATCTCCGCCAGGTCGGACGGCATGTTGAAGGTGCCGTAGATCGGCCCGATGATGTTCACGCGCGGCTTGTCGCCGAGCTTCGGGTTGCGCGCCCGCACCTTGCGCCCACGCGCGCCGAACTCGTTCCAGAGCCACATGATGGCCCGGTCGGCGGCCTGCCACTGGTCCTCGTCGATGGTGCGGCAGATGAAGCGCTGCAGGTTACTGCCCTGCGGCGTCACGCCACCGCCGATCATCTCGGCGATCGAGCCGGTGACGACGACGGCCGGGAGATCGGGATCCTGCGTCGCAGCGGCGCGCTTCAGGTTCGGCTCGGTGCCGTTCTGCGAAAGCGAATCCTCGTCCAGCCCGGTGACGACGATCGGCAATTCGTGCGGCGGCAGCGCATCGGTGTAGTGCAGCACCGCCGTAACCGGCAGGTTCTCGCAGCCGACAGGTCCGTCGATCACGACTCGCAAGCCGCGGATCGCCGCGAAGGCGTAGATCGCCCCCCAGTAGCCGCCGGCCCGGTCATGGTCGAGGACGAGCATGGCGCTAGGTCCCCACCGCTTCTTCGGCCTTGGCCTTGGCGGCGCGCAGCTTGCGCTGCCGCTCGCGGAAGCCGGGCGGGTCCTCGGGCTTGGCCTTGAAGCCGTAGCCGGCGCGCTCCGGCGTGCCGACGCCGTCGAAGAACGACACCATGCGCGCGAAGCGCTCGCGTCCGCTTGTCTGTGCGGCGACGATGCCGGCCATCGAGCCGGCGCCGGCCGGCCCGAAGAGCGGCCGTGCGCTGATCATGTTGGTGAAGTAGAGCGCGGGGATGCCGAGCTCCTTCGCCTTCTGCACCAGCGGCGTCGTGCCGAGCGCGAGGTCGGGCTTCGCATCCAGCATCGCGTGGACGTCCTGCTCAAGGCTCGCGCGGTACTGCACATGCGTCCCGCGCGCCTCGAGCCATTCGCGGTCGGGATCCGACCATTCGGTGCGCGGGCAGGCCGTGCCGACATAGGGCACCTCGGCGCCCGCCTCCGACAGCAGGCGGGCGACCAGCAGCTCCGAGCCCTCGTAGCCCGAGACGGTGATGCGCGCCTGGATCGGCGCGCCGGCCATCGCGCCCTTGATGGCGGGCAGCATGCGGGCCTTGGCCGCATCGAGCATCGCGGCGGGCACATCGGCGGCCTTGGCGATCGCCTCCATCCAGGCGGCCGTCCCTTCGACGCCGACCGGGCCGGAGCCGACCACGGGGCGGCCGGCCGCCCGGAACTCGCGGATCGAGGCGGTGTAGAAGGGATGCACGGCCGCGACGGCGACCGCGTCGAGCGCGGCATAGAGGTCGCGCCATTCGCGCGCCGGCGTCTGCGGGGCGAGGCCCAGGCCCATCGGCGCCAGCAGCGCGCCGATGCCCATCGGATCGGCCGGGAACAGCTCGCCGATCAGCGCGACGGTGCGCTCGCCTTCGACCAGGTTGCGCGGCCGCGCCACGGGACCGGCCTCGGCCTCCAGCCGCGCATAGCGCAGCATGGCGCCGGCCAGCACGTCCTTCGCCTCGGCATGCGTCGGCACGCCGAAGCCCGGCACGTCGATGCCGATGATCCGCACGCCGTTGATCACCTTCGGCAGCAGGTCGAGCGGCACGCCCGAGGCGGTCGGGACGCAGAGATTGGTGACGACGACGGCGTCGTAATCCTCGGGCTTCGCCGTCTCGTGCACCGCGTCGCGGATGTCCTCGAACAGCTTGCCCGTCACCAGCGTCTCGGAATTGAAGGGCACGTAGCCGACCGTGCGGCGCGCGCCGTAGAAATGGCTGGTGAAGGTGAGGCCGTAGACGCAGCAGGCGCTGCCCGAGAGGATCGTCGCCACGCGCCGCATCCGCAGTCCGACGCGCAAGGACCCGAAGGCCGGGCACATGCTCTGCGGCTGGTCGTGCGGCCCGCGCGGATAGTCCCTGGCGAGCCGGTCCATCGTCTCGGACTTGCCCGCCGCACGCGCAGCGGCGTCCATCGTGTCGCGGCCGCCGTGGCAACCGGATCCTTCAGGCGCGGCCCTGGGCGGGAGCGTGTCCATCCGTCAGGCGCCCTCGTAGACCACTTCAAGGGAGGGCTTCGCGACGGCGCCGGCGGCGCGCATGTCCTCCTGCGTCGCGGGCTGCAGCACCACGTCGCGGCCGACCACGTCGCCCTTGAACAGGCCGAGCAGCCCTTCCTGCGTCAGCGGCGTCGGGCGCAGCGGCGGCGCCTCGGCCACCTGCACGCCGAGCGCCTCGAACAGCGGGGCCCACTCGCCGCCGGGCTTGCCGACGATCTCGTAGTTCGCGCTCTTGCGCCGGATGTCCTCGTGCGCGGGGATCGCGGCGAGCACCGGGACGCCGACCGCCTGCGCGAAGGCCTGCGCCTCGCCCGTCCCGTCGTCCTTGTTCACCACCAGGCCGGCGACGCCGACATTGCCGCCGAGCTTGCGGAAATACTCGACGGCCGAGCAGACGTTGTTGGCGACGTAGAGGCTCTGCAGGTCGTTGGAGCCGACGATGATGACCTTCTGACACATGTCGCGCGCGATCGGCAGGCCGAAGCCGCCGCAGACCACGTCGCCCAGGAAGTCGAGCAGGACGAAGTCGAAGTCCCAATCGTGGAAGCCGAGCTTCTCCATCAGCTCGAAGCCGTGGATGATGCCGCGGCCACCGCAGCCGCGGCCGACCTCCGGTCCGCCGAGCTCCATGGCGAAGACGCCGTCGCGCTTGAAGCAGACGTCGCCGATCGCGACCTGCTCGCCGGCCGCCTTCTTCTTCGACGAGGTCTCGATGATGGTCGGGCAGGCCTTGCCGCCGAACAGCAGGCTCGTCGTGTCGCTCTTCGGGTCGCAGCCGATGAGCAGCACGCGCTTGCCCTGTTGCGCCATCATGTAGCTGAGGTTGGCGAGCGTGAACGACTTCCCGATGCCGCCCTTGCCGTAGATCGCGATGATCTGCGTCTGCTTCTTCGGAGGCGCGGTGTGCACCGGATCCGGCCCTTCGACCGCTTCCTGGCGCAGCTTCTCGGCCATGGAGGCCTGCGGATCGCGCGAAGGCGGGAACCCGGCGGGGGCGTTCATTGGCAGTTCCTCCAGTCGAGCACCATCTTCAGGCAGCCCGGATCTTCGAACGCCGTCCGGTAGGCCTCCTGCGCGGAGGCGTAGTCGCGCCGATGCGTGACGAGGCCGTCGAGCGGCAGCCGTCCTTCGGCGATGAGGGCGCGCACCGCCGCGAGGTCGGGCTCGCGCCATTCCGCGGCGACGCGGATCCGCGCCTCCTTCATGAAGGCGGGCGGGAAGGCGAAGGAGAGCGGCGCGCTGTAGAAGCCGGCCAGCACCACCTCGCCACCCGGCGCAAGGCGCGAGATCAGCGTGTCGAGCAGCTTCGAATCGCCGCTGACGTCGCAGATGCAGCGATAGTCGCGCCGCGGATCGTCGTCCGGCGCCAGCACCTGGTAGCCGCGCGCGCCGTCGGCGCGCTGCGGATTGAGCTCCCACACGGTGGGCGACGGCGCGCCCATGCCGACGACGATGCGTGCGATCAGGCGGCCGAGCACGCCATGCCCGACGACGAGGTCGGGCGGGACGACACCTGGCGCGATCGCGTGCTGCGCGGTGGCGGCGAGCGCCATCAGCACGGCCTGGTCGCCGAGCGAATCCTCGACCGGCACGGTCTTCGCGGCCGTCACGACGAGGCGCCGCGCCGCGCCGCCGAACAGCCCGCGCACAGGCTGGCCGTCACGCGGGCCGAAGCAGCGCGCGCCGGGGACGAAGACGCGCTCGCCGACGCGACGAGCGGCCCGTTCGCCCGCCTGCACGATGCGCCCGACGGATTCGTAGCCCGGCACAAGGGGATAGCCCATGCCCGGGAAGGGCGGCATGCGCCCGGTGAAGAGCAGGCGCTCCGTCCCTGTGCTGATGCCGCTCCACTCGACGTCCACCACCACGTCCTCCTCGCCCGGGGCGGTGAGGTCGAGGCGGCTCAAGGCGAGCTGCTCAGGCGCTTCGAGAACGACGGCGAGGGTGTCCACGGGAGGTCCGTTGGGCCTTTGTTACGTCTGGTTTGGGCGTCAGGTTAGCCTGACAACGAATTATGTCAAGCTAAACTGACACCCGTTCGTCAGGCAGCCGCGACGTCCGCGACAAGCACGCGGGTGAGGAGCGGGGTGCGGGTGGGAAGAAGGCGAGACGTCGCGAAGCCGGCCGCGGCGAGCATCGACTGCAGCTCAGCGGGCGTGCGCGGACGACCGCGTCCCATGGCGAGGAGGTAGAAGCCGAAATAGGCGTCGCCGGCCGGCTCAGCGCCGCTGGTGCCCGACATGGGCTCCGCGATGAGCAACCGCCCGCCAGGCGGCAGCGCGGCGCGGACACGGCGCAGAAGAGCCGCGACGACGTCATCGTCGTGGTCGTGCAGCACGCGCACGAGGCTGATCAGGTCCGCGCCCTGGGGGAACGGATCCTGCGTGAAATCGCCGCCATGGGCCGTGGCGCGCGCATCCAGCCGCAGGCGCGCGAAGCGCTCCCTGCCCTGCTCCGCCACGGCGGGCAGGTCGAACAGCATCAGGCGCAGCTCCGGCGCGGAGGCCGCGACGGCGGCGAGGAAGGCGCCCGAGCCGCCGCCGATGTCGAGCAGGCAGCGATGGCGGCGGAAGTCGTAGGCCGCGATCACCTCCTCGGCCACCATCGGCTGCGAGGCGGCCATCAGCGCCGTGTAGTCATGCGTGTGCTCACGCCCGAGCGCGCCGGGCGTGTCGGCGCCCGCATAGGCCCAGTAGCCCGACAGCGCATTGCCGCCGCGCGGGCGGCGCAGCAGGGCGACGGGGTCGGCGAGGTCCGCGTAGAGCAGCGCGTGGTGCTCCACCATCGCGGCGATCCCCGGATTGCCGATCATCGCGGCGCCGAGCGGGCCAAGCGTCCAGCGCCCATCGTCACGGCGCGTCACAAGTTCGAGAGCAGCGGCGGCCCGGAGCAGGCGGAGCGCCCCCTCGGGCGGCAACTCCATGCGCGCCGCCAGCACCTGCTCCTCGACCGGCCCGTCCTGCAGCAGGTCGAACAGGCGGAGCCGGACACAGGCGAAGAGCACCTGCGAATAGACGAAGCCGGCGCAGAGATCGAAGAGCGCCCGCGCGCGCTTCCGCGCATAGGGCCGCGTGAGCGGGAAGCCGGCCGCCCAGCTGCGGAATCCGGGCGAAGCGGTCAGCCCTTCGCGCCACGCGCGGAACCGGTCGCGCCAGCTCGGCTGCACCGGCGCCTCCAGGCCGGCCGAGGCGCTCATGCGACGGTGGCGAGTTTTCGGGGCACGAGCCGCTGCGCCTCCTGGAGCATCAGCGCCCGCAGCGCGGCCTGGCCGGGGCAATCGGGGATGGCGGCGACGGCGGATTCGGACAAATCCCGCAGGCGGGCGACGGCGCCGCCCAGGCCGAAGGCCGCGACCGCGCTTGGACGGCCTAGCGCGGCGTCACGGCCGACCGGCTTGCCGATCGCGGCCTCGGTCTCCACCGCGTCGCGCAGGTCGTCGGCGACCTGGTAGGCCTCGCCGAGCCGGTCGCCGAGCAGGCGCCAGGCCTCGGCCTCGGCATTGCCGGCCGCGGCAGCCCCCGCGACGGCGGCGGCGGCGAAGAGGGCGCCGGTCTTCTGGCGCTGGTATTCGGACAAATCCACCGCCGGCTCGCATTCCCAGGCCTGGCCGGCGACGATGCCGAACGGCACGCCGACGCCGTCCCCGACCGCCGCCAACACCGGGCCGAGTCGCTCCGGCGCGCAGGGCGTGGCGCGCGAGAGGATCTGGAAGGCGAGGATGATCAGCGCATCGCCCGCCAGCACCGCCAGCGGCACGCCGAAGGCGCGATGCACGCTCAGCTTGCCCCGCCGCGTCTCCGCGTCGTCGAAGCAGGGCATGTCGTCATGTACAAGACTCGCACAATGCAACAGCTCGATCGCCGCAGCGGCGGCGGAGGCCAGCGCAGGCCGGTCGTCCCCGCAAGCGCCTGCCACGGCGAGCGTCAGGCGCGGGCGGATCCGCGCTCCCTTCGGGAAGACGGCGTGGCGCATGGCGGCGGCGAGCCGGGGCGGCGCGCCAGTCGCCTCGGCCAGCAGGACGGCGTCGGCAAGGCTGGCCTCGATGCGCGCGGCGACGTCCATGCGGACACTCCCTGACCGACGCCCCGCACCCGGTCGCGCGAGGCCGGACCGTCATGTGATCCTGTCAAACCGGAGTGTCAGTCTTTCTTGACAGTCGAGTCAACGGGTTTCGCGCGCGTCGCCTTGGCTACCAGCGCAGCTCGAAGACGCAGGCGGGGGCGCCCATGGCTTCGCAGGCCACTTCCTCCACCTGCGTGCGCGGGCTGACGAGGGCGCGGAACAGCGTCTCGAAGGTGGCAGCGTAGTAGCCGCAGACCGGATGGTCCGCCGCGCCGGCGCGCGGGATCGGGCCGTCCGCGATCTCGAGCCGCATCGGCCGGCCCGGGATCGCCCGGAAGCGACCGCTGCCGGCGAAGGTCCAGGCGTGGTTGCCGATCGCCCTGACCAGGATGCGCGCGGCCCAACCCGCCGGCAGCCGCTTGAGCACCGCCTGCAGCGGGCGCGGGATGCGGTTGGCGAGGAGGTAGAGCGCGGTCAGCCGCCCCGCCTCGCGCGCGGCCGCATCCGCCGCGGCCTCGCCCAGATGCGCGCGCGCGGCGCAGTGCAGCGCCACCACCTCGGCTACCGGCACCATGCGGCCGGGCGGCTCGGCGAGGCGCCGCAG
>NZ_JAKJIB010000670.1 GCF_021864505.1 Falsiroseomonas oryziterrae
AGCGAGCAGCGCGGCCAGCGCCGGGGCGTGCGGCGCCGGCAGGAAGGGCGCGAGCACCGCACGGGCCGCGTCGCGCCGCCCCGACAACGCGTCGCGTCGCCGGCGCAGCTCCGCAGCGCGGGATTCCAGCTCCAGCACCTTCTCCCGCGCAGCGCGCCATTCACGCATGGCGGGCGGCGAGAGCGGCACGATGCCGGAGGCCGCCCAGAGCGCGCGCCACGCGGCCTCCTCTGCCTCCAGCGTCTTGCCGGCCGCCGTTTCTGCCGCGATCGCCCTCTGCTGCTCGTCGCGGAGTTCGGCAAGGCGGGTGGCGCGCGCGGCGTAGTCGCTGACGCGTTGCGCATCGTCCGCCCGGGAATCGGCCAGGCGGTCCGCCTCGTCGCGCAGCGCCTCGAAGGCGTCGGGCGTCGCCTCCGCCGGCTGCCCTTCGAGCCGGCGACGGATCCCGTCCCAGACCGCGTCGCGCCGTGCGCGCGCCGCCGCGATCACCTCCGGTGTCGGTACCGCGCCGACGCGCAGGAGATCGGCGAGCCCCGCCTCCACCTGCGCGATCTCGTCGTCGATCCTCGTCAGCACGCGGCGGGCGGCCTCCAGCGCCTCACGCGCTGCCTCCAGCCGGGCCTGTGCCTCCTCGCAGCTGGCCGGCAGCGGCAGGCGGCAGGCGGCCAGCGCCGCGGCGTCGCCCTGCCAGGGATTGAGCGCGGTCAGCGCGGCGCCGGC
>NZ_JAKJIB010000671.1 GCF_021864505.1 Falsiroseomonas oryziterrae
CTGGGCGGCGGTGCTGTTCCGCCGCGGGCGGGCCGCGCGCTCGCCTGCGCTGCTGGCCGATGCGCGGCACCTGCTGGCCGATGTCGTCACCTCGGCCGGCGTGCTGGTGGGCGTGGCGCTGGTGGCGCTCACCGGCATCCTCTGGCTCGACCCGCTGCTCGCGGCGCTGACGGCGGGGAACATCCTGATCTCCGGCGGCCGGCTGGTGCGCGAATCCGTCGGCGGGCTGATGGACGAAGCGGTGCCGCCGGAACGCCTCGCGCGCATCCGGACCCTGGTCGCCGAGAGCGCCGATGGCGCGATCGAGGCGCACGACATGCGCACGCGCCATTCCGGCCGCTACACCTTCGTGGAGTTCCACCTCGTCGTCCCGGGCGAGATGACGGTCGCCGACGCGCATGAGATCTGCGACCGGATCGAGGCCGCGCTGAAGGCGGAGCTCGGCGCGGCGGTGATCACCATCCATGTCGAGCCGGAAGGGAAGGCGAAGCACCGGGGTGTCCTGGTGCTGTGATCCCGCGCGGCGCGCTGGCGATCGGTCTCTCCGCCCTGCTGCATGCCGCGGCGCTCGGCGCGCTGCTCGGCGCCGGGCGAGAAGCGCCACAGGCGGGCGCGGAGCAGCCGGTCGCGCTGGTGTGGGACGGAACGGTGGACGGCGCGGCCGATGCGTCGGACAGCGACGGACCGGCGATGGCGCCGCCGGCCCAGGCGCCCGTGG
>NZ_JAKJIB010000672.1 GCF_021864505.1 Falsiroseomonas oryziterrae
GGCGTGTGCTGTCCCGATCAGGGCCCGCACTGGCGCGCCTGCGCGAGCCCGCGGGGGCGGAGGTCGCCCTCCAGCATGGCCGCCTCGCGCCCTGGCTCGCAGTCGCGCTCGGCGGCGGCGTCCTGGCCTATTTCGCGATGCCGGAGGAGCCGGGCACCGGCGCGGCCTGGCTGGTTCCCCCGCTCGCCGCCGTGGCGTTCTGGCTGGCGCGCCGCGCGCCACTCGCGGGCTGGGCCCTCGGCCTGGTCGCCGCGGCGCTGCTCGGCTTCGGCGTCGCCACCTGGCATGCCGCGCGCGCCCCGCTGCCGCTCGAATTGCCGCGCACCGCGGTCATGCTCACCGGCACCGTCGTGGAGGTGGAGGTCCTGCCGGAGGGGCGCCGCGTGACGATCGCGGAGGCGCGCATCGGGGATGGCGAGGCGCTGCCGCGCCGGCTGCGCATCCGGCTGCGCGCCAATGATCCTGCGCGACCGATGCCGGGCGACACGCTGCACCTGCGCGCGCTGCTGCGCGAGCCGCCGCCGCCCATCGCACCCGGTGCCTGGGACTTCCAGCGTGCCGCCTATTTCTCCGGCCTGGGCGGGTCCGGCACCGCGCTCGGGCCGGTCACGGTGATCGCGGCGGCCGACAGCCTGCCCGGCTTCGCGGCGCTGCGCACGACGCTCGAGGCGCGGGTCGAGGCGGCGATCCCCGGCCCGGCGGGCGCGGTCGCGGCCGC
>NZ_JAKJIB010000673.1 GCF_021864505.1 Falsiroseomonas oryziterrae
GGCGGAAGGCGCGCAGGTTCGGACTGTGCGCGATGCCGGCCGCCAGCAGCGGCGGCGTGACGCGTCCGATGCCCGGCGCGGCGGCGAGCAGCACGCCGGTGCCAGGCGCGACGCGGCCCGTGCCGAACAGGTTGTTCATGGTGAAGCTGCAGGCGACGGCCATGCCCTCGCGGTCCACCACGAGCAGGCCGGCCGAGGCCGGCAGCGGTCCGCTCACGGAGGATGCTCCGGAGCCGAAGGCGGCGGGCGTCGCGCCCTGGTCCGCCTGGGCAGGCAGGAACGACACGACGTCGTTGCCGATGCGCGACTGCACCACCGGCGCGACCTGCGGCACGGCGGCGCGGAGTTCCGGCACGGTGAGCCCGCCGCCGGCGGTCGCCGAAGTCTCCTCGAGCCGGCGCGCGAGGCCGCCCTGGTGCAGGTCGCCGACGCCGGCGGTCCGCAGGACCGAGAGCGTGGTGCCGAGATCGGCCTGGACCAGCCGCTCGCCCACGGCGGGCGGGCGCCCGTTCGGCCCGGCGAAGCTCGCCTGCGCCCAGGGGTCGGCGAAGAGCGGGCCGGACACCGCGGCGAGGTCGTTCGCGAAGGCGGCGCTGACCTCGACGCCGAAGCGCGCGGCCTGCTCGGCCGGGGCGAGCAGTTCCTCGAAGGGGCGACGGCCGCCGCGGGTGTGCAGCAGGAAAAGGCCGCGCGCGAGCATCGGGACCGCCGCCGGG
>NZ_JAKJIB010000674.1 GCF_021864505.1 Falsiroseomonas oryziterrae
CGATCTTTCGCGCGCCCAGTTCCTGGCCGAGGGGCTCCGGGCCGACGTCTCCGCCGCCCGCGCCTCCGTCGCGCAGCAGGAGGCGCAGCTGATCGGCGCGGAGGCCGCGCTGCGGACGGCCCGCGCGCAGGTCACCGCGGCCGAGGCCGCGCAGGCGCAGCGCAACGCCCAGCTCCAGCAGGTCGAGGTGGATCTGGCGAATGCGACGATCCGCGCGCCGATCGACGGCATCGTGGTCTCGCGCAACATCGACATCGGCCAGACCGTCGCCGCCAGCCTGCAATCGCCGATCCTGTTCCAGATCGCGGCCAGCCTCGACGAGATGGAGGTCTGGGCGACGGTGGACGAGAGCGACATCGGCCGCATCCGCCCGGGGCAGGAGGTGCAGTTCACCGTCGCCGCGCATCCCGGCGTGAATTTGCGCGGCACGGTGAAGGAGATCCGGCTGGCGCCGACCACGGTGCAGAACGTCGTCACCTACACCGTGGTCATCACGGCGCCGAACACCAACGGGCGCATGCTGCCCGGGATGACGGCGACGCTCCGCATCGTCACCGACCAGCGCCCGAGCGCGCTGCGCGTGCCGAACGCCGCGCTGCGCTGGCGACCCGCCGCCGCGGGTGGCGATGCGACGCCCACTACGCCCGGCGCCGGCCCGATCGAGCAGGCGCTGCGCGAGCTCGCCGACCTCACGCCGACCCTGCG
>NZ_JAKJIB010000675.1 GCF_021864505.1 Falsiroseomonas oryziterrae
CCGTCCGCGCGACGAGCCGCGCACCGCGCCCTGGCCGCCGCTGCGCCCCGCGCTCGCGCCCGAGGGTCCGGTGACCGCGCCGGAGGGCCGGCTCGGCGACCTCTGGTTCGGTCTCCTGCCGGAGCGGATGACGATCCCCGGCGCCGTCCGCGCCCAGGACGCGGGCGGCGGCTTCCTGCCCAGGGTGGCGGAGCCAGGTCCGCTGCGCCTCTGGCGCGGCAGGGTCCGCGCCGCCGCGGGCGATCCCGCCCGCCCCGGCGCGACCGATCTCCTGGAGGCAGCCGAGCCGGTGCCCGACGTCGCGCCGATCCCCTTCGGCGGGCTGCTCATGGCCGGGCCCGGCCAGCTGTTCTCCCTGGCCGACCCCCCTTCGATCCTGCTCGCGCAACTCGACCCGACGGGCGCGCGCGAGGAACGCCTCCGCCGGCTCCGGCCGGACGGTGCACCGGTGTGGGACATCGCGCTGCCCACATCGGAAACGATCGCCTGGGTCTCCGCCGAGCCCGGGCGCCTGTGGTTCCTGGCGACGCCGCGCCGCAGCTTCGCCGCCCTGCATGCGATCGCCCTGGCCGACGGGCGCATCATCCGCACGCGGCACATCTGAGAACCGGTCCGGGAACACCGGGCGGGCCGCTGGACAGCGCCGTCGGGCGACCCGCCCGACCGGGACCCAAGCCTTCGCGCCGGCCCGCCTAGAGCGTTTT
>NZ_JAKJIB010000676.1 GCF_021864505.1 Falsiroseomonas oryziterrae
AGCGCGGCACCGCGCCGGGCCGGCTGATGGCGCTCGGCACCGCCGGCTGGGCGCTGTGCCTGGCGCTGCTCGCGGCGGGCTTGCCGGCGGCGCCGATGCTGCTGGCGGCCGGGCTGCTGATGGGCCTGCCGATCGGCGTGATCATGGCGCTACCCGCGCAGGTGCTGCGGCCCGAGCAGCGCGCCATCGGCATGGGGCTGTTCTACGTCTGGCTCTACATCGGCCATGGCGGCCTGCCGCCGCTCGCGGGATGGCTGCAGGACGCCACCGGCAGCGCGGCCGCGCCGCTGCTGCTCTGTGCCGTGCTGGTGCTGGCGCTGCTGCCGATGCTCTGGCTGTTCCGCGCCGGCGCCGCGGCGCAGCAGCGTGCCGAGCCATCCACCGCCTGAGCCGGGTGCCGCGTCAGCCCCGCCGCGCCGCCGCGCCGCGCCAGATGAAGGCCGCGAGGCCGAGCGCGTAGAGCAGGTTCATCTGCGCCATCGAGATCGGCAGGCCCGGGATCAGATAGGCCGGCTCGTCGCAGGGCTTGGCGGCGGTCGGCGCCAGGCTGCGCATCAGGTCCTCCACCGTCGCGCCGCCGGCCGTCGGCACCAGGCAGGCCGGCAGCGGCGAGGGCCACCAGCCGAACTCGACGCCGACATGCACCACCGCCACCGCGGCCGAGCCGAGCACCGCGACCGCCGCGCCGCGCTACGCCCGGAGG
>NZ_JAKJIB010000677.1 GCF_021864505.1 Falsiroseomonas oryziterrae
CCGATGCCGGTGCGCTCCGCGCCTGCGCGGGCGACGCGGCGGCGCTCGCCGGCTGCGCGGAGCAGACGCCGCAAGCGGGCGAATTCGCGGCGGTGTTCGGCGCAACCGGCGAGGACCGCATCGCCGCCGTGCGCGCCGCGGCTGCGAGGACGGGCGCCGTGGTGCTGCTGAAGGGCGCCGACACCATCCTCGCCGCACCCGACGGCCGCGTCGCGATCAACGACAACGCGCCGTCCTGGCTCGCGACCGGCGGAACCGGCGATGTGCTCGCGGGTGTCACGGCGGCGCTGCTCGCGCAGGGCGTGGCGCCGTTCGAAGCGGCCTGTGCGGCAGCCTGGCTGCATGGCGCGGCGGCGCAGCGCGCCGGGCCCGGGCTGCTCGCGGAGGACCTGCCCGCGCAGCTTCCTGCCGCGCTCGCAACTTTATTGGTCGATTGAAGGCAGGTCTTCGGGCACCATCTGCCTGAAATACGCGGAAAGGATCCGTGATGTCCGATCTTGCCGTCGCACCGGGGCTGCTCGACCGCGCCTTGCGGCGCGTGACGGCGCTCTGGCGCGACATGGCCGGTTCGGCCCCGCCGGCGGATGGCTTCGCCGAGCGCATGCGCGACTGCCTCGAGGCGCGCGGCGGCGAGGTCTCGGCGCGCGCGCGCGCGGCCGGGCTCGCGGAGGCCTACCTGGCTGCCGGGCCGCAGGGCCGTG
>NZ_JAKJIB010000678.1 GCF_021864505.1 Falsiroseomonas oryziterrae
GGCGGCGCGGCGGCGGGAGTCGCGGCTCGTCGCGCTGCTCCGCCGCGGCTTCGGCCACACGCCGCCGTAGCGACCGCGGCGGCCTCGCCCGTCAGACGCCGCCGGTCCAGAGGACGCGGAAGCAGAACAGCGCGACGAGCGCGGCGAGGATGGCGCCGAGCGGACCCGCCTTCTCGCCCCAACTGCGTGGGAAGAACAGCGACGCCGCCCAGAAGGCGGCCAGCAGGCCGATGATCGCGACGATCCCGTTGATGATCATCGTGCCGATGAAGTCGAAGAGGCCGGTCTCGGCTTCGAAGGCGTCGATGTCGCCGATGAAGACGTTCCAGAGGCCGGCAGCGACCACCAGCCAGAAGACGATCTTGAGGACCAGGAACGGGCCGCTCGGCAGGAAGGGCCAGAGCAGCATCGGGACGGGAAGCCAGCGGCGACTCATCGCGCTCCTCGGTGCGGCGTCGCGGCGAGCTTCGCGCCGCGCCCCGCGTCAGTCCATCCCGCGACGCGCGTCAGCGCGGCGGCAGGATGCGGCAGGCACGCGCGGCGGCCCGCGCCAGCATCAGCATCCGCCGCGCGGCGACCGCGCCCTTCCCCGCCTCGCCCGCCACCTTCTCGAGCAGCGGGTTGGTGACGATGGCGCGCGTCGCGGCGTCGATCGCGACATCCGCCGCCGCGACCGTGCCCGCCTCGAACACC
>NZ_JAKJIB010000679.1 GCF_021864505.1 Falsiroseomonas oryziterrae
TCCAGGCCTGGGCCGCCGGCGCCGCCAACAATGGCTGGGCGCTGCTCCCGCTCGGCAACGACGGGTGGGACTTCCTGTCCGCACAGGGCGCCACCGCGCCCCGCCTCACCATCACCTACGAAACCGGAACCACCACCGCCGCGCCCGCACCCGCGCCAGCACCCGTGCCGGCGCCGGTCCTCGCGCTGACCGGCGGCGTGAGCCTCGCGGAAGGCAACAGCGGCAGCACGGCCTTCGTCTTCACCGTCACCCGCTCGGGCGACGTCACGGGCACGTCGAGCGCGACGTGGTCGGTGGCGGGCAGCGGCACCAGTCCGGCCGCGGCCAGCGACTTCGCAGGCGGCGTGCTGCCCTCCGGCACGGTCAGCTTCGCCGCCGGCGAAACAAGCAAGACCGTCGCCATCCAGGTCGCGGGCGACACTACCGTCGAGGCGAACGAGACCTTCACGCTGACATTGTCGGGCCCGAGCGGCGCAACGCTCGGGACAGCCAGGACGACCGGGACCATCGTGAACGACGACACCGCCACTTCGGTCCGCAGCACCGTGAGCTTCCAGCAGGGCGTGAACGGCTACGCCGGCACGCGCGACACGGAGCTGCGCCAGGCGGCGGCCACCACCTCGCAGGCCACCGCCACCAGCCTCAGTATCGATGGCGATGCCCCGAGCGGCACCGGACAGGACCAGCAGGGC
>NZ_JAKJIB010000068.1 GCF_021864505.1 Falsiroseomonas oryziterrae
GCGGCGAGATCCGCCTCGGCGCTCCGCAGCGCCAGCATCAGGTCGGCCGCGTCGAGCCGCGCGAGCTCCTGCCCGGCGACGACCGCCTCCCCCACCTCGACGAGGCGGGCGGTCACGCGGCCGCCGACCCGGAAGCCGACCTCCACCTCGCGGCGGGCCCGGACGGTGCCGGTATAGGCGGCGTGGGTCTCGACGGGGGCGAGCAGGACCTCGGCGACCTGCACGGGCCGCGGCGCCGGCTCGGGCGCCGCCTCCGCGGCGGGCCCGCCATCGCGGCAGGCGGCCAGGACGGAGAGGGTCAGGAGAAGCGCGGCGGCGCGACGCATGGGGGCCTCCGGGAGGACAGGCCCCGATAATGACCACGAACTGACGAAAGTCAATAACCGTCAGTCGGTATCCATCACGGACGCAGGCTCCGCAGCGCCATGGCGATGACCTGCTCCAGGTCGGCCGCCAACTCCTCCTCGCTGGTGTTCCGCCCGACGCATTCGGCGATCATGACGGGGTGCATGAAGGCGAGGCTCGCCTGCTTGATCGCCTTCGCCGTCGCCTCCGGGTCGAGCTTCGCGAAATCGCCCGAGGCCATGCCGTCCATCAGCACGTGGCGGATCGCGGTGGTGCAGGCGTGGATGAAGCGTTCGACCACGCCCCAATGCTCGGCCATGGCGGCGGTCACCATGTCGTGCAGGCGGCGCTCGGAGAAGAACAGCGCCAGGTGCCGGCGGTGCAGGGTGCGGAGCAGCTCCGCCAGGCGCTCGGCCGGCGGCGCGTCACCGCGCGCGATGGCCCAGAGCTCGGCCTCGACGCCGCCCAGCATGCGGGCCGCGATCGCCTCGTTGATCGCGCTTTTCGACGGGAAGAAGCGATAGACATTGGCCGGCGACATGCCGAGTTCGCGGGCGATGTCGGCCACCGCCGTCTTCTGGTAGCCCATGCTGCGGAACAGCCGCTCCGCCGTGTCCTCGATCCGGCGGCGGGTATCCTCCGCGGGCGCGCCGCGGCGCGGGCTGGTATCGAGGCTGGCGCTCATGACGCCTGATCTAGAACGTCAGGCGTCAGTTTTCCACTGGGATTCTTGCGCGGCCACGCCGCGGTCTGCCTTCCCATGACGGGAGCGGACTGGGGGAGGGACGCGCCCTCCCCCGGGCCGCTCAGTGCCGCCCCACCGCGATCTCGCCCTCGGGCTGCGCCGTGGTGAAGGTGCTGTCGGCGAAGGCTTCCTCCCACGACCCCGTGGTCGAGGCCTTGGAGTATTCCGTCGCGCGGTTCTCGAAGAAGTTGGTGTGCTCCACCGCGTTCAGCATCTCGTCGAGCCAGGGCAGCGGGTTCTTCTCGATCCGGTACAGCGGCTCGAGGCCGAGCTGCTGCAGGCGGCGGTCGGCGATGAAGCGGATGTACTGCTTGGTCTGCGCCGCATCGAGGCCCTGCACGCCGCCGAGCTCGAAGGCGAGGTCGATGAAGGCGTCCTCGTGGTCCACGATGGTGGAGCAGATCAGGTAGAGGTCGCGCTTCAGCTCCTCCGTCCAGATCTCCGGGTTCTCCTGCACGAAGGTGCGGAACAGGCGGATCACGGAGAGGCAGTGCAGCGTCTCGTCGCGCACCGACCAGCTCACGATCTGCCCCATGCCCTTCATCTTGTTGAAGCGGGGGAAGTTCATGAGGATGGCGAAGGAGGCAAACAGCTGCAGGCCTTCGGTGAAGGCGCCGAAGGCGGCCAGCGTCTTGGCGATCTCGGTCTTGTTCTCGACCGAGAAGGACTGCATGTAGTCGTACTTGTCTTTCATCTCCTTGTACTTCAGGAACGCCGTGTACTCGATTTCCGGCATCCCGATGGTGTCGAGGAGATGCGAATAGGCCGCGACGTGGATCGTCTCGGTGTTGGAGAAGGACGACATCATCATCAGCACTTCGGTCGGCTTGAAGACCTGGCTGTAGTGCTTCATGTAGCAGTTGTTCACCTCGACATCCGCCTGGGTGAAGAAGCGGAAGATCTGGGTGAGCAGGTTCTTTTCGGCCGGCGTCAGGTTCTTCTGCCAGTCCTTCACGTCGTCGGCCAGCGGCACCTCTTCCGGCAGCCAGTGGATGCGCTGCTGCTGCAGCCACGCCTCATAGGCCCAGGGGTAGCGGAAGGGCTTGTAGACCGGGTTCGCGGTCAGCAGGTCAAACTTGATGGGCAGCTCGTCGCGGGCGATGGCGTCGTCCGGCATGGAACGTCTCTCGGTCTCGCAGTCGGTTGGGGGGAAGCTCAGCGCGCCGCGCGGTCGTCGGCGTCGCCGAGAATACGGTTGAGATCGGCAGAGAGTTGGTCGAGCTCGGCGACCAGCTGCCGGATCAGCTGCACCGGCGAACGGTCGTCCAGCATCAGGTCCAGCTGCCGGGTCACGGCGACCTGCCGCGCGGCCAGCGCGGCAGGATCCTCCTGCGTGGCGTCGGTCACTGGCACGCCAGGCACTCCTCGTAGTTGTTCGAGTTCGCCGTCGGCGAGACGAGGTTCAGCGAAGGCTGCGCCTCCTCCGGCTTCGGCGCGGCCAGGATGTCGGCCTGCGGCGCCACCTTCTCGCTGATCGCGTCCGCGCGCTGGATGGACAGGCTGCGGCAGTAGTAGAGCGACTTCACGCCCTTCTTCCACGCCATCATGTGGATCTGGTGCAGGTCGCGCTTGTGGATGTTCGCCGGCAGGAAGACGTTCACCGACTGCGACTGGCAGATATAGGGCGTGCGGTCCGCCGCATGCTCGATCACCCAGCGCTGGTCCAGCTCGAAGGCGGTCTTGAAGGTCGCCTTCTCCTGCTCCGTCAGGAACTCCAGGTGCTGCACCGAGCCCTTGCGGACCGTGATGGTGTTCCAGGTGTCGTCATTGTCCTGGCCGTGCTTCGCCAGCACCTTCCGCAGATAGGGGTTGCGGACGATGTAGGAGCCGGACAGCGTCTTGTGGTTGTAGACATTCGCCGCGATCGGCTCGATGCCGGGCGAGGCGCCGCCGCAGATGATCGAGATCGACGCCGTCGGCGCGATCGCGATCTTGTTCGAGAAGCGCTCCATGAAGCCGTACTCGGCCGCATCCGGGCAGGGCCCGCGCTCCTCGGCCAGCTGACGGCTCGCCGCATCCGCCTGCTCGCGGATGTGCTTGAACATCTTCTTGTTCCACACCTTCGCGACGACGCTCTCGAAGGGCACGTTCTGCGCCTGCAGGAAGCTGTGGAAGCCCATGACGCCGAGGCCGACCGAGCGCTCGCGCATCGCGCTGTACTTCGCCCGCGCCATCGAATCGGGCGCCGTGTCGATGAAGTTCTGCAGCACGTTGTCGAGGAACCGCATCACGTCGGGGATGAACTGCGGGTCCTTGTGCCACTCGAACCAGGTCTCGAGGTTCAGCGAGGACAGGCAGCACACCGCCGTGCGCTCCATCCCGTGCTGGTCGATGCCCGTCGGCAGCGTGATCTCGGAGCAGAGGTTGGAGGTCTTCACCTCGAGCCCCGCCAGCTTGTGGTGCTCCGGCCGCGCGCGGTTCACGTGGTCCGAATAGATGATGTAGGGCTCGCCGGTCTCGATCCGCGCGGTCAGGATGCGGATCCAGATCGACCGCGCGCTGACCTTCTTGACCAGCGTGCCGTCCTTCGGGCTGACCAGCGCCCAGTCGTCGTCGGCCTCGACCGCGCGCATGAAGGCGTCGGGGATCAGGATCCCGTGGTGCAGGTTCAGCGCCTTGCGATTCGGGTCGCCGCCGGTCGGGCGGCGCATCTCGAGGAATTCCTCGATCTCCGGATGGTTCACCGGGATGTAGCAGGCGGCCGAGCCGCGCCGCAGGCTGCCCTGCGAGATGGCCAGCGTCAGGCTGTCCATCACCCGGATGAAGGGGATGACGCCCGAGGTCTTGCCGTTCTTGCCGACCTTCTCGCCGATGCCGCGCAGGTTGCCCCAGTAGCTGCCGATGCCGCCGCCCTTGGCCGCCAGCCACACATTCTCGTTCCAGAGGCCGACGATGCCTTCCAGGCTGTCGGTCGCCTCGTTCAGGAAGCAGGAGATCGGCAGGCCCCGCGTCGTGCCGCCGTTCGACAGCACCGGCGTCGCCGGCATGAACCACAGGCGCGAGATGTAGTCGTAGATCCGCTGCGCATGCGCCGGATCGTCGCCATAGGCCGAGGCCACCCGGGCAAAGAGGTCCTGATAGGACTCGCCCGGCATCAGGTACCGGTCGTCGAGCGTGGCCTTGCCGAAATCCGTCAGCAGCGCATCCCGCGAGCGGTCGATGCGAACCTGGCTGTGCCCTTCGAGCTGGACTGCGTCGAACACGTTACCCCCTTCAGCCCCGAACCGCGGGGCGACTCCCCCATGCCGCGGAGCATGCCCCCGGCCGGCGCGTCGTCACAAGATGTAGTGTTGCCACAGTTCTGCAAACACCACGGCTGGCTCGCGGTTCCCCGCTTGCGTTTTCCACAGACCCGCGACTAGCCGCAGGATGTTGCCGTTTCGTTCATGTCTGGCAAGCCCCTGGTCCCGGCTTTTCCGCCGGCCTTCCGTTGGACCATGCGTCCGCCCCCGCGCGAAAGGCCCGATCGCGATCCGTCCCCGATGTCCTCGCGATCCACAGCCCCTTCCGCCGCCGCCCGCCGCGCCGCATGCTCCCCGCGCATCGAGGGGATGGGCGACATGCGGGACGGCATCGGGGCGGGCGTGGTCGGGCGCCGCGGACTGCTGGCGGCAGCGGGGATCGGGCTGGCGACGCCGGCCCTCGCCCAGGCCTGGCCGACGCGGCCCTTGCGGATCGTCGTCCCCTTCGGCGGCGGCGGCGGCACCGACGTCACCACCCGCATCCTCGCCCCGCGCCTGCAGGAGATCCTCGGCCAGCCCGTGGTGATCGAGAACCGCGCCGGCGCCGGCGGCGTCACCGGGACCGATTTCGTCGCCAAGCTGCCGCCGAACGGCGAGGTGCTGGTGCTCACCACCCTCTCGCCCATCGGCCTCGCCCCCGGCCTGCCCGCGCCGATGCCCTTCGATCCGATCCGCGACCTGACGCCGATCGCCCCCACCGTCTTCGTGCCCATCTGCCTCGCGGCCACCACGCGCGGCGTCGCGGCCCGCACGGCGGCCGAGTTCGCCGCGCTGCTCCGCGCGAATCCGGGCCGCTACCAATATGGCTCGTCGGGCGTCGGCACCTCGGGCCACATCGCCGCCGCGACCTATGCGCTGCGGATCGGCGCCGAGGTGGTGCATGTGCCGTATCGCGGCGGCGGCCAGGTCTTCGCCGCGCTGCAATCGGGCGAGATCCACTATTGCTGCGACATCCCCTCGCTGCTGAAGCCCTTCCACGACGCCGGCACGGCGCGGATCCTCTTCACCGCGACGGACGAGCGGTCCTCGCTGATCCCGGACATCCCGACGGCGCGCGAGGCCGGGCTGCCCGACTACAAGGCCTATAGCTGGTACGGCTTCTTCGGCCCCGCCGGCCTGCCGCGCGCCATCGTGGAGCGCATGGCCGCCGCGACCGAGCAGGCGCTGTCCGATCCAGCCATCGCCCGCCGCTTCGAGGAGATGGGCACCCCCGCCATGCGCGGCTGGACCCCGGACCGCTTCGCCGCCTTCGTGCGCGAGGAGAACGCCACCTGGGCCCCGCTGGTCCGCAGCCTCAACATCCGCGAGTAGCGCCCGTCACGGCAGCGCCAGGAACCGCGCCAGCGCCGGTCCGACAGCGCCCTCGCGCCAGCAGAGGTCGAGATGCAGCGGCAGGTCGAGCCCCTCGACCTCCCGCAGTACGACGCCGTCCGGGCACCGCCAGCGCGCCACGCCGTTCACCAGGCTGACGCCGACGCCCGCCGAGACCAAGCTCAGCATCACCGAATCCGTGGCACCTTCCTGCACCACGCGCGGCACCAGGCCGGCCGCGGCGAAGGCGGCCAGGGCGCGGTCGTGGTAACCCGGCGCGGCGGCGCGCGGGAAACCAGACGAAGGGCTCCGGCGCGAGATCGGCGGGGCGCAGCACGCCCCGGTCTGCCAGGCGATGGCCGCGCGGCAGCGCCGCCACCACCCGGTCGGTGCGGATCGCGCGGAAGGCGCCTGGCGACGCGCCTTCCGGGGCGCCAAGACCTCGCTCCATCTCCGCACCAACCACCTGGCGCGGATCGAGGGCGACGCGGCGTCGATGACGAGCCATGGCTACGCCTGGAACCGCCTGCCGGCGGGTGTCCTCGGCCCGGAGCCCGCGCTGTGGGAGGTCTGGGGCACCTACGAGCACCGCTTCGCCCGCACGCAGGATGGCTGGCGCATCACGGGCTTCGCCTTCACCGCGACGCATGAGCGCGGCGACCGCCGCGTGCCGGTGACCGTGCTTCCGGAGTAGCGAACGGGCCGGGGAGGGGACCCACCCTCCCCGGGCGCTACCGCGCCGCCTGGATCGCCGCCCAGACGCGCTCCGGCGTCGCCGGCATGTCGATATGGCTGACGCCGAGCGGGCGCAGCGCATCCACCACCGCGTTCATCACCGCCGGCAGCGAGCCCGCGCAGCCCGCCTCGCCGCAGCCCTTGGCGCCGAGCGGGTTGGTCGTGCAGGGCACGTCGTGGCTGCCGGTCGCGATCGCCGGCAGGTCGGCCGCCCGCGGCAGCGCATAGTCCATGTAGCTGCCCGACAGCAGCTGCCCATCCTCGCTGAAGACGACATGCTCCAGCAGCGCCTGGCCGACGCCCTGGGCGATGCCGCCATGCGCCTGGCCGGCGACGAGCAGCGGGTTCACCTGCACGCCGAAATCATTCACCGCGAGGTAGCGGTCCACGCGCACCACGCCCGTCTCCGGGTCCACCTCGACCTCGCAGACATGGCACCCGTTCGGATAGGCCATCGGCGCCTGGTCGAAGACATGGGTGACGTCGAGCGTGGGCGGCACGTCGGCCGGCAGCACATCAGCCTCGCGCAGCTTCGCCGCGAGCGCCATGATCCCGATGGCGCGGTCGGTGCCGGCGACGACGAAGCGGCCCGTCGCCTCGGCGCCGCCATGCGCGTCGAACTCGATGTCGGCCTGCGCCGCTTCCAGCGCCCAGGCGGCGGCGGCGCGGCCCTTCTCGATCACCTTCTCGCTGGCCTCGAGGATCGCGGCGCCGGACGCCATGATCGACTTCGACCCGCCGGTGCCGCCGCCCGCGATCAGCTCGTCCGAGTCGCCCTGCAGCAGGCGGACGGAGGCGAAGGGCACGCCGAGCGACTGGTGCAGAACCTGCGCGAAGGCGGACCAGTGGCCCTGACCGTAGTCGAGCGTGCCGGTGATGATCGTGACGGTCCCGTCCTTCTCGAAGCGGATGCCGCCCTGTTCCTTGGTCGGCGGCGCGGTGCATTCGAGGAAATTGCCGATGCCGCGCCCGCGCAGCAGGCCCTGTGCCTTGCTCGCCGCGACGCGCGCCGCATAGCCGCCGGGGTCGGAGCGCTCCAGCGTCTCGTCCAGCAGCGCGGAGAAGTCGCCGCCGTCATAGACGCTGCCCGAGGCCGCGGCGAAGGGGAACTGCTCGGCGCGGATGTGGTTCAGCTTGCGCAACGCGACGGGATCCTTGCCCGTCTCCGCCGCCGCCTGCTCGATCAGACGCTCCATGAAGTAGTTGCCTTCGGGGCGCCCGGCGCCGCGATAGGCGCTGACCGGCGGCGTGTTGGTCAGCACGCATTTCGTGCGCACCTCGATCGCCGGCGTCGCGTAGTTCGACTGCACGTTCTTGAAGAAGTTGCCCGTGCCCATCAGCGGCGCGACGGCGCTGAGCCAGGCGCCCATGTTGGCGTAGCCCGTCAGGCGCACGGCGAGGAACCGCCCCTCGGCGTCGAGCGCGAGCTCCGCCTCCACCTCGTGGTCGCGGCCATGCGCGTCCGACAGGAACGAGCCGGTACGCTCGTCGGTCCACTTCACCGGCCGGCCGAGCGCCTTCGCCGCATGCAGGACGCAGGCATATTCGGGATAGAGCCCGGCCTTCATGCCGAAGCTGCCGCCGACATTGCCGGTCAGCACGCGGACCTGCTTCGTCTCCACGCCGAGCTGCGCGGCAAGTGCCGCGCGCAGCCCGAAGACGCCCTGGCAGCCGAGGCGGAGGACGTAGCGCCCCTCCTCCACCGTGCCGATCGCGCTGCGCGGCTCCATCGCGGCCACGACGATGCGGTTGTTGCGGAGCGACAGCTTCGTGACATGGGCGGCCTGCGCGAAGGCCGCCGCCACCTTCGCCGCGTCGCCGGCCGCGTAGTCCAGCACGACGTTGCCGGGGAACTCGTCATAGAGCTGGGGCGCCCCCGGCGCGGCAGCGGCCGAGGCCTCCATCACCGCGGGCAGGCTATCGATGTCGAGCTCCACCGCCTCCGCCGCGTCCTTCGCCTGCGCCTTGGTCTCGGCGACCACGAAGGCGACCGGGTCGCCGACATGCAGCACCTTGGCCGAGGCGAGTGGCTGGCGCTGCGTGGATTTCAGCGGCGAGCCGTCGGCGTTCTTGAGCGGCATGCCGCAGGTCATCGGCCCGTAGCCGGCCATGTCGGCCGCGGTCCACACGCCGAGCACGCCAGGCATCGCCTTCGCGGCCTCGGTGCCGATGCCGCGGATCACGCCATGGGCGTAGGGGCTGCGCACCATAACCGCCCAGACCTGGCCCGGCAGCGCGATGTCGTCCGTGTAGCGCCCGCGGCCGGTCAGCAGCGTCGGATCCTCGGCGCGGGGCACCGGCTGGCCGATGCCGAACTTCAGGCGCGTCGGATCGAAGGGAAGCGTGTCGGGCATGGGGAGGTCCTGCGGGGAGGGCGGAGCCGTATGCCCTTACCCTAGTCCCGCTTCGCCCCCTGCCAAGAGCCAGTCGGCATAGTCGGCCCAGGCGGCGAGCGGATCGTGGCGTGGCCGCCAGCCGAAATCGGCGGCGCGGGCGATCGCCATGACGCCGCGCGGCCGCGTCTCGTTCAACGCGATGGTCGGCGTCTCGCCAGGGCCCGCATGGCGCCACCGAAAGCCCGGCACGCGCGAGGCCAGGAGGTCGAAGCAGGCGGCGTAGTGCGGCGCCCAGTCGATCCCGCTCGAGAGGTTCACGACGCGATGCGGCGGTTCGCGCGCATCGAGCAGCGCGAGGAGGCCCTGCGCGAGGTCGCGCGAATAGACCCAGTCATAGGTCGGCAGCGGCGCGGGCGGCAGCACCGCTTCCTCCCCGCGCAGGGCCGCGCGCGCGACCGCGCGGTGCGCGCTGAGCGTGTCGCGCAGCCCGGTGTCGCGCTCCCAAGGCCCGAAGGCCGGGCCGATCCGCGCCACCACCGCATCCAGCCCCCACAGTCCCGCAAGCCTGAGCCCGCCGCGCTCGGCGGCATACTTCGTCACGCCATAGAGGCTGATCGGCACCGGCGGCGTCGTCGCCTCGTCCAGCACGGCGTGGCTGTAGGCGCTCTCGCCATAGATGGCGGAGGAGGAGGGCAGCACGACGCGCCGCACGCCGCCCGCGTCGCGCGCCGCCTCCAGCGTGCGGATCAGCCCGTGCAGGTTGACGTCGAGCACCGCATGCGGGTCGGCGGCCTCGCGCCCCGGCCCGGCGGTCACGGCCGCAAAGGGAAACACCGCGCCGATGCGCCGCGCCCGAAAGACCTCGCGCAGCGCCGCCGCGTCCGTCACGTCGCCCGGCACCAGCTCCAGCCGGCCCGGCAGCTTCCCGAGCACGGCGGGCGCAGGGTCGGGCAGCGCCGTCTCGCGCCCGAAGACCACGACGTGCTCGCCGCGCGCGAGCAGCGCCTCGACCAGGTTGAGTCCGACGAATCCGGCGCCGCCGGTGACCAGGATCGCATCCATGCCGTCTGGATATCCCGCGGCGACGGGCGCAGAAAGCCGCCATGCCCCACATCGCGATCATCGGTGCCGGCCCGGCCGGGCTGATCGCCGCCGAGACGCTGGCCGAAGCCGGCCATGCCGTGACGGTCTTCGACCGCATGCCCTCGGTCGCGCGCAAGTTCCTCATCGCCGGGCGTGGCGGGCTGAACCTGACGCATTCCGAGCCGCTCGAGACCTTCCTGGCGCGCTACCGGCCGCAGGCGCCGCTGCTGCTCGACGCGGTCCGCGCCTTCCCGCCCGCCGCGCTAATCGCCTGGTGCGAGGGGCTGGGCGTCGAGACCTTCGTGGGCTCCTCCGGGCGCATCTTCCCGAAGACGCTGAAGGCCTCGCCGCTGCTGCGCGCCTGGCTGGCGCGGCTCGCCGCGCGCGGCGTCGCGATCCGCCCGCGGCATCGCTGCATCGGCCTCGCGCCGCTCCGCTTCGCGACGCCGGAGGGCGAGGTGGCGATGGAGGCGGATGCCGTGATCCTCGCCTGCGGCGGCGCGTCCTGGCCGCGGCTCGGCTCCGATGGCGGCTGGACGGCGCTGCTGCCGGGCCTCGCCGTGCACCCCTTCGCGCCGTCAAATGTCGGCTTCGCCATTCCCTGGTCGGCGAAGCTGGCGCCCTTCTTCGGCGCGCCGCTCAAGCGCATCGCGCTGACCTTCGAGGGCACGACGCAGCGCGGCGAGGCGGTGCTGACCGCGACCGGCATCGAGGGCGGCGCGGTCTACGCGCTCTCGGCCCCGATCCGCGAGGCGATCGCGCGCGACGGAAGCGCGACCTTCACCCTCGACCTGCGTCCCGACATCGCGCTGCCGGAGGTCCGCGCGCGGCTCGCGTCGCGCGGCCGCGGCGAGACGGTCAGCGCGACGCTGCGCAAGGCGCTGAACCTGCCACCCGTCGCGATCGCGCTGGTGCAGGAGGCGAGGCATCAGGGCCATGCGGGGGCCGATCTCGCCACGCTGGTGAAGGCGCTGCCGCTGACGACGCGCACCGCGCAGGGGCTGGAGCGCGCCATCTCCTCGGCGGGCGGGCTCGACTGGGGCGCGCTCGACGCGCGCTTCATGCTGCGCGCGCAGCCCGGCGTCTTCGCCTGCGGCGAGATGCTGGACTGGGAAGCGCCGACCGGCGGCTACCTGCTGCAGGCCTGCTTCGCGACCGGCATCGCCGCCGCGCGCGGCTGCGCCGCTTGGCTCGAGGACCGCTGACACCGGCTAGGTTCACGACCGCGCGAGAGATCGGCACCTCACGGCCGCGTTCCGGCGTTCAGCCCGCACCGAGGAGCAGGGGGCTGGCATGGCGGCATCGGCCTGGACCTTCCGCGACGCCTGGGCAGGCGAGGCGGACGGGAGCGTCACGGGGCGCGTGGACGGGGAGGCGGCCTCGGTTCCGCTCTCGGCCTTCGCGCGGCCGGCGGAGCAGAGCGTCCGTGGCACCGACGAGGCCTTCATCCTCAACACGAGCCTCGGCCGGCTGTTCATCGACTCGCTGGTCGGCGGCCCGCCGAGCTTCGATCGCTCCGGCGCAATCGGCCTGCCCGTGCCGACTGGCGGCCATGTCCTGTTCGACGGGCCGCCCGGCTCCGGCAATCCGCTCGCGCGGCTCGAGCTTCCGCTGAACGATCCCAGCCCCTCCTCCGCGTTGCTGAACCGAATCCCGCTATCGGGCCGCATGGGCTACGAGGAGGCGCTGCAGCTCTACGACGTGCATCTGCCGGACGCCGATTGGGGCCGCATCGCCGCGACCGAGTTCCGCCTCGACCTGCCGCTCCTCGACTACGCGCTGCTGATCGGCAACATCCCCGAGGTCCGCGTGAAGGTCGGCGACGATCCGGACGCCTTCCAAGTGATCGCGCCGCTCCGCCTGCATCTCGACGCGGTGAAGTCGGGCGAGGTGGACGCCACGGAGAGCTTCCGCGGCGTCGATGTCCGCCTCACCCATGCCAGCGATGGGCCGCAGGGACAGAACAGCTTCCACATGGAGGGCTCCGCCCTCGCCGACCGCCTGGTGCTGGTGCCCGACGACACCACGGCGCCGACGGCGGCTGGCGCCACGCTCGATACCTCCGGCGCGCCGATGCTCGTCACCGCCAGGCTCGGCGCCGGCGACGACGTCTTCGACGCCCGGGCGAGCGCGGCCGACACCGAGGTCCGGGGCGGCCCCGACGCCGGGCGCTTCTACGCCAAGGCGGAGGTCGTGTCGCTCGGCTATGGCGACGGACCGGTCTTCGCGGAGGCCTACCAGACCGCGGTCCCGTTCGCGACCACCGCAGACCTGCTGCGCGACTGGCTGGAGGACGCCGCCGCCGCGAAGCTCAAGCGCTTCGAGATGACCGCGACCATCGCCGAGGGCACGAGCGTCGCGGAGTCCAGCACCATCCGCGACGTCGACGACATCGCCGCAGCGCGCTTCTTCACCGGCACCGCCGCCGGCGCGCCGCGCGATCCCTATCCGGAGCCGCTGATCGGCCAGGTGCTGTTCTACGCGGCCGACGGCTACAACGGCCTCGGCGTCGCGCGCACGCCGGACCCGCCGGTCGACATGGACCGCGACATCCGGAACCCGGAGATCGGCGAGTACGCGCTGTGGACCGCGCAGGGGCTGGAGCATGGGCGCGACGTGCTGGCGATCCGCTTCGGGACGGATGCGATCGCCGCGCGGCTCGACCTCTCGGCCTTCTACAGCCAGGAACGCGGGCCCGATGCGGGCGAGATGATCCGCGTCGCGCTCTACGACAACGGCAAGCGGGTCTTCGAGGGCGACTTCGCCTCCGAGGAGGACACCGGCGCCGCGTCACCGAACCAGCGTTACAGCCATACGCCGATCAACCCCGGCACCGGCCATGTCACGCTGGATGCCGAGGCGCTGGGCATCAAGCGTTTCGACGAGGTCCGCATCCTGGGCTTCCAGGTCGATGAGTCCTCCTACGATTCGAACGACATGCTGCTCGACGGCATCCGGCTGGTCCTGAAGGGCCAGGGCTATGCGGTGCTCGGCGGTGACGTGCTGCGAGCCGGCGGCGGCGCCGACCGCTTCGTCTACGCCGCCGGCGACGGCGTGGACCGGGTGGAGGGATTCGACCCGGCGGAGGACCAGCTCGTGCTGGCGGGCATCGCCGCCGACCGGATCGAGCTGGACGAGACGAAGGACGGCACGGCCGTGCTGTTCCTCGACGATCCCGACGCGCTGGTCTGGCTGCCCGGCGTGCGCGACCTGCAGGCCACGAGCGCGGGCGGCGACACGCTCATCGCGTGACTCACACCAGCACGGCGCCGGCCGGCTTCAGCGCCGTCAGCACGAAGGAACTCCGCGTCTCCTTCACGCCCGGCATGCGCAGCAGCGCCTTCAGCGCGAATTCGGCATAGGCGTCGAAATCCGCCGCGACGACATGGAGCATGTAGTCCATGTCGCCGCTCATCGCCCAGGCGGCCAGCACCTCCTCCCGCGCCGCGATCGCGCGGTGGAAGGCCTCCGCCACCTCCTCGGCATGCGACGAGAGCGCGACCTGCACGAAGGCCTGGATCGGGAAGCCGACGCGTTTCGCATCCAGCAGCGCGGCGTAGCGCGCGATGACGCCCGCCTCCTCCAGCCGCTTGATCCGCCGCAGGCAGGGCGTGGCGGACAGCCCCACCTCCTCCGCCAGGGCCGTGACGGGGATGCGCCCGTCGCGCTGCAGGACGCGCAGGATGCGCCGGTCCGCGGCATCGAGGGCTATGGTGGAATTCGCCTTGGCCATGCCCGTTCTTAGCGGAATCCTGCGATTTTGCCCAGGACGACGCCCGACTTCGCCGAATTTCGCCCCTCGCCCTGCGCTATTCCTTCCCCAACGCCGCTGAGAGGAAGCGCCCCATGGACATCCCGCCCGACCGCACCGCCGTCGCCGGCCAGGTCACCGACATCAATCCGATGGGCACCGACGGCTTCGAATTCGTCGAGTTCACGGGCCCCGACACCGCGCATCTGGAAGCGACCTTCGCCGCCTTCGGCTTCGCCCCCGTCGCGCGCCACCGCTCCAAGCAGGTGACGCTCTGGCGCCAGGGCGACATCAACTTCATCGTCAACGCCGAGCCCGACAGCTTCGCGCAAGCCTTCCAGAAGGTGCACGGGCCGTCCGCCTGCGCCATGGCCTTCCGCGTGGCGGATGCGACGCTCGCCTACAACCGCGCCATCGCGCTTGGCGCGAAGCCCGTCACCGGCAAGGTCGGCCCGATGGAGCTGAACATCCCGGCGATCGAGGGCATCGGCGGGTCGCTGCTGTACTTCGTGGACCGCTACGGCGAGCGCGGCAGCATCTACGACGTGGATTTCCGCTGGACCGGCGAGCGCGACCCGAAGCCCGCCGGCAACGGCCTGACGGTCATCGACCACCTCACCCACAACGTCCATCGCGGCCGGATGGATGTGTGGTGGCAGTTCTACGAGAAGCTCTTCAACTTCCGCGAGATCCGCTACTTCGACATCGAGGGGAAGCTAACGGGGCTCAAGTCGCGCGCGCTGACCTCGCCCTGCGGCCAGATCCGCATCCCGATCAACGAGAGCAGCGACGACAAGTCGCAGATCGAGGAATACCTCCGCGCCTACAACGGCGAGGGCATCCAGCACGTCGCCCTCGGCACCACCGACATCTTCGACAGCGTCGAGGGCATGCGTGCGCGAGGCGTGCAGTTCATGGACACGCCCGACACCTATTACGAGCTGCTGACGAAGCGCATGCCCGACCTCTCCGCCGCGGAGATCGCGCGCCTCGCGAAGAACCGCATCCTCACCGACGGCGCGCCGACGCCGGATGGCGGCCGCCTGCTGCAGATCTTCACCGGCACGGTGATCGGCCCGATCTTCTTCGAGCTGATCCAGCGCAAGGGCGACCAGGGCTTCGGCGAGGGCAATTTCCGCGCCCTGTTCGAGAGCATCGAGCTCGACCAGATCCGCCGCGGCGTGCTGAAGGCGGCGGAGTAGCCAACCAGGGGCCGGCGCCCGCGGGGCCGATCAATCGCCGGTCCGGGGCGACGCGCCCCGGGCCGCCATCCCGCGCGCCGCGTCCTCCAGCGCGCGCTGCGCC
>NZ_JAKJIB010000680.1 GCF_021864505.1 Falsiroseomonas oryziterrae
CCGCCAGTCCGACGCCGACGACGCCGTGCAGCGCACGCAGCGCCTCGGCCAGTGCCGCATCCGGCGGCGATGCCGTCGGCCGCGCCGCATCGGGCAACTGCAGCACCGCGGCGCCGGCCTCCATCAGGACCGCCGTCAGGCGCTCCCGCGCGCCAGGGGACCAGTCGCTCGATGGCGCGAGCACGGCCGCGACGTCGCCCGGCTGCCAGCCCTCCGGCATCACCATGACCGGAAGGCGCGATGCCGCGGCCAGGCGCGCTGGCGCCACCCCGATCGGCATGAAGTCGGATGATCGGTCGGGCGCCGCGCGGGCCGGCCCCATGCCGATCGTGAGCAGCAGGCCCGCAAGGGCCCACCGCACGCCATGCCTCTTGCGTCCCGGCATCGCTCAGCTTCCTCCGCGCGCTTCGGCGCTTGCGAAGGAGACTAGCCGGTGCGGGCGGCCGCGCACATGGAAATGACGCAATCTTTCAGGTGCCGCCGCATCAGCGGCCCCGCCAGCCGCGGCGCATCCCCGCCTGCGCCGGCCCGGGCAGCCCGGCGCCGCGCCGCACCAAGCATGCCGATGGCCAGCGCCGTTGCGGCGCGCAAGGCCGGCTACCGCCCGAGGGCAAGGCTGCCCGTGCAGGTCCGGGCGAAGCCCCGCTCGTCGCGCGATTGCGTCGCGGCGAGCACGTCGCAGAACAGCGGC
>NZ_JAKJIB010000681.1 GCF_021864505.1 Falsiroseomonas oryziterrae
GCACCCGGCGCGCCGCGATCGGCTCGGCGCCGGCCGAGAGCGTGTCCTCGATCCCGGTCAGCGGATCCACCACCGCCGCGCGCAAGCTGCCCTGCGAGGCCGCAACCTGCCGCCCCGCTTCCGCGGCCCCCGGCGCCAGCAGCGGCGGCAGCAGCAGCGCGAGCGCGAGCGGCGTCGCGACAAGCAGCGCGAGGCCCGGCGAGATCGCGCCGAGCACCAGCGCGATGCCGAGCACCACCGTGCCCGCCGCCACCGCCGGCACCAGCGCGCCCAGATAGACCCTGTCCAGCGCGTCGATGTCGGAGACCAGCCGGCCGAGCAGGTCGCCGGTGCGCCGGAAGCCGACGCCGGCCGGCAGGCGCTCGGCCAACCGGCGGAAGAACCAGACGCGGGTATCGGCCAGCGCGCGGAAGGCCGCCGCATGGCTCACCAACCGGTCGAGGTAGCGCGCTACCGGCCGCAGCACCGCGAAGCCGCGCATCCAGAACAGGGCCGCCGCGCCGCCGCCGGCGAAGACCGCCGCTTCCGCCACGCCCTCCGCCACGCCGCGCCCGGCGAAGGCCAGCAGCGCAACACCGGCGAGCGAGGCGATGGTCGCGACCGCGATGCCCGCCGCGAGCCAACCGGCCCGCGACCGCCACATCCCGAGCACGCGGAGCAGGTCGCGGGTCACGACGGGCTGGCTCCGTGG
>NZ_JAKJIB010000682.1 GCF_021864505.1 Falsiroseomonas oryziterrae
CGCGACGGGGCCGAGGCGGCGCTGCCGGTGATCGCCACGGCGCTCGATGCGGCCTGCGCGGCGGCGGACGCCGAAGTGGAACGGCCGGCATGAGCGTCGCGCCGCTCGCCTGGCGCGCCGGTGCGACGCTGCTCGCGCCGCTGCTGCCGTTCCACCTGGCGCGGCGCGCGCGCAAGGGCAAGGAGATCGCCGCGCGGCTGCACGAGCGCCGCGGCGAAGGCGCGGAACGCCCGCCGGGCCGCCTGTTCTGGCTGCATGCGGCGAGCGTGGGCGAGACGCTGTCGGTCCTGCCGGTGATCGAGGCGATGGCGGCGCGCGACCCCGCGCTGTCCTTCCTTGTCACGACCGGGACCGTGACCTCGGCGGAGCTGCTGGCGCGGCGGCTGCCGGGCGAGCTTGCGCCGCGGGTTGCGCATCGCTTCGCGCCGCTCGACGTGCCGGCCTGGACGGCGCGGTTCCTCGACGGTTGGCGGCCGGATGCCGGCGCCTTCGTCGAGAGCGAGCTGTGGCCCAACCTGCTGGCCGCCGCGGCGGCGCGCGGCGTGCCGATGGCGCTGGTCAACGCGCGGATGAGCCCGCGCAGCTTCGCGCGTTGGCGCCGCATGCCGGGCCTGGCGCGGGTGGCGCTGGGCGGCTTCCGCCTGGTGCTGGCGCGGTCGGAGGGGGATGCGGCGCGGCTCGCGGAGC
>NZ_JAKJIB010000683.1 GCF_021864505.1 Falsiroseomonas oryziterrae
CGAGCGCCGCCATGCGCTCCCGCGCCGGCGCGGGGTCGCCGGCCACGGCGGCGCGCACCGCGGCGGGCGCGTAGAGCGCGCGATAGGCCTGCTGGAAGCTCGCCCATTCCGGCGTCTGGTTGCGGCCGCGGTTGAGGTGCAGCCCGACCAGCTCCTGCCCGCCATTCGGCGCATGGTCGAACAGCCCGTCGGGCGTCCAGAGCACCCAGCGCAGCGTCTCCGTATGGATGAAGAGCGCGGCCTGCTCGGCCGGACCCTCGGGCCCGATCCGGTACCAGCGGATGGTGCCGTCGCCGAGTGCGGCGACCGCGACACCGTTCGCGAGCGCGAGGCCCCAGGCGGCGGCGGGGATCGCCAGCTCGGCGCGCGGCGTGCCCGTAGGGTCGTAGAGCCGCAGATGCGTGTCGGTGCCGAGCAGGATGCCGCGATCCTCGGGTAGCAGCGCGAGGCTGCGCGCGAACTCGCCCTCGCCCATGCGCAGTGGCGCCTGGCCGAGCCGCGGGCGGTTGGAGTTGCGCCAGTCACTCACCTGCAGCCTGCCGCCGCTGACGCGCGCGGTGGCGAAGCCGGCCTCGGATCCGCCGGGCTGCAGCCGGCCCGCGGCGGCGTCGAAGACGAGCGGCGGCGCACCGGGACGCAGCGCGACGCGCAGCCGCGTGCCGTCGGCGGAGACGCCGAGGCC
>NZ_JAKJIB010000684.1 GCF_021864505.1 Falsiroseomonas oryziterrae
GCCCTTCCGATCTGCCTGGGCGCCGGCTCCGGCGATCCCGGCCCGCGCCGCGACTTCGGCCGTGACGAGGGCGGGCCGACCTACGCCGTGTCGGGCACCGTGAAGTGGTTCGACCAGGTCCGCGGCTTCGGCTTCGTGACGCCGGACGACGGCGGGCAGGACGTGTTCCTGCACTCCTCCGTCCTGCAGCGCGCCGGCAAGCAGGACGTCCAGCAGGGCGAGAAGGTCGCCCTCGACGTCCGCGACGGCCAGCGCGGCCGCCAGGCGGTCACCATCAAGTAACGCGCGCCACACGCGCGCGACGCGAGGCCCCGGCCGGCAACGGCCGGGGCTTTTGCGTTGCGGGCCGTTCGCGTCGCGACGGGCGCTTTTGTCCGAAACCGCGAATTAAGCCCTCTCTGCGCCACCCCGGCCAATTTGTCCGAAATCTTCAGGCGCCGTTTACCCGCCGATGCGCCTGCTTCCCCTGCGCCGACGCGGCGCGCCCTGGGAAGACCCACGATGCAACTCCCCTTCCAGCCCGATACCCACTGGTCCGCAATCGGCCCCGCCTGTGCCGATCCCATGCCGCCGCTCGCCGCCGCCGTGGCCGCCATCGTCGCCGTCGCGGCGCTGCGGGCGCGCGCCGCTGGCCAATTGGCCGCCCTGCAGGACGCCGTCGCCGCGGCCCTCGACGCGGC
>NZ_JAKJIB010000685.1 GCF_021864505.1 Falsiroseomonas oryziterrae
GCGTGTCGGCGGGCGAGCGCGGCTCCGCCGGCGGCGGCACGTCGCGCAGCGCCTCCGGGTTCTCCCCGATCCTCTCGGCCGCCACGGCGCGCGACCCTTCGACGGCGACGCCGCGACCCTCGGCCGCGAGCCGTGCGCCGGGCCGCAAGAGGTCGCGCAACGCCTCCGCCGTGCCGGTCGGCACGGTGACGACGCTGCCATCCTCCAGCACCGCGCCGGCGACCTCGCCCTGCGGCGTGAAGTAGGGCGCCTTCACGGTGCCCGTCACCGTCAGCCGCCCGGCCTGCTCCAGCGCCGTGCGCCCGAGCAGGCGCCAGTAGACGCGCTCCACCACGATCGGCTGCGCCTGGAAGTCCGGCGCGAAGGCCAGCATGGTAATGACCGGCGCCTGCCGCGCGCGGATGCCCCAGACCACGATCGGCCGCCCGGGCGGCGAGACCTGCCGCACCGCGTCGCCGAATTCCGGCGGGAAGACGATCTGCGGGCCTTCCCGGAACAGCAGCGCATCGGTCTCGCCGCGCGGGTTCAGCAGGTAGCGCTCGACGGTGCCGGTGAAGGAGGGCAGCTGGGTCGGGTCGAACCAGAACTCGGCCGGCGCCGGGCGCGGCGGCTCGGCCGTCCGCGGCCGCTCCTGCGCCGCCGCCGGCAGGACGAGCAGCGCCGCCGACAGCGCGGC
>NZ_JAKJIB010000686.1 GCF_021864505.1 Falsiroseomonas oryziterrae
CGTCTTCGCCGCCACCTGGACGGTGGCCGGCGCGCTCGCCGCGCATCTGCCCGCGCTCCTGCAGGCCGGCGGCGCGACGCCTGCAGCCGCGATCGCCGCGGCGGCGCTGGTCGGGCCGGGGCAGGTCGCGGCGCGGCTGCTCGAATTCTCGCTGTTGCGGCGCTTCCATCCGCTGGTCTCGGCGCGCATGGCGACCCTCGGCCATCCGCTCGGCGCGGCGGCCTTCGCGCTGTTCGGCGCGCCGGCGGCGGCCCCCTTCGCGATGCTGCACGGCATGGGCAACGGCGTGATGACGATCGCCAAGGGCACGCTGCCGCTCGCGATCTTCGGGCCGGTTGGCTACGGCGCGCGGCAGGGGCTGCTCTCGGCGCCCTCGCGCTTCATGCAGGCGCTCGCGCCGCTCGCCTTCGGCGTGCTGCTGGAGTCGACCGGCGTCGGTGTCGCGCTCGCGGTCACCTCCGGCGTGACGCTCTCCGCCTTCCTCGCCCTGCTGCTGCTGCGCGTGCGCGATCCGCTCAGGCCGTAGGCCGCGGCATCTCGGGCGGTGGCGGGGTGATCACGGGGATCTCTGGCGCCGCCGGCGTTTCGGCCGGCATCTCCGGGCCCGTCGGCGGCGGCGTCAGCGGCGGCAGCCCGGGCAGTTCGCGCGGCGGCGCGGGCGAGGGCGGCGGCTC
>NZ_JAKJIB010000687.1 GCF_021864505.1 Falsiroseomonas oryziterrae
ATTTGCGCTACGGCCTGGCCCGCGCGCGCGAGCATGACGAAGGCGTCGCGCTGGCGCGCGGCGAGGCGCTGGCGCGCGGCGACCTGCTCGGCCGCTTCGGCGCGATGGCGGCGACCTGGCGGCGGCAGACGGCGGCGCTGCGCAACCTGACGGGCTTCCAGTCCACCTTCTCGACGGTCGCGCCGATCCTGCCGCTGCTGGTGGCCGCCCCGCGCTACCTCTCGGGCAGCATCTCGCTGGGCGGGCTGATGCAGATCGCGCAGGGCTTCCAGCAGACCGTCGTCGCGCTGTCCTGGCCGGTCGACAATGCCGCGCGCATCGCGGAGTTCTCCGCCTCCGCCGAGCGCATCCTCGCCCTCGCCGACGCGGCGGAGGCGGCGCGCAGCGAGCATCCCGACATCCTGGCCGAGGAGGACGGCGAGGCGCTGTCCATCGCGGGCCTCACGCTGCGGCTGCCCGACGGCAGCGCCCTCGCCGCCCCCTTCGCGCTCGACCTGCCGCGCGGCGCGCGGGCGGAGATCAGCGGCGATCCGCGCGCGGTGCGGGCGCTGTTCCTCTCGATCGCCGGGCTCTGGCCCTGGGGCGAGGGCACGGTGCGCCGGCCGCGCGGCGCGCATGTCGCGGTGCTGCCCGTCCATCCCTGGCTGCCCGAAGGCAGGCTGGAGCG
>NZ_JAKJIB010000688.1 GCF_021864505.1 Falsiroseomonas oryziterrae
CCGATCGCCGCCGACGGCACCGCGACCTTCCGGGGCGAAGGCGAGCCGCCGCGCGACGTGCGCCGCCCCGGCCGGCGCCCCGAGCGCTGGGTGGTGGAGGCCCGCTTCCTCGGCAGCCACGGCACCGGCCAGCGGATCGAGCCGCGCCGCTGCGACCTCGTCTTCCAGCGCCGCCGCTGAGCGCCGCCGCTGAGTGCCTTTGGGGGCCGCGCCGGTTGACGGAGACGCCCTGCGGGCCCTACACCCCGCGCCCTGTGCGGCGGCCATAGCTCAGTTGGTAGAGCGCCAGGTTGTGGTCTTGGATGTCACGGGTTCGAGTCCCGTTGGTCGCCCCACGTTTTTCCTTTTGCCTCAGACGCCGGCGTGCCCTCCGGGCACTTGGCTTTACGCGCCCCAGACGTGACGCGCCCGGCCGCGCGGTCGGTCGCAGCGCGGCGGCCGCCGAGCGGCCACATCCTCGAGAGTTGCCTCATGCGCCGGCTTGCCCTCCGGGCACCTGGCTTTTCGCGCCGCAGACATGCCGCGCCCGGCTGCGCGGTCGGTCGCGGCGCGGCGGCCTCCGTGCGGCCGCATCCTCGCAGGTCGGAGCGTGTTCTCCGCCGCGGCGCGCCTCTTTCCCTCTCCCGCTTGCGGGGGAGGGTGCCCTCGCGCAGCGAGGGC
>NZ_JAKJIB010000689.1 GCF_021864505.1 Falsiroseomonas oryziterrae
TCCGGCCGCGCCGCCGCAGCGCGCGCTGGACGCGCTCTACGCGACGGCGGTCGCGCTGCGCGCCGGCAACCGGACGGGCGCCGCATCCGCCATCGCGCCGCTCACCGGTCCCGAGCGCGCCGAGGCGACGCTCGCCCGCCTCTCGACGCTGCCCTACCTGCCGCAGGCCGCCGCGGCCACGACGCGTGCGCGGCACGGCATGAATCGCATGGACCGGGACAGCCGCAGCGGAGACGTCTGGCTATGAGAACCCTGACGATGCGGGCCCTGCCCATCCTGCTGCTGCTTGCGGCCTGCGCCGCGCTGCCGCCGGCGCAGCCCCTGCCGCCGGTCCATACGACGGGCGCATCCGATCCGACGCGCCAGGCGGTGCTCGCTGCGTCCTGGGCCTTCGGCACGCCGGGCCGGCTGGCCGGACGTCCCGCCGAAGCCGCCCGCGCAGCCGGCCAGGTGGAGTATCTCGCCGCCGCGCTGCCGCAGGACCAGCGCTGGATCGGCGCGCGCCCGACGGTGTTTCCCGCGCTCCGCGATGCGCGGGTGGAACTGCGCGACGCGCTCGGCATCCGGCAGGACGCGCCGGACGAGGCGGTCGGCCGGGCGCTGCTGGATGCGGGATCGGCGCTCGACGCCGGCAACCGCGCCGGCGCCACG
>NZ_JAKJIB010000069.1 GCF_021864505.1 Falsiroseomonas oryziterrae
CGTCGCCGCGAGCCGGCGCCCGATCTCGCCCAGCGCCTGCGCCGCGCCCGCCGGCAGCGTGCTGTCGCCGGCCCGGAACAGCACGCGATAGGCGCCCTGCGGCAGCGGCGTCATGCCCGTCGGCAGCGCGAGCGGCGGGGCAGGGGCCCCGCGCGTCTGCGCGCCCGCCGGTGGGGCGAGGGCGAGCAGCGGCAGGCCAGCGAGACTCCGGCGGCGAATCATTGTCCCCACCCTAGCGACGCCCCGCCCCCCGCGCCATGCGCGGTCCTGTCAGCGTGCGAGGGGGGCGCCCCCAATCCCCTCTCCCGCTTGCGGGGGAGGGTGGCCGAGCGCAGCGAGGGCGGGTGGGGGTCCGAGGATCAGCGGATCAGCGCCGCCGCGTCACTCCCGCGCCGCCGCCTTCGCGGCCTCCGCCGCGGCAATGCCGTCCGCCACCACCTCGCGCAGCTTCGGCTGCAGCGTCGGGTTCCCGCAGACCACGAAGCCGCTCTCGTAGAAGCCGTCGCCGCCCTGCGGGTCGGTCACCATCCCGCCCGCTTCCCGCACCATCACGATCCCCGCCGCGATGTCCCAGCGGTTCAGCCCGAGCTCCCAGAACCCGTCGTACCGCCCCGCCGCCACCCAGGCGAGGTCGAGTGCCGCCGAGCCGAACCGCCGGACGCCGGCCACCTGCGGCATCAGCTTCGCGAGCGTGAAGGTGAACTCCGCCTTCCGCTGCACCTTCGCGAAGGGGATGCCGGTCGCGAAGACCGCCTGCACCATCTCCCGCCGCCCCGACACGCGCAGCCGCTTGTCGTTGAGGAAGGCGCCCATGCCCTTCTCGGCCCAGAACAGCTCGTTCGCCGCCGGGTTGTAGATGCAGCCCGCGACCAGCTCGGTCTTGTCCTCCGCGATCCGCTTCTCGACGCCGACGCTGATCGCCCAGTGCGGGATGCCGTGCAGGAAGTTCGTGGTGCCGTCGAGCGGATCGACCACCCAGCGCCACTCCCAGTCGCCCTCGGCCCGGCTCGCCGCCTCGGCGTGGCCGCCTTCTTCCCCGAGGAACGCCCAGCCCGGCCGGGCCTTCGCCAGTTCCTCCTTCAGCGTCTGTTCGGCGCGGAGGTCCGCCTGGCTCACGAAGTCGCCCGGTCCCTTCGACGAGACCTGGAGGTTCTCCACCTCCCCGAAGTCGCGCAGCAGCCGCCGTCCCGCCTTCTGCACCGCCTGGTGCACGACGTTCATGGAGGCGGAGAGACGCGGCGACACGGCCATGATGGCAGATCCTGAAAGAGCGGGAGGCGGCGCTGTGTAGGCCAGGGCCGGTGCGGCTGGAACCCCGCGCGCCCCGGCGCCGCTGCGCCTCAGCCCTTCGCGCGCCGCGGGATGGCGCCGAGCGTGTCGAGCCAGGGCAGGGCGGAGCCGCACCAGATCTGCCCGACCGGCCGCAGTTGCGCGCGCTGGCGGCAGGTGCCGGTGCGCAGGCTGTGCACCTTGGGCTCCGGCCCCTCCGACGTCGAGGTGAGCGGCGAGCCGCAATCGGGGCAGAAGGTCTGCACGCGCCGCGCACCGCTCTCGGCGGTCTTCACATAGGTGGTGGGCGTGCCGGCGAGCAGCCGGTAGCCGCCCGGCACGGTCAGCGCGACGGTGCGGAAGGCGCTGCCCGAGGTCGCCTGGCAATCCGTGCAGTGGCAGAGGAGGATCCCGGCCGGGTCGAGTTCCGCCTCGTAGCGGATGCGCCCGCAATGGCACTGCCCATCCACCTGCATCGCCGCCTCCCTCCCGTGCATCATGGCACGGGACAACGGAGCCGCGCGATGTTCAGGCGGCCGGCAACGCCGGCCGAGGCCGCGAATGCGGCCCGCGCGCCGGGCTACCTAAGGGCAGGGCGCGCCATGTCTGAGGCGCGGAAGCCAAGCGCCGCGGAGGCGGCGCGCCGGCGTTTGAGGGCGAAGGGCGTCAGCCCTTCGCACGCTCATAATACGACCCGTCCTCGGTCTTCACGACGATCTTCTCGCCCGCCGTGATGAAGGGCGGCACCATGGTCTTCACGCCGTTCGACAGCACCGCCGGCTTGTAGGAGGAGGAGGCGGTCTGCCCCTTCACCACCGGATCGGCCTCCGTCACCTCCAGCACCACCGTCTCGGGGATGTCCATGGAGACCGGCTCGCCTTCGATGAGGCGGACGTTGACGGTCATGTTCTCCTGCAGGAAGGCCAGGCGGTCGCCGAGGATGTCCTTGTTGACCTGCGTCTGCTCGTAGGTCTCCGGGTCCATCAGCACGAGCATGTCGCCGTCGGCGTAGGAGTAGGTGAATTCCTTGTCCTCGGTCGTCAGGCGTTCGACGGTGTCGGCGGTGCGCCAGCGCTGGTCCTTCTTGGCGCCGGTCTTCACGTTGCGCATCTCGACCTGGATCACGGCTGCGCCCTTGCCGGGGATCATGATGTTCTGCTTGAGGATGGTGTAGCGCTGGCCTTCGAACTCGATGACCATGCCGGCACGCATCTGGTTGGCCTGCATCTTCGCCATGGGGGCGGGTGTCCGTGATCGCGTGGTGTGTGGGAGAGGCGCGCCGATACAACGCGCGGGTGGGGGAGGGCAACAGGCCGGTGCTTTTCACCTAGCCTACTCGGCAGGCGATGGCTGGCTGGATGGCCGCTTCGGAGCTGAGCGCAGACGTCTCTCCAACACGCGACGTCGGTCGTTAAGTGCCTCAGCCTGACCAGAATTGAAGTGCCAGAGAAGCCCAATGGTCGCTACCGCAGGCGCAACGCTAACGACACAAATAACGGACGCTAGAACAACATCAATTTTTTCATCAGAAACGAAACTAATGAGGCACAGAAGGGCATACAATATTGCGGCCCAAACAAGATTTGTTGCCGCATAAAACTTAAAGTCCCGCTCGTAATTCACTCGAAAAACCGCAAAATCTGCTGTCAAATTTTTCAGTTTATCCTCAAGCATCGCGTCGATGACGCGCTCATTCTTTAATTCGTCCAAACTTTCCTCTAGTATTCGGATTCTGCGTTCGGTAGGGGCGATCCGAAGGTCCCCCACCATCTGTAAGGCGGCTGTCCCAGCGTGGATACCCACACCAAGCTGGACAACGCTACTGAAGTCGCCATAATTCATCACGAATCGTGGGGGGTCTGCTTGCAACGTCTGCCTAACCCTGAGGCTGTTTCTGTTGCGCTGCAAGCCCGCAATCATACTTTTGGAACGCTTGCAGCGCGCTTGCGCCTTGAGGAGCAGGTGGTCCGCGCTGTTTTGACCGCGCCCCCTCCTAACAGTATAACTCTGCTTAAGAAAATTGCGCACGAACTTGGTGTGCCAGAGTATTTTTTCTTTTTGCGGCGCGTTCCGCCTCTGAATCCACCCCTATTAGATTTCCGCGCAGAAAAACCGGCGCCGGCCACGCTCGGCAATGAGGCCCGTAGAGCAATCGACGTCGCCCAAGACGTCCAACGGCTCGCTCGGAAGGTCGGCTATCGGTCGGCTTTCAATATCCAAGGTAGCCTTGCCGAGCTTGAGAACGAAAGTTTTGCTCTTGACGTCCGAGACAAGCTTCAGGTCGGGGTGTCGGAGCAGGCATCTGTGGCTTCGCCGGATAAATTCTACAAAATCTTGAGGTTCAGCGTCGAGACCACCGGCATCTTTGTCTTGCAGAGCAGTTTTGATGAAAAGGACGGGAGCGGCTGCGCTCTCGCATCAAAAGATGTGCCTGTGGCGGTTATCAATACAAGGCGGCAGAATAGCGCCCGCCGGAGCTTCACATTGGTCCATGAGCTCGCTCACCTAATACTGGGCAACAATGGAATCATAGATCCTTTCGAGAAAAAGAACCGAGTCGAAGTTGCGTGTAACAGATTTGCTGCCAATTTTCTCATGCCCGCTGCGTTTGTTAAGGCGGCGTTCGCTAGTGTCGGCTTTTCGCGGCATACACTCCGCCGCGATATCGCCGCTATCGCGCGGAAGATGTCTACCAGCCAGCAAGCCACAGCACTGCGGCTCGAAACGCTCGAACTGGTACGGCAAGGAACTTACGACGCGTGGCTCCAGCAGGTGCAGGGGGCAAATCCTGACTTTGGCAATTCAGGAGGCGGAGGCGGGCGCGTCGAAGAGGAGAAGTACAAGCTTGCTTCGTATGGCTTTACTTTCGCGAGAGTTTTCTCGGCCGCAGTAGACACCGGCCAGATAGACGAAGTTGAACTGCATCGCTCGACTGGTTTGAAGGCAAAATGGCAACAGAGGTATTTTGAGTTCGCTGAGAACGCGGTGCCCGTGGACGCGGGCGACTGACCATGCCTATGTGTGCCATACTCGACTGCAGAGCGCTGCTGCAAATCGCCAGGACGCAGGACGTAGGCTTGCGTGACGCAGTTTTTACTCTAATGGCAAATGGCTGCTTGGGAGTGCCCGCGCGCGTTGTCGAGGAGTTAGATGAGCACTACAATGACGAGTTCCGCGCTCTGCAAAATTTGGCGGTTGCGCGTCTACGACCAGGTCCCGCGGCGCACTTGGCCATTGCCGACTTTGCGGACGCCGTTCCGGACGGCTTCACGCCGACCGTCTATGACAATTCGGACTACGCGGTGGGCGGGATTGCTCTGGACTCACAAATTAGGATTTACACGGTGCAGAACCGGATCAACTTCTATGCTGCTGCGTTTCAAAACGCGGGCGTAGGTCATGACGTGAGGGACGTGATGTTCCTCACGCCCTGCGCTAATTGCCGTTAGGGACGGCCACCCGCGTCCATCCCGTAATGGCCGCCCCTTGTGCTGGGCTGCGCGATCTGGCCGCCGCATTGCCCCCGCCCGGGCCGCGCCCGCCGCCCGGCTGGGGCACACGCCACCGAACCCGGCCGGGGTCCTGGCGCGTTGTCTGCGGTCACGCAGGAAAGCCGGACATGCACGCCCAGACCCTCGACACGCGCCTCCGCCCGGTCGCGCGCGCCCTCCGCGACGCGCTCCGCCCCGGCCCGCCGCCCTTCCCGCAGGACGCGCCGCCCGACCGCACCTTCGCCTTCCGCCTCGCCGGCCTCCGCCTCGAAGTCCCGCGCGCCGTCCTCGGCCCCGACACCTGGCGCGCCCTCAACGACCGCACCTATGAACGCAACGAGCTGGACCTGCTGCCCCGCCTGCTGCGCCCCGACGACACGGTGCTGGAGGTCGGCGCCGCGCTCGGCCTCGTCTCCGCCCGCGCCGCCCAGCTCGCCCGCCGCGTCGTGGCGGTGGAGGCCAATGCCGACCTCCTCCCCATCGCCCGCCGCACCCACGCCCTGAACGGCGTGGAGGTGGAGCTGCTGCACGCCGTCGTCGGCCACACGGAAGGCGAGGCGGATTTCCACCTGCACCGCGAATTCTGGGCCTCCTCCACCGCGGCGCGGCCGGACACCCGCCACCTCCGCCTGCCGGGCCGCGCGCTCTCGGCCCTGCTGGCGGAGATCCGGCCGGAGGTGCTGATCGTGGACGTGGAGGGGGGCGAGGTGTCCTTCTTCGAAGCCGAGGCGCTGCCGGGCCTGCGCCAGGTGGTGGTGGAGCTGCACCGCTGGGCGACCGGCCTCGCGGGCATCGCCCGCGTCTTCGCCGATCTCGGCGCGGCGGGCTTCGCCTATGACCCGGAGCTGTCCGCCGGCCAGGTGGTGACCTTCGGCCGGGCGGAGGCATGATCCGCTGGCCCCGCCCGCATCGTTCGTGCTATGTTCCTGCCGAGGCGCATCGCGCCGCCGCTCTTTGACCCCGCCCCATCCGTCCTCGTCCCTGAATTCCTCGACCGCGCGGTCAGCCTATCGAAAACGGCCGAAAACCCATTCCCGACCACCCGGTCAGCCCACCCGGCGCCCCCCGCCCCATTTGTCCGAAACCCGCATCCGCGCCGGCCCGCGTAAAGCGGTAAAGCGCCAAAGTGCCAAAGCGGCTCAGGCGACCCAGGCGACCGGGACCTTCCCCCCGCCGCCGGCGGTTTCCACGACATAGCTCGGCTGCCCGAGCCCGCTGAGCCGGCCGCGCAGCGCCGCGACCAGCCGCAGCCCCTCCGCCGGCTCCACCCGGAACCGCGCCGTCCCCGGCGCCTTGTCCAGCTGGTGCAGGTAATAGGGCTTCACCCGGTGCCGCAGCATTGCCCGGAACAGATCCTCGAGCGCCGCCGCGGAATCATTCACCCCGCGCAGCAGCACGCTCTGCCCGAGCAGCGCTGCCTTCCCCGCCAGCCGCCGCAACGCCCCGGCCGCTTTGTCCGAAAACTCCCGCGCATGGTTCGCATGCACGCAGAGGTAGAGCGCCCGGTCGGTCTCCAGCGCCGCCGCCAGCGCCTCCGTCACCCGCTCGGGATCCGCCACCGGCACCCGCGTGTGCACGCGGATGATCTCCACATGCGGGATCCTCGACAGTTCCCCGACCAGCCAGGCCAGGCGGCGGGGGCTCAGCATGAGCGGATCGCCGCCGGTCAGGATCACCTCCCGCACCTCCGGCGTCGCGGCCAGCCAGGCGATCGCCTCCCGCAAT
Organism: Falsiroseomonas oryziterrae; assembly: GCF_021864505.1. Taxonomy (GTDB): domain Bacteria; phylum Pseudomonadota; class Alphaproteobacteria; order Acetobacterales; family Acetobacteraceae; genus Falsiroseomonas; species Falsiroseomonas oryziterrae. The sequence continues at coordinate 6,486 of NZ_JAKJIB010000069.1, forward strand.
TCAGCCTCGGTCAGCAGGCCCCCATCCGGCCCCACCACCTCGCGCCGGAAGCAGAAGCGGCAATAGACCGGGCAGGCCAGCAGCGGCTTCAGCAGCGCCCGGTCCGGATAGCGCCGCACGATCCCCTTCACCGGCGTGAAGGGCGCATCCGCGGTCGGGTCGTCCAATTCGTCCGAAAGCGTCACCAGCTCCGCCGCATCCGGCACGTATTGCAGCCCGATCGGGTCGTCCTTGGTCTCGATCAGCGCCGCCACCGCCGGCGTCACCGCGATGGCATAGCGCGAGGCCACCGCCTCCAGCGCCGCGACCTCGGCCGGCGCGACCAGCCCGGCCTCGGCCAGTTCGCTGGCCGAACGCAGGGTGCGTGAGAGGGTGGTCTCGGGCATACCGGGCGGGTAGCCCCGAAGCCCCCGCGACGTCCATGCCCCAACCCCAAGCCACGCCCCCCTGGCACCCCGAGCAGCTCGCCGCGCGTCTGCCCTTCCTCCGCCGCCGCGCCCGCCTGACGGCCGCGACCCGCGCCTTCTTCGCCTCGCGCGGCTATGCCGAGGCCGAGACGCCCGCCCTCGTCCCCGTGCCCGGCATGGAGGTGCATCTCCGCGCCTTCCGCAGCGAGTTCCGCCCCCATCTCGGCGCCGGGCGCGCCACGACGCTCTGGCTCCGCACCTCGCCCGAGCTCGCCCTGAAGCGCCTGCTGGTCGGCGGCGCCGGCAAGGTCTTCGAGCTGGCGCGGGTGTGGCGCAACGGCGAGTGCAGCCCCCGCCACGCCCCCGAATTCACCATGCTGGAATGGTACCGCCCCGGCGCCACCCTCTCGGACTTTATGGACGAGACCGAGCAATTTGTCCGAAGCGTGCTCCCCGCCACCGTCGCCCACGGCAACGTCACCACGACGGTTTCAACGACCTTCGAGCGCCTGACCATGGCCGAGGCCTTCTCGCGGCACGCCCATGGCCTCGACATCCTGGCCACCGTGGACCCCGCGACGGCCGAGGGCGACGGCCCCGCCCTCCACGCTGCCGCGCGCCGCGCCGGCCTCGGCCTCCCCCCGGGCCTGGGATGGGAGGACGCCTTCTTCCACCTCCTCCTGACCCACATCGAGCCCGCCATCGGCCGCGACCGCCCGACCTTCCTCACCCACTGGCCCGCGCCCCAGGCGGCACTCGCTCGCCGCGACCCTGGCGATCCCCGCGCCGCGCTGCGCTTCGAGCTCTTCGCCGCCGGCCTCGAACTCGCCAACGCCTTCGACGAGCTGACCGACCCGGCCGAGCAGCGCCTCCGCTTCACCCGCGACGTCGAGGCCCGGAAAGCCGAGGCCGGCGAGGAAGGCTGGGAGGTGGACGAGGATTTCCTGGCCGCCCTGGACCACGGCATGCCCGCCGGCTCCGGCATCGCGCTGGGCTTCGATCGCCTCGCGATGCTGGCCTCGGGCGCCGAGCGGATCGACCAGGTGCTCTGGCTGCCCTCCGCGGTCAGCTGAGCCTGGCGAGCACCTCCGCCGCCCGCTCGATCGGCCAGGCGTAGAAGGTGAAGACATAGGGGTCGGAGGCCCCGAACACCGAGGGATCCGGGCTCGCCACCTGCATCGTCGCCGCGTCGAACTCCGCCAGCGGCCGCATCGCGCCGCCGAGCCAGAACCGCGTCTCGTAGCCGAGCGAGGCGAGCAGCGCCGGCACGTCGCGCGTGGAGCCCGCGCGGTGCCGCTCCTCCACCTCCAGGCTGAGCACCGGGCGGCAGCGCGTGAGCGTGGCGGCGGCGCCGCGCAGCACCTCCTCCTCGAAGCCCTCGGCGTCCACCTTCATGTGCTGCAGGTCAGCGAGGCCGAGGGAGTCGACGGTGATCACCTCCACCGTGTGCCGCTCGGTCGTCACCGAGCCGAAGCTCTCGTAGCTCTTCGCGAGGCTCGCCCACTGCTCCGCCGCCACCCCGTCGAGCACCGGCACGGACAGCGTCAGCGTCCCCGGCTCCGACCCCAGCGCCTCTGGCCGCAGCTCCATCGCGACGCCAGCGGCCCCCACCGCCGCGCGCAGCCGCGCGAAGGCCGAGGGCAGGGGCTCGAAGGCCACGACGCGCGCACCCTGCAGCCGCGCGAGCGGGATCGCGAGCAGCCCGTCATGCGCCCCCACGTCGAGGATCGTTCCCGCCGCGTGCAGCCGCGTGTGGAAGCTCAGCTCATCCATGAGACGCCGCCGCGATGGCCGCGTTCATCGCCCGCACGCCCGCCGCCGGCCCCTCCGGGTGCGACCACACCGCGCCGATCACCGCCAGGAAGTCAGCCCCCGCCTGCACCAGCGGCGCGCAGTTCGCCGCCGTGATCCCGCCGATCGCGACGCAGGGAATCTCGAACATCTCCGACCACCATTCCAGGATCTCCGGCTCCGCATGGTGCCGCACCTCCTTGGTGCCGGTCGGGAAGAAGGCGCCGAAGGCGACGTAGTCGGCGCCCGCCTCGCCGGCCTCCATCGCGAGGTGCCGCGACGCATGGCAGGTGACCCCGATCGTGGCCTCGGGCCCGAGCAGCTTGCGTGCCGCGACCGGATCGCCGTCCTCCTGGCCGAGGTGCACCCCGTCGCAGCCGCTGCGCTTCGCGAGGTCCATGCGGTCGTTCATCAGCACGGCGACGCCGCGCGCCTGCGCCACCGGCAGGATCGCCGCCGTCGCGCGCAGGATGTCGTCGTCGGATGCCCCCTTCAGCCGCACCTGCAGCGCGGCGACGTCGCCCCCATCCAGCGCACGCGCGAGGTCCTCGGCGAAGCCCGGCGGCAAGGTGGGCGGCGTGATGAGGTAGAGGCGGCAATCCGGCATGCCCCGGCCTTACCGGATCGCGGTGTGGCGCGCTATGCGACGCCGCGCCACGCCAGTGCCGCCCCGAGCGCCAGCAGCGCCAAGAAGAAGCCGCGCCGGAAGGCCGAAGGCGGGAGCCGCATGCGCAGCCGCATGCCGATCCACTGCCCCGCCAGGGCCGGCGCCACCGCCAGCACCGATCCCCCGGCGCGCCCCGCATCGAGTGCGCCCTGCCAGGCGAGGCTCAGCGCCAGCGCCAGCGTCGCCACGAGGAAGCCGAGGCCGAGCGCCTGCACCATCGCGTCCCGCGGCAGTCCGAGCGCGGCGAGCCAGGGCACGACCGGCATCACGAAGACCCCGGTCGCCCCTGTCACCACGCCGCCCGCAAGCCCGACCGGCACCGCGCTCCGCCGCTCGAGCGCGGGCGCGATCGTGAGCGGCGGCGCGACCAGCCCCCAGGCCGCATAGGCAAGCAGCGCAACGCCGAGTGCAGGCAGCGCCGCGGCGCCGCCGATGACGTAGCCGCCGAGCAGCGCGCCCGGCACCAGCCCCGCGAGCATCGGCCAGAGCCGGTGCAGCAGCGGCCGGAGCGCCGGTCCGCCCGCCTGCGCGATGTTGGTCAGCAGCGAGGGCAGCACCAGCAGCGCCGCGGCCTCGGCCGGCGGCATGAAGAGCGCGAGCAGCCCGACCGATATGGTCGGCAGCCCGAGCCCGATCAGCCCCTTCACGCCGCCGGCGAGCAGGAAGACGGCGACGACGAGGGCGAGCGAGGGCGTGTCCATGCGCGCGAGCATGCACCCGTCCCGCGACGGATGCTTCGGCCCGCGTCGAAGCGCGCGCTATCCCGCGACCCAGTTGCCGTGGAAGCCGAAGGGCACGCGGTGCGGCAGGTGGACCGCCGCGACCGGGCCGCGTTCGATCGCCTGGGTGTCCAGCACGAGAAGATCGCTCCGCCGGTCGCGTGCGCGCCAGGCGACCGTCAGCAGCCAGCCGTCGCCTTCCGGCGCATCGTCGCCGCGCGCGACGAAGACGGCTTCCGACAGCGCGTCGCCGGGCGGCACCTCGAAGGCGTCGGCGCGGCCGCGCAGCAGGTCGCACCAGAGCAGCCGGTCGAAGATCCCGTCGCCGTGCCGGCTCACCACATAGGCGCCATGACGGTTCGGCAGACCGGTGCGGCGCTCGTCGATGCGCGGGAACTCGCCGTTCTCCTCGTCGAGCGGATCGGTGCGCATCACGTCGCCCGCGGCGTCGAGGTCGAGCGTCCAGCGCGTCAGCCGCGCGCGCGTCTCTGCCGGATCTGAGCGTTGCCCGTCGCGCAGCGGGAAGAGCGGCGGCACGTCGTACTGCAGGACATCGGCGACGATGCGCCCCGGCTCGTCCCAGGCGTTCATCAGGTGGAAGACGTAGCCGGCCTCGGCGCGGAACCAGCGCAGCGAGGCGACGCCGGCGTCGCGCCGCATCACGCCGACATAGCCGCCGCGTTCCGGTTCCCAGGCGAAGGGCAGGCCCTTCGTCATGGCGCGCCATCGGCTGCCGGCCAGCGGCAGCACGGGGAACAGCACATGGCGCTGCGTGATGGCGAAGTCATGCACCATCGCGCAGTAGGGCGCGAGGAAATGCTCGAGCTTGCCGATCCGCCCGTCGGGCTGGACGGTGCCCCAGCTCATCAGCGGGCTGAGCGGCGCATCGGCCGAGCAGCCGAAGAAGAGCAGGTCGCCGGTTGCGGGGTCGCGCTTCGGATGCGCGGTGAAGGGACCCTTCAGGATGCCGCGGAAGCGCTCGACGCCGCGCGTCTCGAGCGTCCGCGGATCGAGCTCGAAGGGCAGGTGCCCTTCCTCTAGCGCGTAGAGCCGGCCAGCGTGCCAGATCACGTTGGTGTTCGCGACGCCGGTGTTGCGGATGGACAGGCCCTGCAGCGTCGGCTTCGGGTACTCGGGCAGCAGCGGCCGTCCGGCGGCGTTCTCGGCCTGCCACTTGTGCGTGCGCACCCAGCGGTTCCGGTAGCTCGTGCGCCCGTTCTCGAGACGGAAGGCGTGCACCATGCCGTCGCCGAGGAACCAGTGGCAGCCGGCCGTGGCGGGATCCGAGAACTGCGGATTGGGCCCGTTGCGGTAGAGCGTGCCGCAGAGTTCGCGCGGGACCTCGCCGCTGATCGTCAGCGCGGCGATGTCGTATTCGCAGTCGATGGGCGCGAGGTTGCCCGCACGGTGAAACACCGAGCCGTCCGGCATGCCCGCATCGCTCCAGGGAGATGTCTGCGAGGCACAACGCGGCGGCGTGGCCCGGCTTTGCGCGGGCGTGTCGCGGCGCAAGTCACAGTCGAGACAGGACGGCCCCGCAGCGATCGGCGTCAGCGTGGCGTCGTTGCGCCGCGCCGCCGCATGACCAGGCTGGCCCGCGCGGCCGCGACGACCTCGGTCGTCAGCGCATCGAGCAGCCGCGCGCCAAGACGCGCATGCTGCCAGTGCAGCGCGACATCGAGCCGTCGTCCGGGTCGGAGCTCCACGAGCCGTCCCGCCCCGATGTGCGGCTCAACCAGCATCAGCGGGTTCATGCACCAGCCGAGGCCCGCCAGCGCGCCGTCGAGGAAGCCCTGGGTCGAGGGCACCCAATGCGCCGGCGCGCCGAGCGTGATGCCGAACGCATCTTCCGCCCAGCGCGCCTGCAGCGCGTCCCGGCGGTCGAAGCGGAGCACCGGCATCCGTGCCAGCGACTGCGCCGTGACTCCCTCCGGACAATGTCGTCGGAGGAAGGCCGGGCTCGCGACCGCCGCGTAGCGCAGGACGCCGAGCGCGGTGATGCGGCAGCCCTGCACCGGGGCCGGATCCGTCGTGACGGCGGCGAGCACCTCGCCGGAGCGCAGGCGCTCCGCGGTGTGGCCCTCGTCGTCGATCACGAGATCGAGCAGCGCGCCCGTCCGCTCCGCGAAGCGCGCGGCGGCGGGGAGGAACCAGCTGCCGAGGCTGTCCGCGTTCACCGCGACGCGCAGCGTCGTCGGCGTGCCGGGCGCGTCGCCACCGATCCCCGGCAGCGCGGCCGCCAACTCGCCTTCCAGCAGATGCACACGCTCGGCATGCGCGCAGAGCCGCGCGCCGGCCGGCGTCGGCACGGGTGGTTGGCCGCGCACGACCAGCACGCAGCCGACCCGTTCCTCCAGCGCGCGGACCCGCTGCGAGACGGCCGAGGCCGTCACGCCCAGGGTGGCGGCGGCACGTTCGAAGCCGCCCTCGCGCACCACGGCGGCGAGGGCGGCGAGGGAAGCGTAGTCGAGCACCTTAAATTCCGCTTCACATGCATTAGGAAGTTGAGCTGGTCTACATCCCGGGCGGTCGGCAGGAAAGCGGCGATGACCGACCTGCCTGCCTTCCTGAGCGGCTTCGCCCTCTCGGCCGCCCTCATCGTCGCCATCGGCGCGCAGAATGCCTTCGTGCTGCGCCAGGGGCTGCGGCGCGAGCATGTCGGCCCGGTGGTCGCCTTCTGCGCGCTGGCGGATGTGACGCTGATGGCGGCCGGCGTGGCCGGGCTGGGCGCGCTGCTGGACGCAACGCCGGCGCTGACCCATGCCCTCGCGCTCGGCGGCGCGGCGTTCCTCGGCTGGTACGGGCTCGGCGCGCTGCGGCGTGCGTGGCGGCCTTCGGCGGGGCTATCGGGCGATCCGCGCGGCGAAGCGCTGACGCTGCGCGCGGCCCTGCTGCGCACGGCGGGGTTCACGCTGCTCAACCCGCATGTCTATCTCGACACGGTGCTGCTGGTCGGCGCGGTCGGCGCGGCGCAGCCGGGCGGGCAGGGGGCCTTCGTCGGTGGGGCGGGGCTGGCCAGCGCGCTGTGGTTCGCGGCCCTCGGCTATGGCGCGCGGCTGCTCGCCCCGCTCTTCGCGCGCCCGGTCGCCTGGCGCGTGCTGGATGGGGTGGTCGGCGTGACGATGCTGGCGCTGGCGGCGGGGCTGGTGGCGGTGGCAGCCGGGTAGCGCGGAGGCTACGGGTCGCTTCCGCCAGGCGTACCCCCACCCGCCGCGCCTTGGCGCGGCACCCTCCCCCGCTTCGCGGGAGAGGGGATTGCAGGCCGCCTGATCGGTTGCGCGGTGCGGCGAGGCCTGTCTGCCCCCCGGTGCCCTGCCGCGGCGTCCTGTCTCGGCGCCAATCCGGGGTCCCCACGACGCCGCGAAGCGGTGTCGTGGGGATATGGTCAGCCCTGGTAGACCGCGATGATGTCGGAGAGCAGCTTCAGCGCCTCCGCCTTCGGGCGCTGGAAGGCGTTGCGGCCCATGATGGAGCCGTTGCCGCCGCCGGCATGGATCGCGCGGACCTCGTTCAGGATGTCCTCGGTGCCCTTGGCCTCGCCGCCCGAGAAGACCACCAGGCGCCGGCCGCCGAAGCAGGCCTGCACCACGTGGCGGAAGCGCGCCGCGGCGTCGTTGTCGACCGGGTTCTTCTCATAGGTCTTCTTCGCGGCATCGAGGCTGATCGCCGCGGTCGGCGGCTTCACCTTGATGATGTGCGCGCCGGTCAGCGCGGCCATGTGCGCGGCATAGGCGCAGATGTCGAGCGCCGTCTCGCCCACCTTGTCGAGCATCGGGCCGCGCGGGTAGCTCCACACGACCACCGCGAGGCCGCAGGCCTTCGCCTCGGCCGCGAGCTCGCGCAGCTCCTCCATCATCTCGAACTGGAACTCGGAGCCCGGATAGATCGTGAAGCCGATCGCCGAGCAGCCGAGGCGGAGCGCGTCCTGCACCGTCGCCGTCACCGCCTGGTCCTTCGTGGTGGACAGGCTGTTGGAGCTGTTGACCTTGAGGATCGTCGGGATGCAGCCGGCATAGGTGGCCGCACCCGCCTCGATCATGCCGAGCGGCGCGGCATAGGCGTTGAGCCCGGCCTCGAGCGCGAGCTCGAACATGTAGCGCGGGTCATAGCCGGCCGGGTTCGGCGCGAAGCTGCGCGCCGGGCCGTGCTCGAAGCCCTGATCAACGGGCAGGATCACCATGCGGCCGGTGCCGCCGAGCTTCCCCTGCATCAGGATGCGGGCGAGGTTCGCCTTCGTCCCGGGGTTGTCGCTCTCGTACCAGGAGAGGATCTCCTGGACCTTGGGCGTCAGGCGCATGTGTCGGCTTCCTCTGGATCGCGCATCGGCGGATGCGGCGCGTCCTACCGCTTGATGGCCTCGCTGTCATGGGGGTGGGCGGCCAACCATCGCGCGAGCGGGAGCCGCGCGCCGGCCCGGCGGAGGTCGAGGGTGCCGAGATCGAGCGCGGGCGGGCGCGCGGGCAGCAGC
>NZ_JAKJIB010000690.1 GCF_021864505.1 Falsiroseomonas oryziterrae
CGGTGGCGGCGGCGGAGCGCGGGCATCGCGTGACCCTGTTCGGCACCTCGCTGGGCGGCGCCGCGGCGCTGCATGCGCGTCTGCCGGGCTGCGACGACATCGGGCGCGCCATCGCGCATCTCGAGATACGCGCCGAGGCGGCCGGCGTCGCGATGCGGCTCGGCCGGCGCGTAGACGCGGCGGAGGTGCTGGAGGCGCGGCCGGACGCGGCCGTGCTCGCCACCGGCGCCGCCATGCAGGTGCCGCCCGGGCTCGAGGGCGCGCTCGATCTGCGCCACGCCGTCGCCGCGCTGCTCGCCTCCGACCGGCGCAGCAGCCGGCGCGCCCTGCTGCTCGACCTCGATGCGACGCCCGCGACCTATGATGCTGCGGAGCTGCTCGCGGAGCGCTTCGCCGGTGTGGTCATCGTCACGCCGCGCGACGCCGTCGCGCGCGACTCTCCCCTCGTCGTGGCGCAGGGGATCCTGCGTCGCCTCGCCCAGCGCCGCGTCACCATCCTGACCTGCCGCACCGTGGCGCGCTCGGGCGACGGCACGGCGGAGCTGCGTCACGTGCTGACCGGCGAGGTCGAAACGTTGCAGGGGCTCGGCCTCGTCGCGGTCGCGGGCGCCCGCGTGCCGCGCGACGCGCTCGCCGCGCCGCT
>NZ_JAKJIB010000691.1 GCF_021864505.1 Falsiroseomonas oryziterrae
CCGCCACGACAGGGCCGACGCCCGGAATGGCCAGCGCGCCGAGCCCGGCCAGCAGGCCTGCGCCGCCGCCGAGCACGGTGCCGAGGGTGGCACCCGTCGCCGCGCCCGTGTCGGCGCCGGTGTCGCCGCGACGGGTCGTGGTCGTCGAGACGCTGGGGTCGTTGGCCACGGTCGCGCCGTGCCCCCCGAGATAGCTGATGTCGTCATGCGAGAAGCCGGCCGCCTCGAGGTCGTTGACCGCCGCGCGCGCGTGCTCGGCGGTGTCGAACAGGCGGGCGATGCTGCGGGTCGCCATGGGTGTTCTCCTCCGGATGTCTGTTTGCCGCGTTACTGCGTGGCGACGACGTTGCCCTGGTAGTCGAGCGCCACGCCCGTCTGCTGGCCGTTCCTCATCGCCCGGCCGCGCCAGATCCCCTGGTCGTCGAGGCGCAGTTCCTGCACGTCGGCGAAGCCGGCATCGCCCATGCGGGCGCGTGCCTGGCCCTCGGTGAAGGAGTTGGCGCCCGCCACCGGCGCGGCCGCGGTCCGCGGCTGCGTGTGCTGGGTGGTCGCGGCCGGGGGCGTCGTGCTCATGCCGCCGCCGGTCGTGCCCTGGCCCGGGGTGGTGGCGCCGGTCGCGCCGCCGGTCGAGCCGGTGGCCGC
>NZ_JAKJIB010000692.1 GCF_021864505.1 Falsiroseomonas oryziterrae
GCCGCCGGTCGCCGTCGCGCCGCTCGGCGTCGCGCTGCCGGAGGTCGCGGCGCCGCCGGTCGCGCTGCGGCCCTATTTCGTCGCGCTCGGCACCATCGAGCCGCGCAAGAACCACCTGCTGCTGCTGAACCTCTGGCGCCACTTCGCCGCGACGATGGGACCGCAGGCGCCGCGCCTGGTGCTGGTCGGGCGGCGCGGCTGGGAGAACGAGAACGTGCTCGACATGCTCGAGCGCTGCACGGCGATCGACGGCGTGGTGCGCGAGGCCGGCACGCCACCCGACCGCGAGGTGGCCGCGCTGCTGCGCGGCGCGCGCGCGCTCCTGTTCCCCTCCTTCGCCGAGGGCTTCGGCCTGCCGCTGGCCGAAGCGCTGGCCCTGGGCGTGCCCGCCATCGCCTCCGACCTGCCGGCGCTGCGCGAGGTGGGCGGGTCGGCGCCCGACTTCCTCGATCCGCTCGACGGCGCAGGCTGGCGCGAGGCGGTGATGGAGTATGCGCGCGCGGACAGCGCGGCGCGGCGTGCCCAGGTGGCGCGCCTCGGCGGCTGGCAGGCGCCGCGCTGGGACGCGCATTTCGAGGTGCTCGACGGGCTGCTGGCGGAGCTTGCGCGGCCGCGCGGTCCGAACCGCGCGCCCCCGC
>NZ_JAKJIB010000693.1 GCF_021864505.1 Falsiroseomonas oryziterrae
GACGGGCGGGAGCCGGGCGGGCCGGGCTGGCGGGGCGGGGGGCGACGCATCGCGCCATCCTGCGCCTCGCGCGCGGCCTGTCCAGCGCGGCCTGTCCAGCGCAGCCATCGCGCGCCGTCGGCGTTGACAGCGCCGCGCCGGTGGGGCTTATGCGCCGCGCCCGTGCAAGCGGGCCGCGACGGAGCCCGGAGGGGTGCCCGAGTGGCTAAAGGGGACGGACTGTAAATCCGTTGGCTTCGCCTACGTTGGTTCGAATCCAACCCCCTCCATTCCCGTCGAGGCCGCCTGCCAGGGCGCCTGTGTTGCAGGCCGGCGAGGACGACGCGCCCCTTCACTGACAAGCGCGTGCAGGGCGCGGGTGTAGCTCAATGGTAGAGCCCCAGCCTTCCAAGCTGGTTGTGCGGGTTCGATTCCCGTCACCCGCTCCAGCCCCGCATGCGGGCGCCGGGGCGCGCGGGCGGTCGGCCGCGGGCCTCGGAATCGGTTCGGACGTCGGGAAGCACGAAGATGGCAAAGGCGAAGTTTGAGCGGACGAAGCCGCACTGCAACATTGGCACGATCGGTCATGTGGATCATGGCAAGACGTCGCTGACGGCGGCGATCACGAAGGTGCTGGCGAAGACGGG
>NZ_JAKJIB010000694.1 GCF_021864505.1 Falsiroseomonas oryziterrae
GAGGCGCTGGCGCTGCGCGGTACGGCGGAGCTCGGCGAGCTGCGCGCGGAAGCGACCGGCACGGTGGACCTCGCCGCGCGGCGCGGCGGCGCGACGGTGACGCTGCGCCATCCCGGCGCGCCGCGGCTGCTGGGCGAGGCCTTCGGCGTGGAGGTGGGTCCCTGGCTCGGCGAGGGCTCCTTCTCGCTCATCGCGCAGCTCTCGGCCGGGCCTCAGGGGGTGGCGGCGGAGAGCTTCGAGCTGGTCGCGGCCGGGCTGCGCATGGGCGGCGCGCTGGCGCTCGCCACCGAGGCGAGGCCGCGCGTGACCGGGCGGATCGCGGCGGAGCATCTGCCGGTGCCGCTTCCCGGGCTGCGCAGCGCCGAGCCGCTCGGGCTCGAGGCGCTGGCGGGGTTCGATGCGGAGGTGACGCTGGAGGCCGCCCGGATCGAGCTGGACGATGCGGTGCTGGAGGCGGCCTCGGCGGGGCTGCGCCTGGCCGACGGAAGGCTGGCGGTGGAGCGGCTGCGCGGCCGGATCGCCGGCGGCGCGCTGGAGGGGACGCTCGGCGTCGAGGTGACCGGCGGCCCGCCGCGCGTGACGGCGGAGCTGCGGATCGCGGGGGCGACGGTCGCGGCGCCGGTC
>NZ_JAKJIB010000695.1 GCF_021864505.1 Falsiroseomonas oryziterrae
GCAGAACGCCGTGCTCGGCCGCGCCAACCGCATGCTCGCGCCAGGCGCCGACCTGCTCGCGGTCTCGGCGGCCGACACGGCGCGCGTGCCGGGCTCGGCGCGCGTCGAGGTCGTGGGCAACCCGGTACGCCCGGCACTGGCCGCGCTCGCCGGGCAGGACTATGCCGCGCCGGCCGAGGACGGCGCGATCCGCATCCTGGTGATCGGCGGCTCGCTCGGCGCGCGGGTCTTCGCCGATGTCGTGCCGGCCGCCATCGCCGCCCTGCCCGACGCCCTCCGCGCCCGCCTCGTCGTGACGCAGCAGACCCGCGCGGAGGACCTGCCGAGGGTCGAGACCGCGTATCGCGAGGCCGGCGTGCCGGCGGACCTCGCGCCCTTCTTCGGCAACATCGCGACGCGCCTCGCCATGGCGCATCTGGTCATCGCACGCGCAGGCGCCTCCACCGTCGCGGAGCTTGCCTGCGCCGGCCGCCCCTCGATCCTCGTGCCGCTGCCGTCCGCGATCGACGACCATCAGACCGCCAACGCAAGGTCGCTTGCCTCGGTTGGCGCGGCGTGGCTGATGCCGCAGCCGGCCTTCACGGCGGATGCGCTCGCGCGGCACCTGCAGGCGGTTGTCT
>NZ_JAKJIB010000696.1 GCF_021864505.1 Falsiroseomonas oryziterrae
ACCGGCCAGACGCCGGCCGCGCCCACGCCGCCGGAGTCGCCGCGGCGGCTCGATGCGCTGCCGCCGCCGCCCAGCGCACCGCTGCCGCGCGGATCGCTGCTCGACCTTCGCGTCTGACACCGCGGGCCGACGCGCCCCGGACCGATTCGTACGCGTCAGACCGCTTGCGCCGCGCTGGGCGGCACCCCAACCTCGGGGACATGTCGGCCGCGACCGCCAATTTCGTACGCCGCATCCCCGAGGGCGAGGACCGCGAGCGCCTCACCTGCGCCGATTGCGGCTTCGTCGCCTATGAGAACCCGAAGGTCGTCACAGGCTCCGTCGTCGTCGCCGACGGCAAGGTGCTGCTCTGCCGGCGCGCCATAGAGCCACGCCGCGGCTTCTGGACCATCCCGGCCGGCTACATGGAACTCGGCGAGACGGTGGAGGAAGCGGCGCGGCGCGAGGCGCACGAGGAAGCCTGCGCCGACATCGCGATCGACGGCGTGCTCGCGATCTACTCCATCGCGCGGATCGGCCAGGTGCAGGTGCTGTTCCGCGCGAGGCTCGCCGCGCCCGGCGTCGCCGCCGGCGAGGAGAGCCTGGAGGTCCGCTTCTTCGACTGGGACGAGATCCCCTGG
>NZ_JAKJIB010000697.1 GCF_021864505.1 Falsiroseomonas oryziterrae
CGCCAGGGCGATGCGGCGCGCCGGCCGGATCTCGACGCCGGGCAGGCGGGGGATGAGGCCGAGCGGCAACGCGGCGCCGGCGAGCGCCGCCCGCCACGCGCCGGGCCGGCGGAACAGCACGACATGGAAGCCGGGCAGGTCGGGCCGCGCGCCGGGCGCGACCAGGTAGCGCCCGGCATAGAGCCGGCCCTTGGTGACGATCACGCTCGCCGCCGTCGCCGTCTCGCCGTCCAGTGTGGCGGCGAGGGACGGGAAGCGATAGCGCGGGAGTTCGCGCAGCGACTGCCAGACATAGGCGGCCCGCCCGAGGCGGCGCTTCAGCCCGAGGTCGAGATGCGCCACGACCGCGGCGTCGAAGCCCGCGCCCAGCATCTGCACGAAGAGCCGGCTCCGCCCGTCGGCGAAGCGCGCGAGGCCGGGATGCAGCAGCGTCGCGCGGCCGCCGGTCATCACCGCCGCCGCACGTTCCGGCTGCCGCGGCAGGCCGAGCTCCCAGGCCAGCACGTTCGCCGTGCCGAGCGGCAGCACGCCGAGCGTGGCGGCGCTGCCGGCAATCCCCGAGGCGACTTCCGCGATGGTGCCGTCGCCGCCCGCCGCGACCACGACCGGCACGCCG
>NZ_JAKJIB010000698.1 GCF_021864505.1 Falsiroseomonas oryziterrae
CGCCCTGCCGCGGCGGGGCCGCGGCGGCGGGCGGCGTCGGCGCGCCCTCGCCCGGCATCACGCCGTCGGCCGGCAGGTTGACGGTCCGCAGCACGCGGTTCAGCTGCGCCACCACCTCGTCGGTGATGTCGAAGCCGGCGTCGTTGTAGACGATGAGCGGCCGCGGCAGGACGAGATTGATCCCGCGGCTCGAGGCGACCTGGCGGATCACCGCGCCAAGCGCCTGCTCATACTGCTGCAGCCCGACCTGGGTCGCGGCCTCGATCGCGCGCTGGCGGTCGCGGAACACCCGCTGAGCGTCGGTGATGCGGTCCTGCAGCGCGCGCTCCCGCTCACGCAGCGTCTCCGGCGGCAGGGTGGCGCGCGCCGCGGCGAGCGCCTGCTGCTCCTCGCGCCACCGGCCCTGCTCGCGCTGGGTCTCCTCGGTGAAGCGCGCGCGGCGGCGCTCGATCTCCTCGCGCACCTGGTTGAAGGCGGCGGAGAGGCGGTTGACCTCCTGCACGTCGATCATCGCGATGACCGGCGCCGGCGGGCGCTGGCCGGCGGGGCGCTGTGCGCCCTGGGCGGGCTGCTGGCCCTGCGGCGGCCTCGCCGGCTGGGCGCCCTGCCCCT
>NZ_JAKJIB010000699.1 GCF_021864505.1 Falsiroseomonas oryziterrae
TGGTGGAGCCGCTGTTGCCCTCGGGCTGGGTGAGCGGGCCGGAGAGGGCGAGGGAGGCGGGCGGGGTGGTGGTGCCGGTCTCGAAGACGATGGTGAGCTGCGGCTTGGTGCTGCCCTGGGCGGACTGGAAGCCCCAGCCATCGGTGCCGAGGGGCAGCACGGCCCAGCCGTGATTGGCGGCGCCGGCGGCCCAGGCGGCGACGCTCGTGGTGACGTCGAAGCTGCGGCTGCCGAGGGTGCTCATGCGGCCGGTGACGAGGTCGGCGGTGGCGAGGGCTTCGAAGCCGTCGGCCTGGATGCCGCTGCCGAGCGAGGCCCAGGTGTCGGTGTCGGACCAGCTGCGCAGCATGCGGTGCAGGGCGCCGCCGTCGCCGGTGTCGGAGGTCTGCAGGGTGAGGCTGGCCGAGACGATGGTGGCACCGAGCGGGATCTGGCCCGGGCCGGTGCCGAACAGCCCGTCGAAGCGGAGCAGCGCCTGTCCCGGCGCGCCGCCCGTCTCGGTGTCGGTGAAGAGCTGCTTGGCGACCGCGTAGCTCGTCGTCGGATCCGCACCCCGCAGGTTGGTGTCCACCGTGCCGGCATAGCCGCCGACACCCTGCTGGAAGGTCA
>NZ_JAKJIB010000007.1 GCF_021864505.1 Falsiroseomonas oryziterrae
GGCTCAGCGGCGCGGCGTGCGCGGCGGCGCCGGCTCGCGCGGCGGCGGGCTGCTGGCGATATCCGCCTCGAGCTCGCGGATGCGGGCCACCAGCGTCGTCCGCAGCGAGGGCGACGACTGCGGCTTGAGGTTCGCCAGCGTCTCCTTCAGCTCGGCGAGCAGCCGCTTCTTCTCCTGCGGCGAGCGCCGGATCGGACGATTGTCGGAGAACTGTCCCTCGAAGGATCGCATGCCTTGTCCCTCCCCGGCTTCGGCTTCGATTGCCCGGGTTAGGGGGGCTCGGCGCGCCCGTCAACGCGCCGCCCTCGGCCGTTGCGCACGTCGGCGTGACGGTCGAGCCCGCCGCGCGGCAGTCGTCCGGACAACATCTTGCCTCCCGGCGCAGCCCGGCGCAGAAGACCGCAGGGGCGCGCCGCGGAGACGCCGCTGCCCGGCAAGCAGGGAGAACACGAGGATGCCGACCGCCTTCACCGCTTCGCGCCGGGCCGTCCTGCTCGGCGCCGCCGCGACGCTCGCCGCGCCGCGCATCGGCGGCGCGCAGCCGGCAGCCATCCGCCTCGGCATCCTCCAGCCGGTCACCGGCGCCCTGGCGCAGGACGGCGAGTACGGTCGCCTGGGCGCCGAGCTCGCGATCCAGGAGATCAACGCGACGGGCGGCATCCGGGCGCTGGGTGGCGCGCAGATCCAGATGGTGTTCGGCGATGCGCGCTCCACGCCGGAAGGCGGCACGGCCGAGGTCGAGCGCATGAACAGCGAGGGCGTGGTCGCGATCGTCGGCGGCTTCGCGAGCCCGATCGCGCTGGCAGCGTCGCAGGCGGCGTCGCGCTACGACCTGCCCTATGTGGTGGATGTCGGCGTCTCCGACGCGATCGTCACGCGGGGGCTGCGCAACACCTTCCGCTTCGGGCCGGGCTTCGGCGCGGTGACGGGGGCCGCGCTCGACAACCTCGTCACGCTGAACAACGCCGCCGGCCGCCCGGCCCGCACCGTCGTCGTGGTGCACGAGGACGGCCTGTTCGGCTCCGGCATGGCGCGGCTGATGCAGCAGCAACTGCCGCAGCGCGGCTTCGAGATCCTGGAGACGATCAGCCATCCGACGCCGGCGCGCGACATGTCGAACATCGCGCTGCGCATCCGCGCCCTGAACCCGGACCTGATCATCCCGAGCTCCTACTACGCCGAGTTCGTGCTGCTGTCGCAGACGCTGCAGCAGCGCCGCATCCGCCCGAAGGGCATCTACTGCGTGCTGAACGGCGCGGCGTCGAACTTCCGCTTCGTCCGCGAATTCCCGCAGGCCGCCAACCTGGTGATGGACGTCAACCACTGGGCCGATCCGCGTAAGCCGCGCACCGCGGAACTCCGCCGCCAGGTGGAGGCGACCAACCGCTTCTGGCTCTACAACACGCCGCTGAACTACTCGGCGGTGATGCTCGTGGCCGACGCGCTGGAGCGCGCGGGCCGTGCGGACCGCAACGCCGTGATCGAGGCGCTGGCCGCCACCGACGGCCGCTTCACGCGCCACATCATGCCGTATGGCCCGACGCGTTTCGTCAACGGCCAGAACCAGTCGGCGCAGGCGGTGAACACCCAGGTGATCGACAACGACATCAAGGTGATCTTCCCGACCGACTTCGCCGACGCGCGCCCCGTCTTCCCCTGGCCCTCGATCTGACCGTCTTTGCGATCCTATCCGCCTGAGATCATCGGGGAGGCCGTGCTGAACGGCCTCCTCACCGGGGCCATCTACGGCCTGGTGGCGCTGGGGCTGACGCTGGTCTACGGCGTGCTCCACATCATCAACTTCGCCCATGGCGCGCTGCTGACGCTGGCGATGTACGCCGCCTTCGTCGCCTGGAAGGTCTTCGGCCTCGACCCCTACGTCGCCATCCTGCCGCTGGTGCCGCTCTTCTACCTGCTCGGCTACGGCGTGCAGCGCTACGTGATCGGGCCGGCGAGCCGGGGCGAGGATTCGAACATCCTGCTCGTCACCCTCGGCCTCTCGATCGTCATCGAGAACATGATGCTGGCGATCTTCCGCTCCGACACGCTGTCGGTGCAGGTGCCCTACGCGATGGAGGTGGTGGAACTCGGGCCGATGCTGCTGGGCTTCCCGCGGGTCGTCGGCTTCGGCGTTGCGTTCGTCGTTGCGTTGGTGCTGTTCGTGCTGCTGACGATGACCGACACCGGCCGCGCGATCCGGGCCGTGGCGAAGGAACGTACTGGGGCCGCCCTGGTCGGCATCAACGTCAACCACGTCTATGCCGTCACCTTCGGCATCGGTGCCGCATGCCTCGCCGTCGCGGCCTGCCTGCTGCTGCCCTTCTTCTATGTCAGCCCGCGCGTCGGCAACGCTTTCGTCCTTGTTGCCTTTACCATCGTGGTGCTGGGCGGCATGGGGAGCGTGCCGGGCGCACTGCTGGGCGGGCTGTTCATCGGCGTGGTGGAGAGCCTGTCGGGTCTCTATTTCGGTGACAGCCTGGGCCAGATCGGCATCTTCCTGATCTTCATCCTGGTCCTGCTGTTCCGCCCGACGGGCCTGTTCGGGGCCAAGGCGTGAGCACGCGCGACCTGGTGCCCATCCTGGTGTTCGCGGCGGTGGCGGCGCTGCTGCCGGTCTTCGTCACCGCGAACACCTGGCTGAACTTCGCCGTCTTCACCCTGATCATCTGCCTCGCCGCCCAGGGCTGGAACATCCTCGGCGGCTATGGCGGGCAGTACAGCTTCGGCCACGCCGCCTTCTTCGGCACCGCCGCCTATGCCACCGCCATCCTGCAGGTCCGTTACGGGGTGAACCCCTATCTCGGCTTCGGCTTCGGGATCGCGGCGGCCGCTGTCGTCGGCTGGATCATCGGCGCTCTGTCCTTCCGCTCCGGCCTGCGCGGCAGCTACTTCGCGCTTGTCACCCTGGCCTTCGCCGAGGTCTTCCGGGTGCTGGCCAACGCATCGGAGATGACGGGCGGGGCCGCGGGCATCCTCATCCGCCTCGACGTGCGGCCGGAGAATTTCCAGTTCGCCTCCCGCGCCACCTTCTACTGGATTGCCCTGGCGCTTGTCGTCGCGGCGCTGGTCGTGACCCGCGCGCTGGAGCGCTCGCGCCTCGGCGCACAACTCGTCGCCGTACGGGAGAACGAGAGCGCGGCGCGGGCGCTCGGCGTGGATGCGCTGCAGGTGAAGCTCTCCGCCATCGCGCTGTCCGCCGCCATCACCGGCGCGGCCGGTGCGCTCTACGCGCAGTACTTCCTCTACCTCGACGCCAACATCGCCTATGGCACCTGGATCAGCGTGGAGGCGCTGCTGGCGCCGATCATCGGTGGTGCGGGGACGGTCTTCGGACCCGTGCTCGGCGGCATCATCCTGCATGGCCTGTCGGAGTTCACCAAGTCGCTTGTGGGCCGCATCCCCGGCGTGGACCTGGTCATCTTCGGCATCCTGCTGATCGTCGTCGTGCGCTTTCCGCCGCGTGAGATCCCGGGGCTGATCCGGATGTGGCGGGGGCGGCGATGATCAAGCCCGATCCCGCCTTCCTCTCCGTCCACTCGGTCTCGAAGCGCTTCGGTGGCCTTCTCGCCGTCTCCGATGCCAGCTTCACCGTGGCGGAAGGCAGCATCACCGGCCTGATCGGCCCGAACGGCGCCGGTAAGACCACGCTCTTCGCCATCGTCTCCGGCTTCGAGAAGCCGACGAGCGGCAACGTCCTCTGGCGCGGCGAGGAGATCACCGGCCGCCCGCCGCACCTGCTCGCCCGCGACGGCATCGCACGCACCTTCCAGATCGTGCAGCCTTTCGCGGGGCTCAGCGTGCGCGAGAATATCGCGGTCGGCGCCTTCCTCCGCCACCGGCGGCGCGCGGAGGCGATCGCGGTCGCGGAGCAGGTGGCGGAACGCGTCGGCCTTTCGCGCGATCTCGACAAGCCCGCCGCGGCGCTCACGGTGGCGGGACGCAAGCGCGTGGAACTCGCCAAGGCGCTCGCGACCGGCCCGAAGCTGCTGCTGCTCGACGAGGTGCTGGCCGGCCTCAACCCGTCCGAAGTGCGCGACATCGTCCCGGTGATCCGCGCGATCCGCGACGGCGGCATCACCGTCTTCATGATTGAGCATGTGATGCAGGCGGTCATGAACCTCTGCGAGGCGGTGCATGTGCTCGCGCAGGGCCGCATCATCGCCGGCGGCACCCCCGCCCAGGTCGTGCGCGACCCGGCCGTGGTCGAGGCCTATCTCGGCCATGGCGCGGCAACCAGGCTGGCGGGCCAGCATGCTTGAGGTGCGGGATCTCCAGGCCGGCTACGGCCTGACGCGGGTGCTGGAGGGCGTCTCGCTCGAGGTGAAGGCGGGCGAGATCGTCGCCGTGCTCGGCTCCAACGGCGCCGGCAAGACGACGCTCAACATGGCGATCAGCGGCCTGGTGAAGCCGCGTGCGGGCGAGATCGTGTTCGACGGGACGCCCATCACGGGCCGTTCGCCGGCGGAGATCATGGGCCTGGGCCTGATCCAGGTGCCCGAAGGGCGCAAGATCTTTCCGAACCTGTCGGTGCGGGAGAACCTGGAACTCGGCTCCTACCGCCGCGCCAAGGCGAACCGCGCGCGCAACCTGGACCGCGTCTTCGAGACCTTCCCGCGGCTGCGCGAGCGCGTCGGCCAGGCCGCCGGCACGCTCTCGGGCGGCGAGCAGCAGATGCTCGCCATCGGACGGGGCATGATGGCGGAGCCGCGGCTGCTGATCCTGGACGAGCCCTCACTAGGCCTCTCGCCGCTGCTGGTGGAGGAGATGTTCGCGCTGATCCGGCGCCTGCATGGCGAGGGCTTGGCGATCATGCTGGTCGAGCAGAATGTCGCGCAGTCGCTCGAGATCGCCGACCGCGCCTATGTGCTGGAGCATGGCAGCTTCGCCCTCTCGGGCCCCGCCGCGCAGGTGCGCGAGGATCCCGAGTTGAAGCGCGCCTATCTCGGCCTTTGAGGAGCGTTGCATGGCCATCGTGACCAAGGGCGTGGAGCCGGCCTCGGTGCTGATGGCGGCGCCACCGCCGGCCTGGCTCGAGGAATGGTGCGGCTTCGCCGCCCGGCTGCGCTTCGCCGACCTGCCCGCCGAGGTGGCGCAGCGGACGCGACTCGCGCTGCTCGACAGCATCGGCGCCATCGCCGCCGGCGCGCAGGAAGCCGAGGTGCAGGCGCTGGCGGCGCGAATGGTGGCGCGGGAAGGCGCGGGGGAGGCGCCGGTGATCGGCCTGCCGCTCGCGGCGCGGCCGGGGACGGCTGCGTTCCTGAACGGCACCGCGGGCACCATGCTGGAGCTGGACGAGGGCAACCAATATGCACGTGGCCATCCCGCCATCCATGTCGTGCCGGCGCTGCTCGCCGCGCCGCGCGGCGACGGCGCGGCGCTGCTGGCGGCGCTCGCCCTCGGCTACGAGTTCGGCAGCCGCGTCGGCATCGCGAGCAAGCTGAATGTCGCGATGCATCCGCATGGCACCTGGGGCACGCTGGGGGCGGCGATCGGGATCGCCAAGCTGCATGGCGCGACGGCGGATGAGTTCCGCGGCGTCGTGAACATGGCGGCCTCGCTCGGCCTCGCGACGTCCCGCAAGACGATGCTCGAGGGCGGCACGGTTCGGAACACCTATGCCGGCGTGTCCAACATGCTCGGCCTGACCGTGTGGGACCTCGTGCGCGCCGGCTTCGAGGGCGAACGCGACGGCGTCGGCACCGTCTTCGGCCATGTCAGCGCAACCGAGTTCCGGCCGGAAGAGATGACGCGCGAGCTCGGCTCGCGCTGGGAGATCGCGCGCAACTACTTCAAGCGCCACGCGGCCTGCCGATACACCCATGGCGCGCTCGATGCGCTCGGCCTGATCCTGGCGCGGACCGGCGCGCTGCAGCCCGACCAGGTGCGCTCCATCGAGGTGGATACCTATGTCTGGGCGGCGCAGCTCGACAGCCCGCTCGCGCCGAACATGCTGGCGGCCAAGTTCAGCATCCCCTTCGCTCTGGCGACCACGATCGTGCATGGCGCCGCGACCGTGCCGGCCTTCCGTGGCCCGGCGCGCGAGAATCCGGCGGTGCAGGCGCTGGCGCAGCGCGTGATGGTCAACGAGGACCCGGCGCTGACGGCGCAGCTGCCTGGCCTGCGTCCGGCGCGCCTGCGCATCACCATGCAGGACGGGACTGTCCACGCGGCCGAGGTCACGACGAACCGCGGCGACACCGAGGACCCCTACACCGAGGCCGAGGTCCGCGCGAAGTTCCGGGAACTGGCCGACCCGGTCTATGGCGCGGCGCGCGCGCAGGCGATCGAGGAGGCGGTGCTCGCGCTCGGCCCGCACCAGGAAGCCGCCGCGCTGACGGAGCTGATGGCGCGATGAGTTTGGATCCCGTCACGCTGGCCGTCCTCAAGGGCCGGCTGGAGCAGATCGCGGACGAGATGGACGCGACGCTCTACCGCAGCGCCTTCAACCCGATCATCGCGGAGGCGCGCGACGCCTGCCACGGTCTCTACCACGCGGAGACCGGTGCGACGCTCGTGCAGGGCACGAAGGGCCTGCCGATCTTCGTTGGCGCCATGTCCTTCGCCGTGCAGGCGGTGATCCGGCGCGTGCAGAACGGCACGCCGCTCGACCCCGGCGACACCTTCATCTTCAACGATCCCTATGAAGGCGGGACGCATCTCAACGACTTCCGCCTGGTACGCCCGATCTTCCGCAACGGCCAGCTGTTCTGCTGGGTGGCGAGCGTCGGGCATTGGCTCGACATCGGCGGCAACGTGCCGGGCGGCTACAATCCGCGCGCGACCGAGAGCCACCAGGAAGGCGTGCGCATCCCGCCCGTGAAGCTGATCCGCGCAGGTGTGATGCAGCAGGACGTGCTGGACATCCTCGCCGCCAACACCCGCGTGCCGCAATCCAACTGGGGCGACCTGAACGGCCAGCTTAACGCCCTCGATCTTGGCGAGCGCCGGCTGATCCAGCTGATCGAGGAGCATGGAGAGGCGAAGCTGCAGGCCGCCTTCACGGCCCTCGCGGATCGCGCGGCGGCGTTGATGGAAGCCGAGATCCGCACGCTGCCGGAGGGCAGCTACAGCTTCGAGGACTACCTCGACAATGACGGCGTCACCGACGAGAAGCTGACCATCGCGCTCGACATGACGCTGCGCGACGGGCGGATGCTGCTCGACTTCTCGCGCAGCAGCCCGGCCTGCCTCGGCCCGATCAACATCAGCCGCGCGACCAGCGTCGCCGCCTGCTACGTCGCGCTGAAGCATGCCTTTCCCGACGTTCCCGCCAATGCCGGCGTGCTGCGGCCGATCGAGTTCGTGATCCCCGACAGCACGCTGCTCGGAGCCGGACCGCCGCGGCCGGTCGCCGGCTACACCGAGACCATCCTGCGCCTGATCGGCGTCATCTTCGGCGCGCTCGGCAAGGCGGTGCCGGAACGTGCGACGGCCGCACCCTTCGGCACCATCAACGCGCTCTCGCTGTCGGGCCAGCGCGCGGACGGCACGCGCTGGGTGATGTTCTCCTTCTTCGGCGGCGGCTTCGGCGGCAATCCGGAGACGGATGGGCTGCACCACGCCAACAACCCGATCTCCACCGCGACGATCCCGCCGGCCGAGATCCTGGAGGCCGCCTATCCGGTGATGTTCACCCAATGGGCGCTGCGGCCCGATTCCGGCGGCGCCGGCCTGCATCGCGGCGGCGTCGGCGCGATCTACGAGATCGAGGCGCTGTCGCCCGGCACGACGGAGATCGCGCTGCTTGGCGAGCGCGGCCGCTATGCGCCCTTCGGCGTCACCGGCGGCCATGACGGAGCGCTGACACGCTTCGCCTGGCAGACGCCGGAGGGCTGGGAGAGGCCGCCCATGGCCAGCAAGGTGGTCGGCGTGAAGATCCAGGCTGGGCAGCGCGTGCGCCTCGAATCTCCCGGCGGCGGCGGCTGGGGCGATCCGGCGCAGCGCCCGCGCGAGGCGGTGGTGCGCGACATCCGCCTCGGCTTCGTCACCCCCGACGCCGCGGCGCGCGACTACGGATACCGGGCATGAGCGGCAAGCCGATCGTCGGCGTCGATGTCGGCGGCACCTTCACCGACCTGTTCCTGTTCGACCCCGGCAGCAACGCCTTCCGCACCGCCAAGGTGCCGTCCAACCGCGGCGACGAGGCGGTGGGCTTCATGAACGGCCTGCGTGCCCTCGGCGGCCCCGCCGGCTTCGAGGCGATCGTGCACGGCACAACGGTCGGCACGAACGCGCTGCTCGAGCGCAAGGGCGCGCGGCTCGGCGTGATCACCACGCAAGGCTTCCGCGACGTGCTGGAGATGCGCCGGCGCGACCGTCCGCGGACCTGGGGCCTCTGGGGCGAGTTTTCCCCGGTTGCCGAGCGCGACATGCGGGTCGAGGTACCGGAACGCACGCTGGCCAACGGCACGGTCCACACGAAGGTGGACCTCGCCGCCGTGCAGGATGCGGCGCGCGCTTTGCTGGCGCGGGGCGCCGAGGCCTGTGCGATCGTCTTCATCAACAGCTACGCCAATCCGGAGAACGAGCGCGCGGCGGCTGCGGCGGTCCGCGCGATCTGGCCCAACCCGCATGTCAGCGTGTCGTCGGAGATCCTGCCGGAGATCCGCGAGTTCGAGCGCGCCTCGACCACCGCGCTCAACGCCTATCTGCAGCCCGTCGTCGCCAGCTATCTCGGCAAGCTCGAAGGCGCGCTGGACGGCGCCGGCTTCGATGGCCGCTTCCACATCGTGCAGTCGAATGGCGGCATCATGTCCACCGCGACGGCGCGCGGCATCCCGGCGCGCACGGCGCTGTCCGGCCCCGCCGCAGGCGTGATCGCGGCGGCCGCCATCGCCCGCGCGGCCGGATTCGAGAATGCGATCACCTGCGACCTCGGCGGCACCTCCTTCGACGTCTCGCTCGTCACCGGCGGGCGGATGGAGCTCGCGGCGCAGGCAACGATCGACTTCGGCCTCGTCATCCGCAGCCCGATGATCGAGATCACGACGATCGGCGCCGGCGGCGGATCGATCGCCCATGTCGATCGCGGTGGCCTGCTTCAGGTGGGACCCGAGAGCGCCGGCAGCCGGCCGGGACCGGTCTGCTATGGCCAGGGCAACACGCGCCCGACGCTGACCGACGCCAATGTCGTACTCGGCCGGATCAACGCCGACCGGCCGATCGGCGGCGCACTCACGCGCCTCGACGTCGAGGGCGCCAAGGCCGCGATTGCGGAACATGTCGGTACGCCGCTCGGTCTCGACGCCATGACGGCTGCCGAGGCGATCGTGCGCGTTGCGAATGCGCGCATGGCCGGCGCGATCCGGCTGGTTTCGATCGAGCGCGGCCATGATCCGCAGAGCTTCGTCGCGCTTCCCCCCGGCGGCGGCGGTGCGCTGCATGTCGGCGCGCTGATCAAGGAAGTGGGCCTCAAGGCTGCGCTGGTGCCGCGCTTCCCGGGCGTGACCTCCGCGCTCGGCTGCGTCATCGCCGATGTGCGCCACGACCAGGTGCGCACGCTGAATCTCGCGCTTGAGGGGCTGGACGCCGCCGCGCTCGACCGCCGCATGGTGGAGGAAGCCGCCGCCGCGCGCGCCGTCGTAGAGGCAGCCGGCCTGCCTGTCGCGCGGCTCGAGATCCGCTTCGAGCTCGACATGCATTACGCCGGCCAGACGCACACGGTCGGCGTGCCGCTGCCCGTGCATGTCATCGGCGACACGACGGGCGTGTCGGAGGCGATCATCCGCGGCGCCTTCGAGGCCGCCTACCAGCAGGCCTTCTCGCGGCTGCTGCCCGGCCTGCCGGTGCGCATCGTGACGCTGCGCACGGCGGCGATCGGCATCCGCCCGGACTTCGATCTCGCTGCACTCGCGCCGCCAGCGGATGCGACGCTGGACGGCGCGGCGCGCGGCGCGCGGCAGGTCTGGTTCGACGGCGCGTGGCATGCCGCGACGGTGTGGTCGCGGCTCGACCTGCCGGTCGGCGCGCTGGTGCATGGCCCCGCCATCCTCGAGCAGCCGGACGCGACGGTGGTGGTGGATCCCGACCTCACCGCCCGCGTGGACCGCTTCGGCAACCTGATCATCGAGCGCGAGTGACGCCCATGTCCGCCGACGAGATCCCGATCTCCCAGACAGCGCTGCTGCTCTGCGACCTGCAGAACGACTTCATCCATCCTGACGGGGCGTATGGCCGCGCGGGGCAGACCGCGGCTTCCATCGCCGCGCTGCCGGCGCGTCTCGAGCCTCTGGCGGATGCGATGCGGGCGAAGGGGGGCTGGATCGCCTCTACCCACTTCACGCTGTTCACCGGCCGCAACGGCGAGCCCTTCATCGATCCGCACCTTCGGAAGCTGCGCCCCTTCCTGAAGAAGGGTGACTTCGTGATGGGCAGCTGGGGCCACCAGGTGGTCGCGGAGCTGGCGCCCTCCGACCTGCCGGTCGAGAAGGTCGGCTATGACGCCTTCTACGCCACGCGCCTCGAATGGATCCTGCGCAAGGTCGGAATCCGCAAGCTGCTCGTCGCCGGCATCGTCACCAATGGTGGCGTCTCCTCAACCGTGCGCGGGGCGCATGTGCGGGAGTTCCAGGTGACGGTGCTTGAGGATGGCTGCGGCGCCTTCACGCAGGAGCTGCACGACACGGCGATCGCCGCACTGCGACCGGTGGCGGAGATCAGCACCGTCGCGGCGGAGCTCGCGAAGCTCGGATGACCGAAGCGCGCGTCGTCACCGAAGCCGATCCGGCCTTCGAGACGGAGGTCCCGGTCGCGATCATCGGCGCCGGCGCCGCCGGCCTGATCGCCGCGCTGTCCTGCCGTGCGGAGGGCATCGAGCCGCTGGTGATCGAGCGCGACCCGGTTCCGCGCGGCTCGACCAGCCTCTCGGCCGGGCTGATCCCGGCCGCCGGCACGCGCTTCCAGCGCGAGCGCGGCATCGCGGACGACGCCGCCACCTTCGCCGTCGACATCCAGCGCAAGGCGCATGGCCAGGCCGATCCGGCGCTCGTGGCGCTCGTCTCGCGCAACGTCGCGCCGGCGATCGAATGGCTCGCCGACGCCCATGCGCTGCCCTTCAGCGTCGTGCACGACTTCGACTATCCGGGCCACAGCAACCGCCGCATGCACGGCCTGCCGAGCCGCAGCGGCGCCGAGCTGGTGGACCGGCTGCGCCAGGCCGCGGAACAGGCCGAGATCCCGATCCTGACCGAAGCGCATGTCACGACGCTGGTCCGCGATCCCTCCGGCGCGATCCGCGGCCTCGTCGCGGAACGCCCGGACGGCAGCGCGGAGCGCATCGGCGCGCGCGCCGTGGTGCTCGCCTGCTGCGGCTATGGCGGCAACAAGGCGCTGGTGCGGAAATACATCCCCGACCTCGCCGATGCGCTCTATTTCGGCCATCCCGGCAACGAGGGCGAAGCCGTGCTGTGGGGCGAGCAGCTCGGCGCGACGCTGCGCGACATGACGGGCCATCAGGGCCACGGCTCCGTCGCGCATCCGCAGGGCATCCTGGTCTCCTGGGCCGTGATCATGGAAGGCGGCTTCCAGGTGAACCTGGACGGCGACCGCTTCTGGAACGAGAGCAGCGGCTATTCGGAAGCCGGCGTCGCCGTGCTGCGCCAGCGCGAGGGCGTGGCCTGGGACATCTTCGACGCGCGCATCGCCGGGATCACGCGACAGTTCGAGGATTTCCGGCAGGCCGAGGCGCAAGGGGCGGTGATCACCGCGCCGACGATCGAGGAGCTGGCTGCCAGGACGAAGCTGCCGGCCGACCGCCTGCGCGCCAGCTTCGATGCCGTCGAGCGCCAGAAGCGCGCGGGCACGCGCGACACCTTCGGGCGTGACTGGTCGCGCGGCGCCCCGCTGACGGCGCCATTCTGCGCGGTGCGCGTGACCGGCGCGCTGTTCCACAGCCAGGGCGGGCTCGCGATCGACGGCCGGGCGCGGGTGCGGCTTGCGGATGGCTGGGTCGTGCCGAATCTCTTCGCGGCCGGCGGTGCGGCCTGCGGGGTGAGCGGGCCGGAGGCGTCGGGATATCTCTCCGGGAATGGTCTGCTGACGGCGGTCGCGCTCGGGCGCATCGCGGGGCGGGAAGCGGCGAAGGTGGCGGGGTAGGGGCATGGGATACCACGGCGACCAGTTCGGCATCGGCCAGCCCGTCCGGCGGAAGGAGGACGTGCGCTTCCTCACCGGCAGCGGCCGCTACACCGACGACATCGACATGCCGGGGCAGGCGCATCTCGCCATCCTCCGCTCGCCCCACGCGCATGCCCGCATCGTGGCGCTGAACGTGGAGCCGGCGCGCGCCGCGCCGGGCGTGCTGCTGGTGCTGACCGGGCATGACGCGGATGCCGACGGCATCGGGCTCTTCCCCGTGCAGATCGAGGTGCCCGCGCGCGCCGGCACGCCGAAGCTCTACGGCCCGCCGCGGCGCATCCTGCAGACGGATGCCGTGCGCTACGTCGGCGACCCCGTCGTCGCCATCGTCGCCGAGACGCGCAGCCAGGCCGAGGATGCGCTGGAGCTCGTCGAGGTCGAGTATGAGATGCTGCCCGCCGCCACCTCGACCGGCAGCGCGCTCGACCCCGCCACGCCGGTGATCTGGCCGGAGCGTGGCTCGAATCTCTGTGTCGAATGGTCGAACGGGCGCGAGGAGATGACGGACGCCGCCTTCGCCAAGGCAGCCCATGTCGCCCGCATCGAGCTCGTGCAGAACCGCGTCGTCGGCAACCCGATGGAGCCGCGCGTCGCGATCGGCGCCTGGAACGCGGCGGAGCAGCGCTACGAGCTGACCAGCCCGACGCAGGGCGTGTTCCGCGTGCGCGATCCGATGGCGCGCGACATCCTCAAGGTGCCGCCCGAGAAGCTGCGCGTGGTCTCGCCCGACACTGGCGGCGGGTTCGGGCTGCGCAGCAAGTGCTTCGTGGAATCCGGGATGGTGCTCTGGGCCGCCCGCAGGCTCGGCCGCCCGGTGAAGTGGCGCTCGGGCCGCAGCGAGACGATGGTCGCCGACCCGCATGGCCGCGATCACGTCACGCGGGGGGAGATGGCCTTCGACGCGAACGGCAAGGCGCTCGGTCTTCGGGTGCGGACGCTGGCCGCCGTCGGCGCCTATCTCTCCGATTTCGGCCCGCGCATCCCGACCGTCGCCGGCGCGCGCGTGGCCGGCACCGTCTATGACCTGCAGGCCGTGGACATGCGGGTCGGCTGCGTCTTCACCAACACCGTGCCGACCGATGCCTATCGCGGCGCGGGGCGGCCGGAGATCGCCTATACGATCGAGCGCCTGCTCGACCTCGGCGCGGCGCATTTCGGCGTGGGCAAGGACGAGATCCGGCGGCGCAACTACGTCCGGCCCGACCAGATCCCCTACACCAACTGCGTCGGCAATGTTCTGGACAGCGGCGACTTCGGCGGCACGCAGGCCATGGCGCTGAAGCTGGCCGACTGGGACGGCTTCGCGGCACGGCGCGCGCAGTCTGCCGCGCGCGGGAAGCTTCGCGGCATCGGCCTCGGCTACTTCGTGGAAGCGTCGGGCGGCGCCCCGCAGGAATGGGCGCGGCTCGCCATGCAAGCGGATGGGCGCGCACGGCTTTCGGTCGGCACCTTCAGCCATGGCCAGGGCCACGAGACCGCCTTCGCGCAGATCGTGCACAGCCGGCTCGGCATTCCCTTCGACGCGGTGGAACTCGTGCAGGGCGACAGCCTCGTGATCGAGACCGGCGGCGGCACCGGCGGGTCGCGGTCCTCCCAGATGGGCGGCGTCGCGACGCTGCGCGCCTCCGACGCGGTGGTCGCGAAGGCGAAGCGCATCGCCGCGCATCTGCTGGAAGCGGCGGTGGCCGATGTCGAGCTCGAGGGCGGGCGCTTCCGCATCGCCGGCACCGACCTGTCGGTCGCCTGGCCGCAGGTCATAGCCGCGGCGAACGACCCTGCCCGCCTGCCGGAGGGCGAGGCGCCGGGTCTTGACGAGAAGGTCCTCTACAAGCGCGACACCGAGTGCAACTTCCCCAATGGCTGCCATGTCGCCGAGGTCGAGATCGACCCGGACACCGGCGCGCTGGAGGTGGTGCGCTACACGGCCGTGGATGATGTCGGCAACGTGATCAACCCGATGCTCGTCCACGGCCAGTCGCATGGCGGCATCGCGCAGGGCTTCGGCCAGGCGGTGCTGGAGGAGGCGCGCTACGACCCGGAGAGCGGCCAGCTGCTCAGCGCCACCTTCATGGACTACGCCATGCCGCGCGCGGCGGACCTGCCGGAGCTGACGGTGGACTTCAACGTCGTGCCGACGCCGGTGAACGAGCTCGGCGTGAAGGGCGCGGGGGAGGGCGGGGCCTGCGGCGCGCCGCCGGCGATCGTCAGCGCGGCCTGCGATGCGCTCGGCGTCGGCCACATCGACATGCCGCTGACGCCAGAGCGGATCTGGCGCGTGCTGCAACGCGCCGGGTGAGGTCGGCGCCGGCCCTGGCCGGCGCCGGACGCCTCAGGTGCCGGGCAGGATCGGCGCCGAGGTGACGTGATAGACGCCGTCGCTGGCGAGCACGTCGCCGCGCGTGATGGTCACGCTGCGGCCCGCGGGCGCGCCCTCGCGCACCACGGTCGCCGTGCGTGCGCCGGTGGGCGTCACCTGGATGCGGCCGCGGTCCCAGGTCACCACGCGGCCCTGCCGCGGCGGCAGGTCGGCGAAGCGCAGCAGGCCGAAGGCGGCGTTGGCGTTGACCAGCGCGGCGGCGCGGGCGCGCTGTTCCGGCGTTGGGTTCGAGGGCGGGCTGTCGAGCAACGCGCGGAGATCGGCCGGCAGCGCGTTCAGGGACTCGTTCGTCGGCACGAAGAGCGTCACCGCGCCGGCCTGCCGGTTCAGGCGGCTGGTCTGGCCGCTGAGCACGAGGGCATTGGCGAAGCGGCTATGCTCCGGCTTGTCGCGCAGGAGGGTCAAGAGGTCGATCGTGCCGTCCTCGGTCAGGACGCGGGGCTGCTGGCAGGCGCTGAGGAGCAGCAGGCCACCGGCGCCGAGCGCAAGGCGACGCGAGAGGAGACGGCGCGAGTCCACGGGCGGATCCTTCCTGTCGGGCGCCGGCGAGTCGGCCCGGCCGGCCGGCGCATACGGCCTGGGTTGGTAGCCGCAGCCCAGGGCCGCGTCCAGGGCCGGGCGGGGTGCCTTACGCGGCGGGTCGCCCCGGTTTGACGCGCCTTCGGGCGCGGCGGATGCTCTCCCCGGACGGAACGCCCAGGGACGAGACAAGGACGCGCCATGGCTGAGCATCCCTTCACGGCCGAAGACCTGGACCTGCTCCGGCAATGGGACACGCCGACCATCTGCAATGCGCTCGAACTGGTGGTCCCGCAGCGTCGCGGCCATGGCTTCACCGTGCGGCCGCTGGTGGCGGCCGATCCCGGCCTGCCGCCCATCTGCGGCCTCGCGCGCACCGGAGCGATCCGCGCCGCCGCGCCCTCGGGCCGCGCGAAGGAACAGGATCGCGCCCTGCGGCTCGGCTGGTACGACTATGTCGCTGCGGCCTCGCTGCCGACCGTCGTCGTGCTGCAGGATCTCGACGACACGCCGGGCGTCGGCGCCTTCTGGGGGGAGGTGCATTCGGCCGTCCACAAGGCGCTCGGCGCGCAGGGCGTCGTCACCAACGGCGCGATCCGCGACCTCGACATGCTGGCCCCCGGCTTCCAGCTGCTCGCCGGCGCGGTCAATCCCTCGCACGCCTATGTGCATGTCGTTGCCTACGGGCAGGAGGTGACGGTGCACGGCATGCATGTGGCGCATGAGGACGTGATCCACGCGGACCGCCATGGCGCCGTCGTCATTCCGCACGACGCGGTGCGGAAGATCCCGGCCGCGATCGAGCTCGGCGCGCGGCGCGAGAAGGTGATCCTCGACCTCTGCAAGGATCCGTCCTTCAGCGTCGCGAAGCTGCGCGAGGCGATCGCGCGGGCGGACGAGATCCATTGAGGGCTGCCGCCCTGTGTCGCGTGCGGCCGGAGTGGGTCGACCACTACGGCCACATGAACCTGGCCTACTACCTGGTCGCCTTCGACCTCGCGACCGACGCGCTCTGGCCCTCGCTCAACCTCGGGGACGGATTCCGCGCCCGCGGGCTGGGGACCTTCGCCGTCGAATCCTGGCAGGGCTACGTGCGCGAGGTGGTGCTTGACGCGCCGCTGTCCGCCGAAAGCGCCGTGCTCGCCTTCGACGCGAAGCGCCTGCTGCTGCGCCACCGCCTGTTCCATGCCGAGGAAGGCTGGCTGAGCGCCGAGAACGAGGTGCTGTTCCTCTGCGTCGATCTCGAAACTCGCCGTGTGGCGCCCTGGCCGGAGGATGTGCTGGCCGCCTTCGCCGCGGCGCGGGTCGAGGAAGCGCCGAAGCGCCTCGCGCTCAAGCGCGGCTGAAAGGGATTTCGTTCAAGCGCGGCTGAGAGGGATCTCGCTCAGGCGCGGCTGACGGCTGGCCGGTTCACCACCCAGATCCCCGCTCCGATCAGCGCGAGCGAGGCAAGCAGCGCCCAGGTGACCGTCTCGCCGAGCACAAGCGCACCGGCCACCACCGCGAAGACGGGCGTCAGGAACAGGAAGGGCGCGAGCGCCGAGGCCTTGTGGCGCGCCACCAGCCAGAACCAAGCGGCGTAGGAGGCGAAGGCGACGATCACCGCCTGGAACAGCAGCGCGCCCCAGACCAGCGGCGTCGGCGCGAAGACGCCGCGCTCGCCGAGGACGAGGCCGATCGGCAGCAGCAGGCCCGCCGCGCCGATCTGGAACAGCAGCGTGCGCTCGGCGGCGATGCGGGTCAGCCGCGTCGCCTTGATCGCGACGATGGTCGCGCCCCAGAAGACGCCGGCGAGGAGCGCGAGCAGGTCGCCGCGCAGCGTCGCATCCAGCGGCGCGCCGAGCCGGTCGGCGAAGGCGACGAGAAGCCCGGCGAAGGCCAACAGCAGCCCGGCCAGCTTGCGCCGGTCGAGCGCATCGCCCGGCACCAGCCAATGCGCGCCGAGCACCGCCCAGAAGGGCGCGGTGTAGAGCAGCACCGTGCTGCGCGCGGCGGTGGTCAGCGCCAGCGCCTCGTAGAGCACCCAGAACTCGGCCGCGAACAGACCGCCCGCGAGCATCCCGGGCCAGAAGCTGCCGTCGCGGACAAACACCGCGACCCCGCGCCACCAGCACCAGGCGAGCAGCAGCGGCACGGCGATGACCGAGCGGAGCCCCGCCTGCACCAGCGGCGAGATCCCCTCGAGCCCGAGCTTCACCGCGATCTGCCCGAGCCCCCAGGTGGCGCAGAGCAGGATCAGCAGCGCGGCGGCGGAGGCAGGAAGCGCCCCCGTCACGCCCGGCGCCGCAGGAAGGGGAAGACCAGCGCCGCGAGGGTGCAGGTCCAGAGCAGCAGCGAGGGGACCGAGGCGAACAGCGCCATCACGTCGCCGTCGGAGAGCGAAAGGGCGCGCCGCAGGTTGTCCTCCAGCAGCCGGCCGAGCACGAAGCCGAGGATGATCGGCACCAGCGGCACGTCGAGCTTGCGAAGGACATAGCCGAGCACGCCGAACCCAGTCGCCAGCAGCAGGTCGAAAGGCGAATTCGACACGGCATAGACGCCGGCGAAGGAGAGCGCGATCACCC
The DNA here is from genome assembly GCF_021864505.1 of Falsiroseomonas oryziterrae. Taxonomy (GTDB): domain Bacteria; phylum Pseudomonadota; class Alphaproteobacteria; order Acetobacterales; family Acetobacteraceae; genus Falsiroseomonas; species Falsiroseomonas oryziterrae. The sequence continues at coordinate 17,596 of NZ_JAKJIB010000007.1, forward strand.
CCGGATAGAGTACCCAGGGCGGCACCGTCAGCAGCCGCGCGAAGATCCCGACCAGCGGCAGGTTGAGCACCAGCAGCATGACGTTGCCGACATACATGCTGGCGATCAGGCCCCAGGCGACTTCCGGCCGCTGCGTGAAGAGCAGCGGACCCGGCGTGATCGAATACATCAGCAGCGCGCCGAGCAGCACGGCGGTGGTGCCGGAGCCCGGGATGCCGAGCGAGAGCATCGGCACCAGATTGCCGATCTGCGCCGCGTTGTCGGCCGTCTCGGGCGAGGCGACGCCGCGCAGGTCGCCCTTGCCGAAGGTGCCCTGCTTGTCGGCGATGCGCTTTTCCGTCGTGTAGGACAGCGCCGCGGCGACCGAGGCGCCCGCGCCGGGCAGAACGCCCACGACGAAGCCGATGCCGGTGGCGCGGAACATCGCCGGGATGCAGGCGACGAGTTCGCGGAAGGAGAGGTGGGCGCCGTGGCCGAGGCTGGCGGCGCTCGCGCGCATCTGCCGCTCGAGCAGCAGCAGTACCTCGCCGATCGCGAAGAGGCCGATGGCGAGCACGGTGAAGTCCACGCCGCCCAGCAATTCGATCGAGCCGAAGGTCAGCCGCTCCACGCCGGTGCCGGAATCGATGCCGACCAGGGCGAGCAGGATGCCGAAGCAGCCCGCGGCCCAGGCCTTGGCGGCGTTGCCGGGTGCGACGGCGCCGAGCAGCGAGAGCGCGAAGACGATCAGCGCGACGTAGTCGGCCGGGGAGAAGCCCACCGCGATCCGCGCAAGCGGCACCGAGAGGAAGGTCATCAGCACGACGGAAAGCGTCGCGCCGACGAAGCTCCCGATGCCCGAGACCGCGAGCGCCGCCGCGCCGCGTCCCTGCTTCGCGAGCGGATGACCATCGAGCGTGGTGATCGCCGCTGCCGGCTCGCCCGGCATGTTGAGCAGGATCGCGGTGATCCGACCGCCATAGCCGCTGCCGTAGTAGACGGCAGCGAGCAGAATTAGCGCGCTTTCGGCCGGCAGCTTCAACGCGAAGCAGAAGGGCAGCAGCAGCGCGATGGCGTTCATCGGCCCGATGCCGGGCAGCACGCCGATCGCCGTCCCGATCAGGCAGCCGAGGAAGGCCAGCGCCAGGTTGGTGGGTGTGAGGGCGACGGCGAAGCCGCCCATCAGGGCCGCGATGGCGTCCATCTCAGAACCCCAGCGGGCCTTTCGGCAGCGGCAGGTCCAGCACCGGATCGAGCAGCGCCCAGAGCGCCGGCGCGGTCACCACCGCTGTCGCCGCAGCCTGCAGCGGCGACGCGGAGAAGGCGAGCGCGATGACGAGGCAGAGCGCGGCGGTTGCCAGGATGAAGCCGAGCGGGCCGAGCAGCAGCGCATAGCCTGCCATCGCGGCCACGGCGGCGAGCCCCGGCAAGATGCGCTCGGCCTTCTCCCAGATCAGCCCCTGGCGGAACAGCAGCAAGACCCCGCAGCCGCCCATGGCCAGCGCGACCGCGATCGGGAAGGCCTTCGGGCCGACCGGGTCGGCCGCGAAGGTCACCTCCAGCGAAAGCGCGTGCCAGACGACGAGCGCCGCCAGCGCGACCAGCGCGAGGCCCAGCAGCCGGTCCGCCTGGTCGCGCACCTCAGTTCTGCTGCTGGATCACGCCGACCTCGCGCGCGAGCGCCCGGTACTCGGCGGTGCGGCGCTTCGCGAGCTCCTCGAATTCGCGACCCACCATGTTGAACTCGAACAGGCCGGCGCCGTCGCGGATCGCCGGCCAGCCGGGATGCGCGTGCAGCCGGCGGAGCGCATCGACCCAGTGGTTGTAGGCCGCATCGGGCGCGCCGGGCGGGATGTAGAAGCCGCGCACGATGGTCCAGTCGGCGTCCACGCCCTGCTCGCGCGCGGTCGGGATGCTGGCGAAGGGCCCCGGCAGGCGGTTCGGCGCCAGCACGGCGAGCAGCCGGATCTCGTTCGCCTCGAGCTGCCCGCGCACCTCGGTCGCGTCGCCCGGGAAGACCTGGATGTGGCCGCCGAGCAGCGCCGCCATGGCCTGGCCGCCGCCCTCGAAGGGCACGTAGCGCAGCCGGCGCGGATCCACCCCGGCGCCGCGCGCGATGAGGGCCGCCTTGGTCCAGTCCTGGCTGCCCACCGCGCCGCCCGCGCCCATCGGCACGCTGGCGGGATCCTGGCGGATCGCTGCGATGAGGTCGGCCAGCGTCTGGAAGCGGCTGTCGCGTCGCACCGCGATCACGCCGAAATCCGCGCCGATGGCGCCGAGCCAGCGCACGTCGTTCTCGCCCCACCGCCCGAAGCGGCCCTGCGCCATGTTGACCCAGGAGCCGGTGGAGACGGCGACGATCACGTTCGGATCGCTGCGGCGCTGGGCGTTGATGTGGTTGATGGCGACCGCGCCGATCCCGCCCGGCATGTTCTGCGTGCGGATGGCCGGGCCGATGATACCGAGCTCGTTCAGCGCCCGCGCGGCCGTGCGGCAGGTGAGGTCGAAGCCGCCGCCGGGTGCCGCAGGCGCGATGCATTCTGGGTTTTGCAGCGCGAAGCCCTGGGCGTGCGCGAAGCCCGGCAGCAGGGCGGCGCCCGCGCCGGCAGCGGCAGTGGCGAGCAGGTGGCGACGAAGCATGTTTCTTCTCCTCCCGGGCGGGCCCTCGGCGCCCGCGCAGGCCGCGGTGATCCCACCGCGAACCTTTGCAGGCAAGACGGTCTGGGGGCGTCAGTTCAGCCGGTCGCGGAACCGGCCGATGGCGGCATTCGCGCATTCCTCGTCGATCACGCCGCTCGGCGCGCCGCCGATGCCGATGGCGCCGACCACCTCCTCGCCCGCCCGGATCGGCACGCCGCCGCCAAGCACGAGGAAGCCCGGAATGTTGGGGAGGGTCGCGGCGGCGGGATTGCCCTGCGCGGCGGCGAGCATGCCCGTGGTGGGATTGCGGGCCGAGGCCGAGGTGTAGGCCTTGGCGCGGCTGGCCTCCACCGTGTGCGGCCCGGCGCCGTCTGCGCGCACCATCGCCTTCACGATCCCATGGCGATCCACCACGGTCGCGGTCACGCGGAAATTGCGCTCGGCGCAGGCCGCAACGGCGGCCGAGGCGATCTCGACCGCGAGGGCGGAAGAGATGCTGCGCTCCGAGATCACGCCCTGCGTCTGTCCGGCAGCGGGAAGGGCGAGGGTGGCGAGAACGGCCAACGAGAGCAGGCGGTGCGACATACCGGTTTCCTCCGTCGCCCCGTCAGGCCGGCGGGGCGTTGCGGTGCCGACTGTCACATACGGTGCCGCACGACGCCACCCACCACAGTCGCCGCCACCTGCGTCTCCGCGATCGCAGCCGGGTCGCCTTCCAGCACATCCCGGTCCAGGACGATCAGGTCGGCGAGCTTGCCGATCTCCAGCGAGCCCTTCTCGCGTTCCTCCCGCTGCGCCCAGGCGCCGAGCCAGGTGTAGGCGCGCACCGCCTCGCGCGGCGTCACCGCCTCCCGCGCATCGAGGTCGGCGCGGGTCGTGGTCCGGCGCGTCACCATCGCGGCGATCGCCGTCCAGGGCGAGACGCGGCAGACCGCGAAGTCGGAATGGCCCGGTGCGGGCACGCCGGCATCGATCAGGCTGCGATGCGGCCACATCCAGCGCATCGCCTCCTGCCCGCGGTTGGCGACATAGGCCTCACCCAGCTCGTCCATGAAGCCGGTGGCGGAGCTGTCCACGAAGCCGCCGCGCTTCAGGCGCTCCAGGATCGGCGGCGTCACGTAGCAGCAATGCTCGACGCGCATCCGGTGGTCGGCGACGGGATGCGCGGCGAGTGCGGCCTCCATCACGTCGAGCGCGAAGTCGATACCGCGGTCGCCGACACCCTCGATCATCACCTGCAGCCCCGCCGCATGCGCCGCCGTCGCCCGCTGCGTCAGGTCGTCCTTGTCGTAGAGCAGCATGCCGGTGTTCGGCACCGGCTCGCCCGGGACCGGCGTGCCGACATAGGGATCCCAATAGGCGGCGGTGCGGCCCGAGGTGGAGCAGTCCGGGCACCATTCCACGCCGATGACCCGGAGAAATTCATCGCCGAAGCCGGAGCGGATGCCGGCGCCGATCAGATGCGGGATGAGAGGCTCGTCGCGGCCCGAGGCGATGATGCCCATGCGCATCCGCCAGCGCCCGTCGTCCTTCATGCGCTGATAGGCGCGGATCGCCTTGGTGGGCGTCAGCGAATTGGCGACGGAGGTGATGCCGGCTGCCAGGCACTGGTCCTGCACGAGTTCCATGCCGTCGGCGATGTCCGCTTCGGAATCCTGCCCGTGGATGGCATTGAGGAAGATATGCGCCGCCGTTTCGCGCACGAGGCCGGTCAGCGACCCGTCGAGCTTGTCGAAACGGCCGAAGGCAGGGTCGGGTGTCGTCGCATCGATGCTGCAGGCCGCGAAGGCCGCGCGATTGGCGAGGCCCAAATGCCCGTCGGTGCGCAGGATGAAGATCGGCCGCCCGCCGCTCGCGGCGTCCAGCTCGTCGAGCGTCGGATAGCCGCCCGACTGGCGTTCGTTCAGCCGGTAGAAGGCACCCCAGCGTCCGGGCGCCAGCTCCGCGCAGCGCCGCCAGATGATGGACAGCAACTCGTCGCGAGTCCGCACCCGGTCGGGCGAGACGAGCGTCCAGGCGCGCAAGCGGATTGCGTAGGCATCCGGGTGCGCGTGGCTGTCCACGATGCCCGGCAGCACGCGGCGTCCTTCGGCCTGCAGCACCATAGTGCCGCGACCGATCAGATGGCGGACGTCGTCATCCGTGCCGAGCGCCACGATGCGCCCGTTCAGCGCGGCGAGCGCGCTGCACTCCGTGCCGGCCGCGTCCATCGTCGCGATGCGGCCGCCGAGCAGGACGAAATCGGCGTTCATGCGGCCATCCTGTCGAGCCGGTCGCGCAGCCTGTACCAGGTCCCGACGATCGGCAGAAACCACGGGTTTCCGCTGTAGGTCGGGCGCGTGGGGAAGGGCAGGCCGTCCAGCGCGAAGCGTTCGTTCGCCGCGCCGGCGATCTTCAGCGCGGCGTTGTGGCCGAGCCAGGTTGCCATTGCGACGCCGCTGCCCTGGCAGCCGGCGGCGTAGTGCACGCCGTCCTGCACGCCGATATGCGGCAGCCCGTCGAAGGTGAAGGCCACCGCGCCGGTCCAGGCATGGGTGATCCGCACGTCCTTCAACTCCGGGAAGGTCTCGACCATCGTCGCGTGCAGCGTCGGCGCGGATTGCTCTGCCGTCGCCTTGCGGAAGCTGGCGCGCCCGCCCCACAGCACGCGCTTCCCGTCCGGCGAGGGGCGGAAATAGTTCAGCACGCGCTTGCTGTCGCTGATCATGCGCCGGCCCGGGAACAGCCGGTCCATCAGATCCTGCGGCAGTTCCTCCGTCGCGATGATGTACGAATTGAGCGGTACCAACCGGCGCGCGAGCCAGGGACTCGCCGTGCCGCGCGGATCGAGCGAATAGCCGTTGGTCGCGACCAGCACGGCATCCGCCGCCATCTCGCCCTTGTCGGTGAGGAGGCGGAAGCCGGACCCGACCTGCGCAATGCCGCGCACCCGCACGCCATCGACCAGCACGGCGCCGGCGCGCTCCGCCGCCGCCGCCAGGCCGCGCGCATACTTGCCCGGATGCAGGCTGCCCGTCGCCGCGGCGGCCATGCCGCCATGGTAGTGGTCGCTGCCGAGGAATTCCCGCTGCCGCGTCTTGGGGATCATCTCGGTCGGCAGGCCGGTGACCTCGGCGATCCAGTCGGCTTTCTTCGCCATCGCGTCGTGATGCGCCGGCGTCCAGGCGCCGACATAGCGGCCGCAGCGGAGGTAGTCGCACTCGATCCCCTCGCGCGCGATCGTCTCCTCGATGAAGGGGAAGCTCGCCGCGCAGGCCAGCGCGATGCGCTTCGCCTCCTCCTGCCCATGCGACTTGGCGAGCGTGGTGTTCGCGACCTTCAGCCCGCCCGACACCATGCCGCCGTTGCGCGAGGAGGCGCCCCAGCCGATCCGCTCCGCATCCAGCACGACCGCCTGGTGGCCGAGGCGCCGCAGCGTCAGGGCGGCCGACAACCCGGCATAGCCGCCGCCGACGATGGCGACCGCGGCGCGGTCGGGCAGGGGGGTGTCGCGGTCCGGCGGCTCGGCTGCCTCCCACCACCAGGGACGCTCCTGGAAGCCAGGGGCGAAGGGAAACGGAAGAGAGGTCATTGCCGCCGCGCGCGTCCCGCGTTTCACTGTCGGGAGAGGTTCCCGCCGGCGGCTGCCGCGATCAAGGGGACCCGCCCGGGAGACACGCCGCCCCAAGGGGTTCACCAGAGGGAGACGGAGATGCAGAGCTTCCAGCAGGACTGCGTTGCGCTGGCCTTCGAGAAGTTCCGCCGGGGCGAGGTCAGCCGCCGCGGGCTCATGGCCGGTCTCGCCGCGCTCGGCGTCGGCGCCGGGCTGTCGCCAGGAGAGGCTGCCGCACAGGGGCGCCAGCTCGTCATGGTCAACTGGGGCGGCATCGCCAACGAAGGCTTCGGCCGCTTCTACGGCGAGCCCTTCATGGCGGCGAACCAGGGCGTTCGCGTCGTGCAGGACAGCACCGGGCCGTCCGCCGGGCGCATCCGTTCGATGGTCGAGAGCGGGCGCGTCACCTGGGACCTCTGCGACAGCTCCGCCTCCTCCTCCCAGTTGCTCGGGCGGCAGAACCTGGCGACGCGGATCGACTACAACATCGTCAACCGCAACGACGTGATCGGCCCGGGCTTCGCGCTGGAATTCGGTGCGGCGCCCTATTCCTTCAGCTCCGTGCTCGCCTATGACAGCGCGCGCTTCCCGAACGGCGCGCCGCAGAACTGGGCGGATTTCTTCGACCTGCGCCGCTTCCCGGGCACCCGCCTGCTGCGCCGCGACGCGCTGGCGACGCTCGACGCCGTGCAGATGGCGCTCGGCAAGGACCCGCGGAACCTCTACCCGCTCGATGTCCGCGCCTGCCTCGCCCGCATCCGCGAGGTGCGCCGCAACGCGGTGTTCTGGAACTCCGGCAGCGAGTCCGAGCAGTTCCTGCGCACCGGCGAGGCCGTGATGGGCCAGATCTGGCACACCCGTGCCAACGTCCTCCAGCGCGAGACCAACGGCCGCATCAAGTTCATCTGGAACCAGGGCCTGCTGCAGGCCGGCATCTTCGTCATCCCGCGCGGCAACCAGGGTGGCGAGCTGGCGCAGCGGCTGCTGGCCTCCATGCTGTCGCGGCCGGAGCCGCAGGTCGGCCTGCTGCAGTTCCTCGGCAACGGCCCGACCAACCCGCGCGCCGCGGCCCAGGTCCCGGCGGAGTTCCGCGCGGTGAACCCGACCGATCCGGAGAACGAACGCCAGCAGGTCGTGCTGAACGGCGTCTGGTGGGGCGAGAACTACCAGCAGGTCAACCAGGACTTCCTGGACGTCGTCACCGGCTGAGGGCATTAGCCCCCGCGAGAGACCCGAGCCGGAGACGACGTGGCCCGACCCATCCTGTTGGTGAAATCCGGCGGCGAGGCCGCGATGCCGGAATGGCAGGGGTTGTTCGCCGAAATGGCCCCAGGTGTCGAGGTGCGCTGGTGGGACGACCCCGCGGTGGATCCCGCCGCGGTGCGCTACGTGCTGGTGTGGGATCCGGAGCCGGGGCGGCTCGCGAAGCTGCCCAATCTCCGTGTGATCTTCGGCAGCGGCGCAGGTGTCGATTTTATTGCCTCCGACCCAGACCTGCCGCGCCACGTGCCGCTGGTGCGCATGGCGACGCCCGGGGCGGCGCAACGCATGGGCGAGTTCGTGACCTGGGCGGTTCTGTCGCTGCTGAAGGGCGCGCGGCGCATCGGCATCGCGCAGTCCGAGCGGCGCTGGGACTATTTCGAGCCGGAACTGACCGCGCCCGAGACCACCATCGGCATCATGGGCCTTGGCCACATGGGCGAGGCGGCCGCGCGCATGCTCCAGGGCATCGGCTTCCCCGTCATCGGCTGGTCGCGCACGCGGAAGGACCTTCCGGGCGTGCGGAGCTTCGTGGGCGAGGCGGAGCGCGACGCCTTCCTGGCCGCGACGCGCATCCTGGTCTGCCTGCTGCCGGCGACGCCGGAGACGCGGCACATCCTCGCCGCCCCGCTGCTCGGCCGCCTGCCGATGGGCGCGGGGCTGATCAATGTCGGGCGCGGCAGCCAGCAGAGGGTCGAGGACATCCTGGCGGCGCTCGACAGCGGCCGGCTCTCCGGTGCGGTGCTCGACGTGTTCGAGCAGGAGCCCCTGCCGGCCGACCACCCGGCCTGGGCTCATCCGAAGCTGCTCGTCACCCCGCATCTCGCGAGCCTGCCGCCGCGCAGCGAGCGGGCCGCCCATGTCGCGCGTCTCATCGCCGCGCATGAGCGGGGCGAGGCGCTGCCCAACACCTACGACCATAGCCGGGGCTATTGATGCCGCTCCCGCCGCCGCCTGTCCGGCCCGATCCGACCCACGTTCCGACCGAGCGCGAGCTGCGCGAGGATCTCGCCGCCGCCTACCGCCTGCTCGCGCTGCACGGCATGACCGACCTGGTCTTCACGCATCTCTCGGTGCGCGTCCCCGGCGAGGGGCATCGGTTCCTGGTCAACCCCTACGGCCTGCTCTTCGAGGAGATCACCGCGAGCAGCCTGGTCGTGGTGGATGCCGAAGGCGAGCCTAAGCAGGCGACCTCCTGGCCCGTGAACCCGGCGGGCTTCGTCATCCATTCCGCGGTCCATATGGGCCGGGCGGATGCGCAGTGCGTGATGCACACGCACACCCTCGCCGGCATGGCGGTCGCGGCGCAGGAAGGCGGGCTGCTGCCGCTCAACCAGATGATGATGGAGTTCGAAGGCCGCGTCGCGATCCATGACTACGAAGGCGTCGCGGCCGACGACAACCTCTCGGAGCGCGAGCGGATCGTCCGCGACCTCGGCGACAAGCCCTGCCTGATCCTGCGCCATCACGGGCTGCTGACGGTGGGCGCGACCGTCGCCGAGGCCTTCTATTGGATGTGGTATCTGGAGCAGGCCTGCCGGATCCAGCTCGCGGCGCAATCCTCCGGCGCGAAACTGGCGATCCCCTCGCACGAGGTCGTGCTGCGGACCCGGGCGCAGTTCAGCACGGGCCCGACCAAGGGCTGGCTGCCCTGGCAGGCCTTGCGTCGCAAGCTCGACCGCGAGCAGCCGGGATATCGCGACTGATGTCCTCGGCCGGCCACGCCCCGTCGCTGCAGGGCCTCTCCAAGCACTACGGCAGCTTCCGCGCTGTGGACGACGTCTCGCTCTCGGTGGAGCGCGGCCAGTTCCTGACGCTGCTCGGCCCCTCGGGCAGCGGCAAGACGACGATCCTAATGTGCGTCGCGGGATTCGTCGCGCCCACCTCCGGCGCCATCCTGCTCGACGGCCGCGACATCACCGCCTTGCCGCCCGAACGGCGCGACTTCGGCATGGTCTTCCAGGGCTACGCGCTGTTCCCGCACATGACGGTGGCGGAGAACGTCGCCTTCCCGCTGCGCGTCCGCAAGCTCCCGACGGCCGAGCGCGACGCGAAGGTCCGCGCCGCGCTCGACCTCGTCCAGCTGGAGCGCTTCGCGGACCGCCGTCCCTCCCAGCTGTCGGGCGGCCAGCAGCAACGCGTGGCGCTGGCCCGCGCGCTGGTCTTCGACCCGGCGCTGCTGCTGCTCGACGAGCCGCTCTCCGCCCTCGACAAGAAGCTGCGCGCCGAGCTGCAGGAGGAGTTGCGCGCGCTGCACCGCCGCGTCGGCCGTACCTTCATCAACGTCACGCATGACCAGGAGGAGGCGCTGTCCATGTCGGACCGCGTCGCCATCCTGAACCACGGGAAGCTGGTGCAGGAAGGCGCGCCCGCCGCGTTGTACGAGCGCCCGCGTACCCGCTTCGTCGCCGACTTCCTCGGCAAGTCGAACTTCCTGACCGGCACGGTCCGCGAAGCGCATCCGGGCGGCTTCGCCATCGCGGTCGGTGCGACGCGCGTGGTGCAGGCGCTCGACCCCGCCGCGCCCCGCCCGGCGCTCGGGACGCCCGCGCTTCTCTCGCTGCGCCCCGAGAAGATCGCGCTGCTGGCCGAGGGCGAGGCGGCGGACAATGTGGTGGAGGGGCGGATCCTCTCCTGGGCCTATCTCGGCGCCGGCTTCGCCCTGTCGGTCGCGACGCCGGACCTCGGCGTGCTGCGCGTCACGCTGCCGGCCTGGGGCGCGCCGATCGCTCCGGTGGAGAGGCTTCCCGTCCGCCTCGGCTGGAGCGCCGCGGCCAGCGTCCCGGTCGAGGAGGACGCCGCCTGATGGCGATGGCGGCGCAGCGGCAGGGCGGGTGGTGGCTGCTGATCCTCCCGGCCTTCCTGCTGATGACCGCCTTCTACGTCACGCCGATCCTGCAGGTCCTGGCGATCTCCTTCACCGAGCCGCAGCCCGGCCTGCAGAACTACGAACGGCTCTTCACCAGCGAATCCGTCCAGCGCGTCATCGTCACGACGCTGCGCATCTGCACCATCACGACGGTGCTCGCGCTGCTGCTGGGCTATGTCCTGTCCTACAAGATCGCGCTGGCGGATGAGCGGGCGCGGCGCTGGTGGATCCTCGCCGTGCTCGTCCCGCTCTGGATCAGCGTGCTGGTGCGCGCCTTCGCCTGGGTGACGCTGCTGCGCCGGCAGGGCCTGGTGAACGAGACGCTGATGGGCGCCGGCCTGATCCAGGAACCGCTGGCGCTGGTCTGGAACGAGTTCGGCATCATCGTCGGCATGGTCCACTACATGGTGCCCTATGCCGTGCTGCCGATGCTGGCCTCGATGCGCGAGATCGACCCGCGGCTGCTGGCCGCCGCGCGCGGCCTCGGCGCCCCGCGCGGGACGGTCTTCTTCCGCGTCTTCCTGCCGCTCTCGCTGCCCGGCCTGATCGCGGCCGGCGTGCTGGTCTTCATCTTCTCGCTCGGCTTCTACATCACCCCGGCGATCCTCGGCGGCGGCAAGACGCTGATGGTGGCGGAGTGGATCGGGCTGCAGATCCTCGACCTGATCCGCTGGGGGCTCGGCACCATGATGGCGACCATGCTGGTGGTCACCATCCTCGTCACCCTCGCCATCTTCTCGCGGGTGGTGAACCTCCGCCGCGTCTTCGGCAGCGGCGCCTGAGATGGACGGCGCGCACCGGCCCGGCCGCTTCGCCACGGTCTCCGCCTGGACCGTCGCGATCTACCTGGTGCTGCCCATCACCATCATCCTGCCGGTCTCGATGACCGACCAGCGCTTCCTCTCGCTGCCGAAGGAGGCGCTGTCGCTGCGCCACTACGCCACGGTGCTGGGCTCCGCCGAATGGCTCGGCTCCATCGTGCAGAGCTTCTGGATCGCGCTTGCCTCCACCCTGCTCGCCGTCGTCGCGGGCACGCTCTGCGCCATCGGCTGCTGGCGCATCTCGCGTCGCTCCACCGACCTCATCCGAGGGCTGATGCTGCTGCCGATCATCATCCCCTCGATCGTCTACGCCGTCGGCCTCTATCGCTACTTCGCGCGCCTCGGGCTGCTCGACAGCTTCCTGGGCGTCGTGATCGCGCACGGCGTGACCGGCATACCCTATGTCGTGATCACGGTTGCCACCGCGCTCGCCGCCTTCGACCCACGGCTCGAGCAGGCGGCGCGCGGAATGGGGGCCTCGCTCGGCCAGACCCTGCGCTGGGTGATCCTGCCGCGCATCGCGCCGGGCATCGCCTCCGGCGCGATCTTCGCCTTCATCCATTCCTGGGACGAGCTGGTGATCGTGCTGTTCATCGCGAGCCGCGACGTCTTCACCCTGCCGCGCCGGATCTGGGACGGCATCAACGAGAACCTGGACCCCGCCATGGCGGCCGTCGCGGTCCTGCTCGTCGTCTTCACCGTGCTGCTGCTGCTGCTCGACATGGCGCTGCGGCGGCGGCGCGACGCGGCGTGACGAGCGTGCGGAGCGCCTCAGCCCGGCGCCGCCGCGCGCAGGCGCCGGCACATGCGCTGGACCGGGAACTCCAGGCAGCCGCCGAACAGCAGGACGTGATCCGACAGCCGCGCATAGCCCGCCGCGGCATAGAAAGGCGCGCAGGAGAGTGCGGCAAGCAGGTCGGCCACCTCGGCGCCGACATCGCGCAACTCGGCCTCGACGGCACCGAGCAGGCGGCGCGCCACGCCCTGCCGTGCTGCCGCCGGATCGACATAGATGCCGCGCACCATGCCGCATGTCCCGTCGAGCGGCTCGAGCCGGTCCCGGAGCAGCCTGGTGTAGCTCGGCGCGCGCATCGTCCAGCCGGCGCTGCCGACAATGCGCCCGTCGAGCTCCGCCACCAGGTAGGTCCCGTGCAGGATCAGCCGGGCATCCATGGTGCCCATCTCGGCGACCGCCGCCTCCAGCAGGGCAGCCGAGTAATGCGCCTCGCCGAAGCTGCGAAGGCTGCGGCGCTGCATGGCGAGGAGCTCCTCGAGGTCCTCGCAGCTCGCGCGCCGGATCATGGGCTTCATCGGGTGTTCCACGACGATCTGTGTAGACCCGGCTCGTTTCACCCCGATGTCGCCGCCCGGCGCTGTTCCGTGTCGTCCGTTTCACCAGGATCGGGAGGTTCCGCATGTCCCGCGCGATGAGCGAATTCGACCACCGTTACAACATGCTGATCGAGCGCTTCGCCTCCGTCCCCGAGCCCGCCTTCGAGGTGCCGAGCGAGCAGGCGCAGGTCTGGGGCCGGAACTGGGGCTGCAACTCCGACATCGGCCGGCTGCGCGTCGTGCTGATGCACCGGCCGGGCGAGGAGATGGACGTCGTCGGGAAGCTGCCATTGATCCCGGAGCTCGGCGCCTATGGCGACCCCGAGAGCGGCGCCTATTGGCGCGGCGACGTGCGCCCGACGCTCGCCGAGCAGCAGGCGCAGCACGATGCGCTGGCCGCCGCGCTGCGCGAGGAGGGGGTGGAGGTGGTCTACCTCAACCGCTGCGCGCCGGGCCGGCACAAGTCGATCTACACTCGCGACAGTTCCTTCGCCGTGCAGGGCGGCGCCATCGTGACGCGGATGGGCCCGAAGATCCGCCGCGGCGAGGAAGCGCCGGTGACCGAGACGCTCGCCGCGCTCGGCATGCCGATCCTCCGCACCATCCACGGCACCGGGCTGATGGAAGGCGGCAGCTTCGCCTGGATCCGCCCTGATCTCGCCGTCGTCGGCGTCTCCTCCCGGGTGAACGAGGAAGGGGCGAGGCAGGTGGAGGAGGTGCTGAAGGTGCAGGGCGCACGCCTGATCCGCGTGCAGATACCGGGGTATCGCCTGCACATCGACGGCGCCTTCGTCATGGTCCACCACGACACCGCCATCGTGAATCCCTCCACGCTGCCCTTCGTCTTCATGGAGGAGCTGAAGCGGGAAGGGGTGAAGCTGATCCCGGTGAACCACGAGGACCCGTCCTGGGCCATCAACTGCCTCGCCGTCGCGCCCGGCCGCGTGCTGATGAGCGACCAGGTGAGCCCCCGCACGGCCGACGCGCTCGACCGCGCCGGCGTCTCGGTGCGGATCGTGCCCTATGACAAGGTCGGGCTGGGTGGCGGTGGCATCCATTGCTCGACCTGCCCGCTGGTGCGCGACCCGATCTGAGGGTCTGCCCAAGCGCGAGGCAGCCCCGGGGCGCACGGGATGCCGCGCCGTTCGCGCCGGGTTGACGCGATCCGGCACGCCGCCGACAGTCGCGCTGTCCGGGACCATCCGATGCAGCAGGACCTCATCCTCCAGGGCGGCCGTGTGTTCCGCGGCCTGCACGCCGGCTTCGCGGAGGCCGTGGCGATCCGCGGTGACCGCGTGCTGGCCGTGGGCAGCCTGGAGGAAGTCGCAGCCGCCGCACCCGATGCGCGCCGGATTGCGCTGGATGGGCGGGTCGCGATCCCGGCTTTCAACGAAGCGCATATGCACCTGCTGCCCTATGGCCTCGCCCTGGCGCAGGTGAACCTCCGCGCCGAGGAGGTGCGGAGCCTCGACGAGCTTCTCGCGCGCATCCGCACGGCCGCGCGCTCCGCGCCGAAGGGCGCCTGGGTGCTCGGCCGCGGCTACGACCATGCCGAGCTCGACATCGGCCGCCATCCGACCGCGGCGGAGCTGGATGCCGCGGCACCCGACAACCCGGTCTTCATCGTGCGCACCTGCGGCCACATGGGCGTCGCCAATACCGCCGCGCTGAAGGTCGCGGGCGTCGGCCACAACACGCCCGATCCCGAAGGCGGCGTGATCGAGCGCCGTGGCGGCGTGCTGACCGGCCTGTTCCAGGAACGCGCCATGCGGCTGGTGAAGGACGCCATCCCGGCGCCCGATCTGGCGACACTGGTGGACGCCATCGAGCGCGCAGGGAAGCACCTTGCCACCTACGGCTTCGCCAGTGCCACCGACATGAATGTTGGCATGATCGCCGACATGGCGGAGGTCGAGGCCTATCAGGCCGCGCATCGCAGCGGCCGCCTGCCGCTGCGCATGTGGCAGGTGCTGGCCGGCAACCCCGAAGGCATCGCGCAGCAGGCCTGGGAAGCCGGTATGCGCCCCATGGATGGCGACGACATGCTGCGCTGGGGGGCGGTGAAGGTCTTCGCCGACGGCTCCGCCGGCGGGCTCACCGCCGCCTTCTTCGATCCCTACCTGGCCAGCGCCGGCGGCGGCACCGGCGTCTTCACCTTCCCCGATGAGAAGATCCACGCGCTGCTGAAGCTCTACCACGAGCAGGGCTGGCAGCTCGACATCCACGCCATCGGCGACGCGGCGATCGAGCAGGTGCTGTCCGGCATGGAAGCCGCCGACAGCAGCGCGCATCCTTTCACGGGGCGGCGCCACCGGATCGAGCATTGCGGCTTCGTGACCCCCGGCCAGCGCCGCCGCATGAAGGCCCGCGGCATCCTGCCGGTGCCGCAGCCGGTCTTCATGTACGAGTTCGGCGACCTCTACATCCGCAATCTCGGCCGCGCGCGCACCGAGAACGCCTATCCGATGCGCACTTGGCTCGAGGAGGGGCACCATCCCGCAGCCAGCTCCGACTGCCCGGTCTCGACGGTCGATCCCTTCGTCAACCTCTTCACCATGCTCACTCGCAAGACCAACCGCGGCACGGTCATGGGTCCGGAGGAGACGCTGACGGCCGAGCAGGCCGTGCACTGCCAGACCTGGTGCGGCGCCTACACCCAGTTCGCCGAGGATCGGCGCGGCACGCTGGAGCCCGGCATGCTCGCCGACATCGCCGTGCTGTCGCGCGACATCTTCGCCGCCGAGCCGGAGCAGATCCTGCACGAGACGCGCTGCGATCTGACGCTGCGCGGCGGCGAGCCGATCTTCGACCGCCACGGGACGCTCGCCTGATGCTGCGCCACGCCGCCGAACGCCTGCTGATGGCGGTGCCGGTCATGTTCGGCGTGCTGCTGGTCGGCTTCCTGCTGATGCAGGTGGTGCCGACCGACCCCGCCATCGTCCGCGCCGGCCCGACCGCGAGCGCCGAGGTGATCGAGGCGATCCGCCGCGATCTCGGGCTCGACCAGCCTCTCTACGTTCAATTCGGTCTCTACATCTGGCGCCTGGCGCAGGGCGATCTCGGCGTCTCCATCATCAACAACGTGCCCGTTAGCCAGGAGCTGGCGAACACCATCGGGCCGACGCTCGAGTTGATGGCGGCCAGCCTGATCTGGTCCATCCCGCTCGGTATCCTGATGGGCACCGTTGCGGCCTATTGGCGCGGCTCGCTGCTGGATCGCGTCGTGATGGCGATCAGCGTCGCCGGCGTCTCGGTGCCGGTCTTCTTCCTCGGCCTCGTGCTGATCTGGTTCGTCGGCTTCAAGTGGCAGCTGCTGCCCTTCACCGGACGCGGCGGCCCGCTCTGGACGCTCGAGGGACTGCGGGCCATCGCGCTGCCGGCGATCACGCTCGGCGGCGTCTTCGTCGGGCCGGTCGCGCGCATGACGCGCACCGCCGTCCTCGACGTGCTCGGCGCCGAGCATGTCCGCACCGCGCGCGCCAAGGGCCTGACGGAGCGCGCGGTCGTGCTGCACCACGCGCTGCGCAACGCGCTGATCCCGGTGGTGACGCTGATCGGCCTGCAGATCGGCTTCCTGCTCGGCGGCGCCGTGGTGACGGAGACGGTGTTCTCCTGGCCCGGCATCGGCCGGCTGGCCGTCGGCGCCATCACGTCGAGCGACCTGCCGATGGCGCAGGGGACGATCATCGTCCTCTCGCTGGGCTTCATCATCGTGAACCTCGTCGTGGACCTGCTCTACGGCGTGCTCGATCCGCGGGTGCGGGCGGCATGAGCGCGACGACGGCCGAGACCGCTGTCCCCACGCGCCCCTCGGCGCTGCGCCTCCTGCTGCGCGAGCCTGCCGCGGCGGCGTCCCTCGCCATAGTTGCCCTCGCGGTCCTCTGCGCCGTCTTTGCGCCTTGGCTCGCGCCGCACGACCCCTACGAGACCAACCTCGTCGCCATCATGCAGCCGCCCGGTGGGGACTATCTGCTGGGCACGGACGGGCAGGGCCGCGACATGCTTTCGCGCATGCTCTACGGGCTGCGCGTGACGCTCGGCATGGGGGCGCTGTCGCTCGCCTTCGGCGGCGTGCTCGGCGTGCTGATCGGCTTCGCGGCCGCCTACTACCGCCGGGTCGACAACCTGCTGATGCGCCTGATGGACATTCTGCTGTCCTTCCCTGCGATCCTCTTCGGCTTGGCCATCGCGGCGATCTTCGGCCCCGGCATCCCCTCCGTCGTCCTGGCGCTTGCCGTCGCGACCGTCCCGCTAATGGCCCGCATTGCGCGCAGTGCGGCGATCACCGTCCTCGGCCTCGACTACATCGAGGCGGCGCGGGCCCAGGGCATGGGCGATGCGCGGCTGATCTGGAAGCACCTCGCACCGAACTGCCTCTCTCCGATCCTGGTCTTCGCCACGCTGCGCTTCGGCCAGGTGATCCTGCTCGGATCCGCGCTCTCCTTCCTCGGCCTCGGCGCGCAGCCGCCGGTCGCGGAACTCGGCGCCATGGCCTCCCAGGGGCGCACCTTCCTCTTCTTCGCGCCGCACATCTCCGTGCTGCCCTGCCTCGTCATCTTCGTGGTCGTGCTGGCCTTCAACGTGCTCGGGGACGCGCTGCGCGACGCGCTCGACCCGCGGCTCCGCATCTGAACAGAACCGGGAGAAACCTCATGAACTGGACCTTCCTCCGCCGTTCGCTGCTCGGCGCCGCCGCGCTGGCCGGCCTCGCCGTCACCGCAGCCGAGGCGCAGACGCCGCGCAACACCGTCGTCTTCCTGCGCGAGATCGATGCCGACCGCTACGACCCGCACCGCTCCACCGCGCGCGCGACGGGCGAGGTCATCACCATGATGTCCGACACGCTGGTCACCATGGATTTCGACGGCCGCACCATCCGCCCGGGCCTCGCCGAGCGGTGGGAGGTCTCGCCCGATGGCCGCCTCTACACCTTCCACCTCCGCCGCGACGTGACCTTCTGCGACGGCCGCCCGATGACGGCGGAGGACGTCGTCTTCTCGATCCGCCGCTGGATCGACCCCGCGACGCGCAGCCCCGTCGCCTGGCGTGCCGGCAGTGTGAAGGAGATCCGCGCCCGCGACTCCCACACCGTCGAATACGAGCTGAACGCCCCCTTCTCCGAACTGCTGTCCCAGCTCACGCTGTTCTTCGCCAGCGTCATCGACCGCAACACGGTGGAGCGCCTCGGCGAGAATTTCGGTGCGCAGGGCTTCAACGGCACCGGCCCCTTCTGCTGGGTCAGCTGGACGCCGCGCAGCGAGCTCGTCCTGCAGCGCCACCCCAACTACCGCTGGGGGCCGCCCATCTTCGAGAATCGCGGCCCGGCCCATGTCGAGCGCATCGTCTGGCGCGTGATCCCGGAGCCGACGGCGCGGCTCGCCGCGATGCAGACCGGCCAGGGCGACGTCACGCAGTACATCCCGCCCGTGGCACTTGAGAGCCTGCGCCGCATCCCCACCGTGACGCTCTCGACCCAGCCCAACTACTTCTGGGACTTCTTCATGGGCTTCAAGGTGGACAAGCCGGTCGTCAGCGACCGTGCCGTCCGCCGCGCCATCCACCAGGCCGTGGATCGGGAGGCGCTGGTGCGTGCCGTCTGGTTCGGCTCCGCCGTGCCTGCGCGGAACATCGTCAATTCGAACACGCTCGACTACGACGCGGAGAGCGAGCGGCTGGTCCCGGCCTTCGACCCGGCCGCCGCGCAACGCACGCTGGATGAGGCCGGCTGGCGCATGGGCCCCGACGGCGTCCGCGTGAAGGACGGCCAGCGCGCCAGCTTCCTCGTCTACGGCCTGACGACGCTCGAGAACCAGCGCCAGGCGGAGATCATCCAGCAGATGCTGCGCCGCGTCGGCATCGAGATGCGGGTCCAGCTCTTCGACGCGACGGTCGGCTGGGGGCGGCTCGCGACGCAGGAATTCGACGCCTTCTTCCTCAGCTATCCCTACTTCTCGGCGGGCGACGCGCTGAACCTCTATTGGCATTCCCGGGCGCGCCCGACGCCGAACCGCATGAACTGGAACAACCCGCAGACGGACGCCTGGCTGGAGGAAGCACGCAGTGCGACCGATCCGCAGGTGCGCGCCCGTGCGCTCGCCAACGTGCAGCGCCAGCTGGCCGAGGAAGCGCCGTGGCTGACCATCGCGCGGGAGCAGCTTTTCGTCGCGAGCTCCAACCGCGTGAGCGGCGTGCGCGCGCACGGCCTCTACGGCATCGGGGTCTACAAGGGCCTCGACATCCGCGTGGTCCGATAGGAAGGGCAGGGGCATGACCACCGTCATCCGCAACGCCGAGCTCGTCGTCGCCTGGGATTCCGGCTCGCAGCAGCATGTCTACCTGCCGGACGCCGATGTCGCGTTCGAGGGCGGCGCGCTCACCTTCGTCGGCCGCGGCTACAAGGGCCCGGCCGAGGAGGAGATCACCGGGCGGGGGCTGATGGTCATGCCCGGCCTGGTCAATATCCACTCGCACCCGTCGAGCGAGCCGATGAACAAGGGGCTGATCGACGAGATCGGCAGCCCCGGCCTCTACAACTCCTCGCTCTACGAGTTCATGCCGATCTTCCGCGCGGACGCTGAGGCGGTTCCCCACTGCGTCCGCGTCGCGCTTTCGGAGCTCCTGCTGTCGGGCGTCACCACGGTCGCCGACCTGTCGATGGCGCATCCCGGCTGGCTCGACCTTCTCGCGGAATCGGGCCTGCGCGTCTGCGTGGCCCCGATGTTCCGCTCCGCCCGCTGGTACACGAAGAACGGCCATGTCGTGCAGTACGAGTGGGACGAGGCGGCCGGCGAGAAGGCGATGGCCGAGGCGCTGTCGCTGATCGAGCGCGCCGAGCAGCACGAATGCGGCCGCCTCTTCGGCATGGTCGTGCCGGCGCAGATCGACACCTGCACCGACACGCTGCTGAAGGAGAGTTTCCAGGAAGCCGGCAAGCGCGGCCTGTCCTGGCAGATCCATGCGGCCCAGTCGGTCGTCGAGTTCCACGAGATCACCCGCCGCCACGGCCAGACTCCGATCGGCTGGCTCGATAGCATGGGCCTGCTGTCCGACCGCTCGATCATCGGGCACGGCATCTTCCTCGACGACCATCCTTCGACGAAGTGGTGGACGGACACCGACCTCAAGCGCCTGGCGGAGACCGGCACGACGGTCGCGCATTGCCCGACGGTCTTCGCGCGCCGTGGCATCACGCTGAAGCATTTCGGCCGCTACAAGCGCTCGGGCGTGAACATGGGCCTCGGTACCGACACCTACCCGCACAACATGCTCGACGAGATGCGCCTGGTCGCCTACTTGGCGCGCACCCAGGCCAACGACCCGCGCAGCATGACGACGACGGAACTGTTCGATGCGGCGACGATCGGCGGCGCCAAGGCGCTGGGGCGCGAGGATATCGGCCGCCTCGCCGCCGGCTGCCGCGCCGATTTCCTGCTGGTGGACGTGACGCATCCCATGATGCGCCCCGCGCGCGATCCCGTGCGCAGCCTTGTCTACGCGGCCGGCGACCGCGCGGTGAAGGACGTCTTCGTGGATGGCCGCAAAGTCGTGTCCGACGGCGAGGTCGTGACGATGGACTACCGCGCCGCCGCCACGGCGCTGCACGAGGCGCAGAAACGCGTCATCGCCAAGGCGCCGGCGCAGGACTGGGCGCACCGCCCGGTCGAGGTCTCCTCGCCCCCGACCTTCCGGTGGCAGTGAGCCAGCCTCTCCTGCAGATCGAGGGGCTGCGGACCGTCTTCCGCAGCTCGGTCGGCGAGATCGCCGCGGTGGACGGCGTGGACCTCGCCGTCCCGCGTGGCCGCACCCTCGGGATCGTGGGAGAAAGTGGCTGCGGCAAGTCGATGCTCAGCCTGTCGGTGATGCGCCTCGTGCCGCCGCCCGGGCGCATCGCCGCGGGCCGCGTGATGCTGGAGGGGCGCAACCTGCTCGAGCTGTCGCCGGCCGGGATGCGGGAGGTGCGCGGCAGCCGCGTCGCGATGATCTTCCAGGAGCCGATGACCTCGCTGAACCCGGTGCACAGCATCGGGCGCCAGATCACCGAGGCCATGCGCGCGCATGACAAGACCGCCTCCGCGGCCGAGCTGCGCGACCGTGCGATCGAGGCGCTGAAGCGCGTCCGCATCCCCGCGCCGGAGCGCCGCTTCGACGACTACCCACACCAGCTCTCGGGCGGCATGCGCCAGCGCGTGATGATCGCCATGGCGCTCGCCTGCCGTCCCGCGCTGCTGATCGCCGACGAGCCGACCACCGCGCTCGACGTGACCGTCCAGGCGCAGATCCTCGACCTGCTGCGCGAGCTGCAGGCCGAGACGGGGATGTCCATCATCCTCATCACCCACGACCTCGGCGTGGTGGCCGAGATGGCCGACGAGGTGGCGGTGATGTACGCCGGCCGCGTGATCGAGCGCGCCGCCGCGACGGATATCTTCGCGAGCCCCCAGCATCCCTACACGCTCGGCCTGCTGGGCTCGATCCCGCGCCTCGACGAGGATCGCGAGCGGCTGCTGGCCATCGAGGGCGCGGTGCCGCCGCCCTTCGCCCTGCCCAAGGGCTGCCGCTTCCACCCGCGCTGCCCCTTCGCGATCGAGGCCTGCAAAGCGGCCCAGCCCGCGCTCGAGCAGATCGCGCCAGACCACCTCGCCGCCTGCATCCGCGCGCCGGTCGAGCAGGCGGTCGAGCTCGTCGCATGACCCCGCTGCTGCAGGTCGAGGGGCTGGAGAAGCACTACCCCACCAAGTCCGGACTGCTTGGCCGCTCGGGCGGCGTGGTGCGTGCGGTGGACGGCGTATCCTTCTCGATCGCGCGCGGCGAGACGCTGGCCCTCGTCGGTGAATCCGGCTGCGGCAAGTCCACCACTGCGCGGCTGGTGCTGCGCCTGATCGAGCCCACCGCCGGCACGGTCCGCTTCGACGGCATCGAGGTCTCCGGCAAGGCAGAACTGCGCGCGCTGCGCCGTCGCGTGCAGGTGGTCTTCCAGGATCCCTACGCCTCGCTCAACCCGCGGCTGCGCGTCGGCGAGGCGATCGCCGAGCCGATGGAGGTGCACGGCGTCGGCGATGCGTCGTCCCGCGCCGCGCGCGTGCAGGAGCTGCTCGGGCTCGTCGGCCTCGCGCCCTACCACGCGCAGCGCTACCCGCATGAGTTCAGCGGCGGCCAGCGCCAGCGCATCGGCATCGCCCGCGCGCTCGCCGTGCAGCCCGAGCTCGTCGTCTGCGACGAGCCGGTCAGCGCGCTCGACGTCTCGATCCAGGCGCAGGTGGTGAACCTGCTGAAGGACCTGCAGCAGCGCTTTGGCCTGTCCTACCTGTTCATCGCCCATGACCTGGCGGTCGTGCGCCACATGGCCGACCGCGTGGCGGTGATGTATCTCGGCCAGATTGTCGAGACGGCACCGAAGCGCACGCTCTTCGCCGCACCCCGCCACCCGTACACGCGCGCGCTGCTCGCCGCGATCCCGCATCCCGATCCGCGCCGCCGCGGCCGCGTCGCCCATCTCGGCGGCGACGTGCCGAGCCCGGTCAACCCGCCGCCGGGCTGCCGCTTCCACACGCGCTGCCCGCATGCGCAGCCGATATGCCGCGAGCAGGCGCCGCCGCTGCGCGAGATCGCCACCGCCCACGCCAGCGCCTGCCATTTCGCGGAGGACCTGCCGGCTTTCGACGCCGCCGCCGCGGAGGGCATCGCGCCCTTGGCCGCACAGCGCCTCGCGCTCTACGCGGCCGCCAAGGCGCGCCGCAGCGCCTGACGGGAGTGCCCGCATGTCCCTCGACCACATCCCGCGCCGCCATGCCGCCCTGCTGCCGCTGCTGCTCGCGCCCGGCCTCGCCGCGGCGCAGTCGGGCATGATCCAGGGCACCGCCACCTATCGCGAGCGCATCGCGCTGCCACCCGGCGCGGTGCTGGAGGTCGAGCTGCTCGACATCTCCCGCCAGGGGGCGCCGGCCGAGCGCATCGCCGCGGCCTCGGTCCCGATCACCAAGCAGGTGCCGATCGCCTTCGCCCTCGCCTACGATCCGGCGCGCATCCAGGACCGCTTCACCTATGCGGTGCGCGGCGAGATCCGCCGCGATGGGCAGGTCCTGTTCCGCACCGACACGATCCATCCCGTGCTGACCCGTGGCGCCGGCGACCGTGTCGAGTTGCGACTGGTCCGCGCGCGCGAGGCCGCGGCCCAATCTGCGCCAGCGCCGCAGGACCTCGTCGGCCCGGCCTGGGTGGCGGAGGACATCGGCGGCCGCGGCGCGGTGGATCGCGCGCGTAGCGAGATCACCTTCACGCCCGACGGCCGCGTCCAGGGCAGCGGCGGCTGCAACCGCTTCGCCGGCAGCTACACGCGCGAGGGGGCGACGCTGCGCATCGGCCAGGTCGCCGCGACGATGATGGCCTGCGCGCCCGCCCTCTCTGACCAGGAGAGGCGCTTCTTCGCCGCGCTGGAGGCGGTGCGCGGCTGGCGCGTGGAGAACGGGCTGCTCCATCTCACCGACGCGTCCGGCGCGACCGTGATCCGCGCGGCCGCGCAACGCTAAGGCGCCGTCTGGCCGTGGTCGCGGGCCTCGCCTAACCTCCGGCGCGAGGCAAGGGAGGACACGGCATGATCGCGCAGCTCGTGGCGCCGCGGCTGATGCTGATGGGTGGCGGCTCGGTCGGGAAGCTCGCCGAGGTGCTGGCGCAGCTCGGCCTGTCGCGGCCGCTCGTCGTCACCGATCCCTTCATGGTCTCCTCCGGCCTCGTCGAGCGCGCGCTCGCGCCGCTGCGCGCGGCCGGCCTCGCACCCGCGGTGTTCAGTGACACCGTGCCGGACCCGACCGACACGGTGATCGAGGCCGGCGTCGCCGCGATGCGCCAGGGCAGCTACGACTGCCTGATCGGCTTCGGCGGCGGCAGCCCGATGGACACCGCCAAGGCCATGACGATCCTCGCCGCCGCACCGGCCGGCACACATATCCGCGCCTTCAAGGTCCCCGCCGCCGCCAATACCGCCGCGCTGCCCGTGATCTGCGTGCCGACCACCGCCGGCACCGGCAGCGAGGCGACGCGATTCACCGTGATCACCGACACGGAGCGCGACGAGAAGATGCTAATCGCGGGCCTCGGCGCGCTGCCGCTCGCGGCCGTGGTGGATCACGAACTCACCTTCGGCCTGCCGAAGCGCATCACGGCGGATACCGGCATCGACAGCCTGACCCATGCGCTGGAGGCTTTCGTCTCGAAGCGCGCCAACCCGGTCTCCGACGACTATGCGCGCAGTGCGATGCGCCTGATCGCGCCCAACCTGCGGCGCGTCTGGGCCGATCCGCAGGACGCCGCAGCGCGCGAGGCGATGATGCGCGGCGCGACGCTCGCGGGCCTCGCCTTCTCCAACAGCTCCGTCGCGCTGGTGCACGGCATGTCGCGCCCGATCGGCGCGCATTTCCACGTCCCCCACGGCATGTCCAACGCGATGCTGCTGCCCGCCGTCACCGCCTTCGGGCTCGAGGCCGGGCGCGCGCGCTATGCGGAGGCCGCGCGCGTCATGGGCATCGCGCGCGAGGAGGAGGGCGACCAGTCCGCCTGCGCGAAGCTCGTCGAGGAGTTGCGCGCGCTGAACCGCGACCTCGAGGTGCCCACTCCGGCACGATACGGCATCGCGCGCGACGCCTGGGACGGGCTCGTCGCGACGATGGCAAGCCAGGCGCTTGCCTCCGGCAGTCCGGGCAACAACCCGCGCGTTCCGAGCGCCGAGGAGATCGTGGCGCTGTATGCGGAGGTCTATGCCGGCTGATCGCCGGACGCCGCGGTCCCTGCGGCCTGATCCGCGGCCGGAAGGCTCGACCAGGCCGCGACCCAGGCCGGCAGCGCCTCGGGCTGCATCGGCCGCCCGACGCCGAAGCCTTGCGCCAGGTCGCAGCCCAGCGCCGCGACGCAGCGCCAGAGCGATGGGCTGCTGATGCCCTCGGCCACGATGGCGAGGCCGTTGCGCTCCGCGTGCCGCGCCAGCCGCTCGACCAGCGCCCGCGCGCGGCGCTCGCGCGGCAGCGCCGCGATCACGCTGCGGTCGAGCTTGATCCCGACGAAAGGCAGGTCGAGGAGGGGCTGGCGCGCATCATCGAGGCTGAAATCGTCGAGCAGCACGCCGAACCCGTCCTGTCCGAGGCGCAGCAGGGCGCGCCGCAGCGCACCGGCGTCGCGCACATGGGTGCTCTCGGTCAGTTCGAGCAGGAGGCGCGAGGGCGCCAGCTTCGCCTCGTCCAGGATCGCGCGCAGCCGGGGCCCGAGGTCCGGGCTGAGCAGCACGTCGAGCGGCACGTTGAAGGACAGGTGCAGCGGATGCGGGCCGCGCGCGGCCGCGAAGGCGGCGATGGCCCGCCGCGCGACCTCGAGCGTCAGCGCGCCGGCGAGCCCCGCCCGTTCGGCCATCGGCACGAAGGCGCCCGCACCGAGCGCCAGTTCCGGCCGCTCCCACCGCGCCAATGCCTCCACCGCAACGGGACGCCGGTCGGCAAGGCGCACCATGGGCTGGAAGCGCACCGTGATCTCGCCGCGCGCCAGGCCGGCCGCGAGATCGGCGGGATCGCTGCTCGGCAGTTGCACCGCGGGCGCGGGCAGGGCGGGGTGGAAGCCCACCGCCCGCGCGCCGTTGAGACAGGCCTGGATGCGACGTGCCACGCGCGGAGCGGTCCCTTCTTCGGTCGGCGGAGTATGCGCCAAGCCGCGCCGCGCGCCAGGG
>NZ_JAKJIB010000070.1 GCF_021864505.1 Falsiroseomonas oryziterrae
CTGCGGCCGCGTCCAGGCGGCGATGCAGCGGCGCGGTCGCGCCGGGCGGGACATGCGCCGCGGCGAAGCGCGGGGCGAGCATGCCTGCGGCGCAGCAGGCGCAGGCGGCCAGGAAGGTGCGCCGCGTGGGGCCCGGTGTCACCGCTTCCGCCACCAGCGGTGTGCGCGACGCGGCGCCAAGCAGGGAGCGCAACCGGAGCATCACGCGGCCCTCCGCATCGGCACCTGCGGCAGGCCGAGGATCCGGCGCGCCGTAGCGGCGTCCGCCACGGGGCGCCCGGCCTCCGCGGCCAGTTCCGCCGTGCGGCGCACCAGCGCGGCGTTGGAGGGGGCGAGCGTGTGCCGGTCGAGCCGGATGTTGTCCTCGAGCCCGGCGCGGACATGGCCGCCGCGGGCGAGCGCCCAGCGGGCCACGGTGAACTGGTCGCGGCCGATCCCGGCGGCCGTCCAGGTCGCGCCGGGCAGGATCTCGCGCATCAGCGAGAGCTCGAAATCGAGGATGTCCTCGCGCGGCGGCAGGGCGTGCTTCACGCCGAAGACGAACTGCACATGCGGCGGCGGCAGGATCAGGCCCTCCTCCACCAGCATCCGCGTGTTGGTCAGCATGGCCAGGTCGAACACCTCGATCTCCGGCTTGACGCCGAGGTCGCGCATCGTCGTGGCCAGCGAGCGGACGAAGTCGGGCGGGTTCTCGTAGACGATCGTCGGGAAGTTCACGCTGCCGGTAGCCAGGCTCGCCATGTCCGGCTTCAGGTGCAGCATCGCCCCGCGGGCCTCCAGCGCGCGGCCTCGGCCACCGGTGGAGAACTGCACGATGATGTCGGGGCAGTGGCGGCGGATGCCCTCCTGGAAGGCGGCGAACTTCGCGGGGTCGCTGCTCGGCGTCTCGTCGTCGTTGCGGACATGGACGTGCACGAGGCTGGCGCCGGCCTCGTAGGCGGCATGGGTGCTCTCGATCTGCTCCGCGACCGTGACCGGAAGGGCCGGGTTGTCCTTCTTGCGCGGCACAGAGCCGGTGATGGCGACGGCGATGATGCAGGGGATGGTCATGGTCTTTCTCCGCTCAGACGCCGAGGCAGCGGTGCATGAGTTCTTCGTCGGCGCGCAGCGCCGCCGGGGGGCCGTCGAAGACCACCGCGCCCTTCACGAGAACCACGGAGCGGTCCACGAGGGACAGGATGGACGCGACGGTCTTGTCCACGACGATGGTGGCGATGCCGGTCTCGCGGATCGCCGCGATGACGCGCCAGATCTCGTCGCGGATCAGCGGCGCCAGTCCTTCCGTCGCCTCGTCCAGGATGAGCAGGCGCGGATTCGTCATCAGCGCGCGGCCGATCGCGAGCATCTGCTGCTCGCCGCCGGAGAGCTGGTCGCCGCGGTTCGCGAGGCGCTCCTTCAGGCGCGGGAAGGTGTCCAGCACCCGCGCCTCCGTCCAATGGCGCGACCCGTCCACGCCGGGCCGCGCGGCGAGGCGGAGGTTCTCCGGCACGGTGAGGCTGGCGAAGACGCCGCGGCCCTCCGGCACCACGGCGATGCCCCGGCGGACGCGGCGGAACGGCGCCTCGCGCGAGATGTCGTCGCCGTCCATCGCGACGCGGCCGCCGCGCAGCGGCAGCAGGCCGAGCATGGTGCGCAGCAGCGTGGTCTTGCCCATGCCGTTGCGTCCCATCAGCCCCACCGCCTCGCCGGGGCGGACGGCGAAGTCGATGCCGTGCAGCACCATGCCGGTGCCATAGCCGGCCCTCACGGAGCCGGCTTCGAGGATCGGCGCGCTCATGCGGCATGCCCCAGATAGGCGTCGCGCACCGACGCCGCGTTGCGGATGTGCTCCGGCGTGCCGTTCTCCAGCACGCGCCCGTCCACCATCACGGTGACCCGGTCGGCCACTGCGAAGACCACGTCCATGTCGTGCTCGATCAGCATCACGGCATGGTCCGCGGCCAGCTCCTTCAGCAGCAGGGCGAGCCGCTCGCTCTCCTCCGGCCCCATGCCGGCCAGCGGCTCGTCGAGCAGCAGCACCGTGGGGCCCGCCGCCAATGCCATCGCGATCTCGAGCTGTCGGAGCTGGCCGTGGCTGAGCGTGCCCGCCGTGCGGTGCGCAGCGCCGCCTAGCCCGACGCGCTCCAGCGCCGCATCCGCTGCCTCGCTCGGCGCGTGCTCCTCGCTCGCGACCGCCGGGTAGCGGCGGAGCGGGGTGAGGCGTGCCTGGGCAGCAAGGCGGACATTCTCGCGCACCGTCATCGGCTTCAGCACGTTGGTCCGCTGGAAGGAGCGACCGACGCCGGCGCGGGCGAAGCGCCAGGAGGGCCAGTCGCCGACCTCCGCGCCGTGCAGCAGCAGCTTCCCGGCGCTTGGGCGCAGCTCGCCGGAGAGCAGGTTGGTCAGCGTGCTCTTGCCGGCGCCGTTCGGGCCGATGACGGCGTGCAGCTCCCCGACATGCAGCGCGAGGTTCACCTCGTTCACGGCGACCAGTCCGCCGAAGCGGCGGGTGAGGCCGATGGCCTCCATCGCGGCGACGCTCATGGCGCGGCCTCCTTCGCGGCGGGAGCTGGGGCAGGCAGGCGGCGCAGCGCGGGCAGGCGGATCCCGGCGATGCCGTGCCGGAGGCCGAGCACGACGACCAGGATGACCAGGCCCTCCACCAGGCGTTGCCGCTCGGTGATCTGGCCCGCGATGTCGCCGAGGCCCACGAAGGCGAAGGCGCCGAGGATGGGGCCGTGCAGCGCGCCGAGGCCGCCGAGGAGGATCATCAGCAGAGCCTCCGCGCTGCGGTGCCAGGCGAGCAGCTCAGGGCTCACGAAGGCCTGCGTCATGCCCCACATGTGGCCCGCGACCCCGGCCAGGGCGCCGGCCAGGGTGAAGGCGCCAAGCTGCAGCCAGTAGGTGTCGAAGCCCATGGAGCGCATGCGGTGCTCATTGGCGCGGATGCCGAGCAGCGCGCGGCCGAACATGGTGCGCAGCAGCAGCGCGAGCCCGGCATACATGGCGACCAGGACGCCGAGGTTCAGCAGCAGCATCACCGTCGGCCGGTCCTGGCGGGAGACAACCCATTCCAGGCCGAACAGGCTGAAGGAGGGCCGCGCGACGAAGACGCCATCGGCGCCGCCGCCGAGCGGCGTGTCGTGGAAGACGAAGAACAGCATCTGCCCGAAGGCGAGCGTGGTCATCAGGAAGAAGAAGCCCCGCGTCCGGAGCGCGAGCGCCCCGACCGCGAAGGCGGCGAGCGCCGCGAGCAGCACCGCGGCCGGCAGGCTCAGCAGCACCGAGGGCGCGGCCCCGAAGGCGCCGAGCAGGTGGATGGCATAGGCGCCGACGCCGAAGAAGGCGGCGTGGCCGAGGCTCACGAGCCCCGTCACGCCCACCAGCAGCTGCAGGCTGAGCGCGAACATGGCGAGCACGAGCGCCGTCGAGGCGAGCTCGAGGTAGTAGGCCTCGGCAAAGAGGGGCAGCGCGGCCACCGCGAGCGCGGCGGCGCCGAGCGCGAAGGTGCCGTTACGGCCGGCGACGGTCAGCATGGCATCAGCTCCGCGCGAAGAGGCCGGTCGGGCGCCAGAGCAGCACCGCGGCCATGAGGACATAGACGGCGAGGCCGGCCGCGAAGGGCAGGTAGGCCTTCGACAGCGTGTCCACCACGCCGATCAGCAGCGCGCCCCAGAAGGCGCCGGCGATGGACCCGACGCCGCCCACGACCACCACGACGAAGCAGATGATCAGGAAGCCGTGGCCCATGTTGGGGTAGACCGAGTGGAGCGGCGCGGCGAGCGCGCCGGCAAGCATCGCGAGCGCCGTGCCGACCGCGAAGACCACGAGGTGGATCCGCCTGGCGTCGAGGCCGAGCAGGTCCACCATCTCCGGCTTCTCGGCCGCGGCGCGGATCGCCGAGCCGATCCGCGTGCGCTCGATGGCCAGGAACATCGCGCCCGCAATGCCGAGGCACGCGACCAGCACTGCGAGCCGGTAGGCGGAGTAGGAGAAATCGCCGACCATCGGTACCGCGACATCGAGCACCGCCGGCACCGGGACCGAGTGGAAGTCGTTCCCGAGCAGGATGGAACGCCCTTCCTCGAACAGCAGGATCAGCGCGAAGGTCAGCAACACCTGGTCGAGATGCTCACGGTGGTAGAAGCGGCGGAACAGCCCGCGCTCGAGCAGCGCTCCCAGGGCCAGGCCGCCGAGCACCGCCGCGGGCAGCGCGAGCCAGAGCGAGCCCGTGCCGCCGGCGACCACGAAGGCGATGTAGGCGCCGATCATGAAGAGGCTGCCATGGGCGAGGTTGATCACGCCCATGACGCCGAAGATCAGGGTGAGGCCGCTGCTGATGAGGAACAGCAGCAGACCGTATTGCACCCCATTGAGGAGCTGCGCGGCCAGGCCGGACATCCTTGTTCCCTCCCTTTCCCCCTGCCGCTCAGACCGTCGGCATGCGGCAGCCGGTGCCGGGATCGGCCAGGCGCTCTGCTGCGACACCGACCACGACGTTCTGGCCGCCCCGCGCCTCGCGCAGGTAGATGTCCTGGACCGGGTTGTGCTGGGGCGAGAGGGTGAAGGTGCCGCGCGGGCTGTCGATGCGCGCGCCGCGCATCGCCGCGACCAGCGCGCGCTCCGCGCCAAGGTCGCCGCGCGTCGCCTCGAGGCCGGCGGCGAGCAGCTGGCCCGCGTCGTAGCCCTGCACGGCATAGACGTCGGCCTCGCGCCCCGTCCGCTCACGGAAGGCACGGCGGAAGCCGATGTTGCGCTCGGTCTGGATCCCGTCGCCGTAGTGCAGCGCCGTGCGCACGCCCTCGGCGGCCGCGCCCTGTGCGGTCAGCGTGCCCTCGGTGAGGAAGCCGGAGCCGACCAGCGGGATGCGGTCCTTGAGGCCCGCCGATGCGTAGTCGCGCACGAACTGCACCGCGCCGCCGCCGGCGAAGAAGGCGCCGACCGCCTCGACGTTCAGGCCGGGGATCTGCGCCAGGATCGGCTGGAAGTTGTTCTCCGGGAAGGGCAGCGTCAGCTCGCGCACCAGTTCGGCGCCGCCGGCGCGCAGGCCCTCGCGGAAGCCCTCGGTCGCCTCCTTGCCCGCGGCGTAGTCCCAGGTGACCCAGGCCGCGCGTCGCACGCCGCGGTCGGCCAGCGACTTGCCGATGGCGAAGGCGGGCTGCCAGTTGGTGAAGGAGGTGCGGAAGATCGTCGGCGCGCAGAGCTCGCGCGTCGCGGCCGCGTTGCCGGCATTGGGGATGATCAGCGGCACGCCGCGCTCGCGGCTGGCCTGCACCATCGCCATCACCACGCCGGAGTGGACGGTGCCGACCAGCGCGCCGACGCGCTCGCGCCCGACCAGGCGGTTCACGTTCTGCACCGACTTCGCCGGGTCGGACTCGTCGTCGAGCCGCACGATCTGGATCGCGCGGCCGCCGAGCCGGCCGCCCTTCTCCGCGAGGTACATCTCGAAGGCCGCGGCGATGTTCTCGCCGAGCGATGCGAAGGTGCCCGAGAAGGGCAGCATCAGCCCGATGCGCGCCGGCGCGCCCTGGGCGAGAGCGGGGCGCGCGAGCGGTGCCGCGGCGAGCGCGGCCGTGCCGGCCAGCAGGCTGCGGCGCGACAGGGTGGTGATGGCGTTGCTCATGTCCGTATCCTCTCTCTTGTTCGTATGGTTCGGGGCTGGGGCTAGCTGGCGTTCACGATGGCCGAGGGATGACGCGCCAGCGGCGTCACCTCGATGTCCATGAAGGGGAAGAGCGGCAGCGCGGACAGGATGCCGTGCAGCTCGTCGTGGTCGGCCACGTCGAAGACGCTGTAGTTCGCGTAGGCGCCGGCGATGCGCCACAGGTGCCGCCACTTGCCCTCGCGCTGCAGCGCCTCCGCGCGCGCCTTCTCGGCGGCCTTCAGCTTGTCGAACTCCGCCGCCGGCATGTCGCGCGGCGGATGGACATCCATGCGGACGTGATAGAGCATCTGTTCCTCCCTCAGGCGCGCGCGTAGTGACGCAGCTTGTCGCGATCGAGCGTGACGCCGAGGCCGGGGCCGGCCGGCAGGTGCACCCGAAAATCCTCGAAGCGCAGCGGCTGCGTCACCAGGTCGTCGGTCAGGATCTGCGGGCCGAAATGCTCGCAGCCCCAGGCCAGCTCGCGCAGGCCGGCGAAGGCATGCAGATGGGCCGAGGCGCCGATGCTGCTCTCCAGCAGGCAGCCGCCGTAGAGGCCGATCCCGGCGGCCTCCGCCACCGCGGCGACGCGCTTCAGGTTCAGCAGGCCGGCATGCTTGACCAGCTTCAGCGACACGACGTCGGCAGCGCCGAGGGCCGCGACCTGGAGCATGTCATGCGTCGTGAAGACGCATTCGTCGGCCATGAGCGGCACGGTCGGGTTCGCGCGCAGCCGCGCCATGCCCGCGACGTTCCAGGCCGGCAGCGGCTGCTCGACCAGCGCGATGCCGAGATCGGCCAGCATCGGCAGGGAGCGGGTCGCGGTGGTCTCGTCCCAGGCCTGGTTGGCATCCACGATCAGGCGCGCACGCCCGGCGAGTGCTGTCGAGAGGCGCTTCAGCCGGGCCAGGTCGGCCTCCGGCGACTGCGCGCCGATCTTCACCTTGAAGGTCTCGTGCAGGCGCCCGGCGAGCTTCGCCTCCGCCTCCTCGATCTCCTGGCCCGGATCGCCGGAGGCCAGCGTCCAGAGGACGGGGAAGCTCTCCCGCACCGCGCCGCCGAGCAGCAGCGCGACGGGCACGCCAAGCGTGCGCGCCAGCGCGTCGAAGAGCGCGGTCTTAATCGCCGCCTTTGCCGCGTTGTTGCGCTTCGCCGCCGCATCCATGCGCGCGGCAACGAGTTCGGGCCGGTCCGCGCCGAGGCCGATCACCGCAGGGGCGAGATGCGCGTCGATATTGGCCTTGATCGCCT
Organism: Falsiroseomonas oryziterrae; assembly: GCF_021864505.1. GTDB lineage: Bacteria > Pseudomonadota > Alphaproteobacteria > Acetobacterales > Acetobacteraceae > Falsiroseomonas > Falsiroseomonas oryziterrae. The sequence continues at coordinate 6,875 of NZ_JAKJIB010000070.1, forward strand.
CGACGCTCTCCTCGCTCCAGCGCGGGCCGCCGAGGGTCGCGGCTTCGCCGATGCCCTCCGCGCCGTTGGCCAGGCGGAGCTCGACGACGACGTAGCTCTGCGCCGTGACCGAGAGCGAGGACAGCTTGTGCCGTCGCACCGTCGGCACGTCCACGATCGTGCTGCGGATCTCGCGGATCGCGAGGTCGCTGCGCAGATCGGCCGGCACGAGGATCGGACTTTCGGGCATCAGGGGCTCCGCTCGGGACGCAGTCGGGGTGGACGGCGCGCGGGTGCGCGCCGCCTGGTCCCATGCTTTTGGAAAGGGGAGCCCGGCCGCGGGGTGCGGCCGGGCGAGGCCGTCAGCCCGCGGGCGCGTGCTCGCGGTTCACGACCGTGCTCGGCGCCACGCCGCTCTCGGCGTGGAGCACGAAGTCGAAGGTGATCTCGGCGTAGGGCGCGTTCAGCCCCTTGGCGCGCACGCTCTCGGCGTCGCTCACCCGGCGCACTTCCGGGATCAGCCCGTCGCGGGTCGCGAAGGCGAAGTCGTCGTGCAGGTACTCGTCGCCGTCGATGTTGATCTGCGTCGTCAGCTTCCGGTAGCCGGGCGCGACGACGAAGAAGTGGATGTGCGCCGGGCGGTGGCCGTGGCGCCCGAGCCTGTCGAGCAGCTCCTGCGTCACGCCATCCGGCGGGCAGGCATAGCCGGCCGGCAGGATGGAGCGGAAGCGGTAGCGGCCCGCGGCGTCCGTCTCGATGCGGCGGCGCAGGTTGTACTTCGACTGCGACGGGTCGAAGAAGGAGTAGCCGCCCTTCGTGTTGGCGTGCCAGACGTCGATGACGGCGCCGGCGACGGGCTGGCCGTCCATGTCGCGCACCTGGCCTTCCATGAACAGCACCTCGCCCTGCTCCGTGCCGTCATCGAGCCGCGCCTCGCCCTTCGACAGCGGCGCGCCGGCGATCCAGAGCGGACCCTCGATGGTGCGCGGCGTGCCGCCCTCGATGCCGGCCTTCCGCTCGGCCTGGTCGAGCCGCAAGTCGAGGAAGGTCTCGAGGCCGAGGCCCGGCACCAGCAGGCCGACCTCGTTCGCCTGGCCGAGGCGCGTCAGGTAGGCCATCGCCGACCAGAACTCGTCGGGCTGCACGTCGAAATCCTCGATCGTGCGGAACAGGTCGGACACCACGCGGTGGACGATGCGCTTCAGGCGCAGGTCGCCGGTGCCGTCGCCAAGGTTGCTGACCTTCATCAGCAGGTCCTTGACCTCCTTCGTCTCCATCAGGCTGTCGGTCATCACGCGTTCCTCCGGTGGGGTGGGTGGGGGTAGGCGATCAGCCGAGGTCCCCGCCCGCGACGGGCAGGGTCACCCCGGTGATGTAGGAGGCCTCGTCGGAGGCCAGGAACAGGATCGCCGCGGCCTGCTCGTCCACGGTGCCGTAGCGGTGCATGAGGCTGGACGCCTTGGTCTGATCGACCACCTCCTGCATCCACGCATCCTCCTGAGGTGTGCGCGGTGCGGCGTTGCGCGGGATGCGGCGCGGCGGCGCCTCCGTGCCGCCGGGAGCGACGCCGACGACGCGGATCCCGCTGCCGGCGTATTCCATGGCGAGGCAGGCGGTGATGGCGTTCACGCCGCCCTTCGCCGCGGCGTAGGGCACGCGGTTGACGCCGCGCGTGGCGACGGAGGAGACGTTCACGATGACGCCGCCCGCGCTGTCCAGCATCGCCGGCAGCACCGCCCGGCAGCACCAGAGCGTCGGGAAGAGCGAGCGCCGCACCTCCGCCTCGATCTGGGCCTGCTCGTAATGGGCGAAGGGCTTGGCCCAGATCGTGCCGCCGACATTGTTGACGAGGATGTCCACCCGACCGAAGGCGGCAAAGGCCTGCCCCACCGCGGCGGTTGCGCCCTCGAAGGTCTCGAGATCGGCGGTCACGGCGATCGCGTCGGCGCCTGCCTCCCGCTGGGCCTCCCCGACGATCTCCGAGCGGTCCACCAGCGCGACGCGTGCGCCTTCGCGTGCCAGGCGCAGCGCGACCTCGCGGCCGATGCCCTGCGCGGCGCCGGTGACGATCGCGGACTTGCCGGCGAAGCGGCCCGTGAAGGTCCTCATGCCGCCAGCCTCGCCGCATCCGCGGGCCCGCTCGGGGAGAACTTCTCGTAGTGGAAGGCGGCCGGTGTCACGCCCTGCGCGGCGAGCCAGCCGCGCACCGCGTCCACCATCGGCGGCGGGCCGCAGAGATAGACATCGACGTCGCCGCCGTTCAGCCAGGACGCGTCCACATGCGCGGTGACGTAGCCCTTGCGCGGGTGCGCGCTGCCCTCGGCCGCGACGGTCGTGACGTAGGAGAAGCCGGGGAGGCGCGAGGCGTAGGCGTCGAGCTCCGCCAGGCCAACCAGGTCCGCATCGTTGGTCGCGCCATAGATGAGGCGCACGGGCTGGTCGCAGCCCGTCTCCGCGAGGCGCCCCAGCATGGACAGGAAGGGCGCGAGCCCCGTGCCGCCAGCAAGGAACAGGACGGGCCGGGCCACGTCACGCAGATAGAAGCTGCCGGACGGGCCGGTGAACTCCATCGCGACGCCGGGCTGCGCCGCGCGCAGCCAGCCGCTCATCAGCCCGGCCGAGATGTCGCGCACCAGGAAGGAAAGCCCATCGGCGCCGGGCGCCGAGCTGAAGGAGTAGCTGCGCCGCTGCTCGGTCGCCGGTACGCGCAGGTTCACGTACTGGCCGGCCAGGAAGGCAAGGCCCGCCGGCCGGTCGAGCGTGAAGGCGAGGCTCGTCTCCGACAGCCGCTCCACGCCGCGCAGCACCGTCTCGAAGCTCTGCGGCCGGGTCTTGCATGCGGTGGAGGCGGCGGGGATCGCGACCACCAGGTCGGTCTTCGGTCGCGCCTGGCAGGCGAGCGCGAGACCCGAGGCGGCCTCCTCCTCCGTCAGCGCGTCCTCGATGTAGGAACCACCATCGTAGCTGCCGGATTCCACGCGGCACTTGCAGGTGCCGCAGGCGCCGTCGCGGCAGTCGAGCGGGATGTTGATGCCGAGGCGATAGGCCGCGTCGGCCACCGTCTCGCCCGGCCGCGCCTCGACGAAGCGCGTCACGCCATCCTCGAAGTTGAGCGCGATGCTGTGGGTCATGACACCGCGCTCAGACGTGGTACACGTCGACGACGTGGTGGATGTAGTCGTTCTTCAGCACGACCTTCTTGCGACGGATCAGCGGGTGCCCGCCGGTGGTGTCGATCGTGTAGAAGGACGTGCCGAAATAGGTGTCGGTCGTCTTGTAGCGGAAGCTGTGCGTCGTCCAGTTGAAGCGCAGCTTCACCAGGCCGCCGGCCTGCTCGAGGATCTCCACGTTGCTGATGTTGTGGCTGGTGCGCGGCTCCGGCAGGCTCGTCGCGCTGCTGCGCTCCGTGCGGATGCGGAAGACGCGGTCCTCGAGGCCGCCGCGGTCGCCGTACCAGATCAGCGAGATCTCCGTCTGCGGATCCTCGGTGAGCCTGTCGTCGTCGTCCCAGGACGGCATCCAGAACTCGGCGTCGGGCGCGTAGCAGGCGAGCCAGGCATCCCAGTCCTTGTCGTCCAGCGCGCGGGCCTCGCGGTAGAGGAAGGCCTCGGCATCGGCGCGGGTGAAGTGGCGGGCGGGGGCGTCGATCACGGCGAACATCGCTTGCTTGCTCCTCAGCCCTGCTTGGCTTCGGCGGCGAGCGCGCGCTGCATCGCCTCCTGCCAGTACTTGTGCTGCACGACGAAGAGGCCCTCGTCCTCGGTCTTCACGCCGCTCATCAGCGGCTTCAGGCCGATCGCCTCGGCCGCGGTGTCGGGACCGTCGATCCAGTGCGCCGCGCCGCGCGTCATGTCGTTCCAGCGCGCCGCGCGGGCATTCATGGAGAACTGGCAGGCGCGGAATTCCTCGAGGTCGTCCGGCGTCGCCATGCCCGAGGCGTTGAAGAAGTCCTCGTACTGGCGGATGCGGCGCGCGCGGGCCTCCGGCGCCTCGCCCTTCGGCGCGATGCAGTAGATCGTCACCTCGGTCTTATCGACCGCGATCGGGCGGTAGGTGCGGATCTGCGAGGAGAACTGGTCCATCAGGTAGACATTCGGATAGAGGCAGAGGTTGCGGCTGCGCCCCACCATCCAGTCCGCGCGCGCCTGGCCGAACTGCGCGGCAAGCTCCTCGCGCCGGTCCCAGTTCGGCCGGTCCTCCGGGTTCGCCCAATTGGTCCAGAGCAACAGGTGCCCGTGCTCGAAGGAGTAGAAGCCGCCGCCCTGCTTGGCCCAGCCGCCGGCGCTCATCGCGCGCGTCTTGTCCTCGCGCTCGGCTTCCTTGCGACGGCTGGTGGTGGCCGCGTAGTTCCAGTGCACGGCGGTGACGTGGTAGCCATCCGCGCCGTTCTCGGTCTGCAGCTTCCAGTTGCCGTCATAGACGTAGGTGGAGGAGCCGCGCAGCACCTCGAGGCCGTCCGGCGACTGATCCACGATCAGGTCGATGATCTTGGCCGCCTCGCCCAGATGCTCGGCCAGCGGCTTCACGTCCGGGTTCAGGCTGCCGAAGAGGAAGCCGCGATAGCTCTCGAAGCGCGCGACCTTCGTCAGGTCGTGGCTGCCGTCCTTGTTGAAGCTCTCGGGATAGCCGGCGCCCTCGGGGTCCTTCACCTTCAGCAGCTTGCCGTTGTTGTTGAAGGTCCAGCCATGGAAGGGGCAGGTGTAGGTCGCCTTGTTGCCGCGCTTGTGGCGGCAGAGCATCGCGCCGCGATGGCTGCAGGCGTTGACGAAGGCGTTCAGCTCGCCCTGGCGGTTGCGGGCGATGAAGATCGGCTGCCGCCCCATCCAGGTGGTGAAGTAGTCGTTGGCGTTCGGGATCTGGCTCTCATGCGCCAGGTAGATCCAGTTGCCTTCGAAGATGTGCTTCATCTCGAGCTCGAAGAGCTCGGGGTCGGTGAAGATGTCGCGGGCCACCCGGAACACGCCCGTCTCGGCGTCGTCCTCGAGCGCGGTGTCCACCGTGGTCTGCACGCTGTCGAGCATGGACAGTCTCCTATCGGTCTTGCTTGGCGGAGGGGCTGGTCTGGGAGGAGGCGCTGCGCAGCACGCCGAGGATCGAGGCCGTGCAGCGCCCGCATTGCGCGCGGCAGCCGCAGGCGGCGTAGACGTCGCGCGGCCGGCGCGCCCCCTGGCGGATGGCATCCGCGATCCGGGTATCGCTGAGCCCATTGCAGAGGCAGAGATACATGGCGGCCTCAGCCCAGCTGGCCGCGATGGCGGCCGCTGCGCGAGCTGGAAGCCTGGCTCTGGCTGGCATCCTGGGACATGTGTTCCTCCGTCCCGGCCAGATGCCCTCTTTCTGTAACGCGTTTCCAAGACTAAATAGGTGTTCACCATACCTGGGAGGTATCGTCTGGACTCGCGCCAGCTCCGCTACTTCGTCGCCGTGGCTCGCGAACGGAACTTCACCCGCGCGGCGGAGAAGCTGCACATCGCCCAGCCCCCGCTGAGCCGCGCCATCCAGCAGCTCGAGGACGAGTTCGGCGTGGTGCTGCTCGACCGCGCCAGCCGGCCCTTGGCGCTGACTGATGCGGGCCGGCTGCTGTTCGAGCAGGCGGTGCAGGTGCTCGACCGCATGGACGAGATGAAGGCGATGGCTGAGCGGATGCGCCAGGCCGAGCGCACGCTGCTCGGCGTCGGCTTCGTCGCCTCGACGCTCTACGGCTACCTGCCCGAGGTGATCCGCCGCTACCGCGCGGCCCGGCCGGGCGTCGAGCTGACGCTGCTCGAGATGACGACGATCGAGCAGGTGGCGGCGCTGAAGGAGGGACGCATAGATGTCGGCTTCGGGCGCATCACCTTCAACGATCCGCTGATCGAGCGGACGCTGCTGCGCAACGAGACGCTCTGCGTGGCGCTTCCGCTGACGCACCGGCTGTCATCGCGGACCGGCCTGCTGAAGCTCGAGGAGCTCGCGGGCGACCCGCTCGTCGTCTATCCGAAGGCGCCGCGGCCGAGCTACGCGGACCAGGTGCTGGCGCTGTTCCGCGAGCGGGACGTGAAGCCGCAGGCGGTGCACGAAGTCCGCGAGCTGCAGACCGCGCTCGGCCTCGTCGCCGCAGATACCGGGATCTGTATCGTCCCTGCCTCCGTCGAGCGCCTGCGCCGCGACAACGTTGTCTACCGGAGGCTGGACGAGCCCGGGGCCGTCGCGCCTATCATCATGAGCACGCGCAAGGGCGACAGGTCGCCGGAAATCGGCGTGATCCTCAAGCTGGTGAAGGAGATGTACAAGAAGGAGGGGATCACCTTCGGCGTTTGAGCTCCGAATGGCCGTCCAGCCGGCAGTCGACCGCCCGCCCAACCCGGCGATAGCAGCGCGCTCACCCGGCTTAGCTCCTCTGTACCGCTAGACGCAAAGCGACAGCGAAGCCGGAGGTGCTGAGCTTCGTCCTCCGAGAGCGGCACACGACGCGCGTTCGGATCGCACTCGCCCGCTTTGGCGCACCCGCCGAGCGGGCCGAGAGCCCGAGCAAACGCGCTGATGGCGATCTGCAAGGCAGCGATGACGGTCGGCACAGGCCGATGACGCCTCTTCTCGGATCAGTGCACGAGTTTGCGTGGAAACCCGGCCGCGTTCCCTGGAACAGGAGCGATGGAAGAACAGGCGACGCGTGGGTGGGTCGATCTCATCGATGACGAGCGCGTGGAGCTTCGCAGCGACCAGTCCGTCGAGCTCGGCCTCAGGCCAGCTATCGGCCAGGGCGAGATCTCAAGCGTCAGCAGGTCAGGGGGAGCGGGCGGCAGGTGCTCACCATGCGCTCACGGATCTCGCCGGGCGTGGCTGACAATGGGCGCGCAGATCCTCGGCCATCATCGTGGATCTGGAGACGGAAAAGATGGTGCCCAGGGCCGGAATCGAACCAGCGACACTGCGATTTTCAGTCGCATGCTCTACCAACTGAGCTACCTGGGCCCATAGCAGCGGACCCGTCAGGGCCGCCCGGCAGAGGCGCGCGTGATAGCGGACGGCCTCAGGCCTGTCCACCCGTCCCCTCGTCCTCCTCCGGCTCCTCCCCGGCGGGGATCGCATAGGCGCCCGTCAGCCAGCGGCCGAGATCGACCTGCTCGCATCGCTCGGAACAGAAACGCTGCCCCGCGGCCAGCGGCTTGCCGCAGATCGGGCAGCGGCGCGGGCGTTTCGGCGCCGCCTGCGTGCCGCTCATCGCGCCTCCTCCAGCTGCTCCCGCCCGGCCGCCAGGGTGGGGTCGGGCAGCAGGCGCAACGCGCGACCGGCGCCCGCGGCGTAGGCGGCCAGCGCCTCCGGCATCGCCTCCAGCGCCGCGATCACGACCGGCGCGGCGCGCAGCGCA
>NZ_JAKJIB010000700.1 GCF_021864505.1 Falsiroseomonas oryziterrae
TCGACGCCGGCGCGCGCTTCCTCGTCGCGCCCTGGGTGGATGCCGCGGTGGCGGAGGCCGCGCGCGCCCGCGGCGCCTGCGCGCTGCTCGGCGCCATGACGCCGACCGAGGTGCGCGCGGCCCTCGCCGCGGGTGCCGATGCGGTGAAGATCTTCCCGGCGTCCTCCGCCGGCGGGCCCGCGCACATCAAGGCGCTGCGCGCCGTCTTCCCCGACGTGGTCTTCTGCCCGACCGGCGGCGTGGATGCCCGCAACGCGCCCGACTACTTCGCCGCCGGCGCCGCCTTCGTCGGCATCGGCGGGCGGCTGGTGGACGAAGGGCTGCTGGCGCGGGGCGAGCGTGCGGCGGTGGAGGCCGCGGCGCGCGACGTGCTCGGGCTCATGCAGGCATGAGCGACCTGCTCTGCTTCGGCGAACCGATGCTGGAGTTCAACCAGCAGCCGGACAGCGGCGACGGCCGGCGCCTCTATCTGGAGGGCTTCGGCGGCGACGCCTCCAACGCCGCCGTTGCCGCCGCGCGCAGCGGCGCGCGCGTGGCGATGGTGACCGCACTCGGCGAGGACCGCGCCGGCGCCGCGTTCCGCGCCCTGTGGCGGGCGGAGGGC
>NZ_JAKJIB010000701.1 GCF_021864505.1 Falsiroseomonas oryziterrae
CGTGCCCGTGCCGCTGCTCGGCGTCGGCGGCGTGGCGAGCGCGAACGCGCTGATGCTGAACGCGCTCGCCGCGCGCTACGGCGTCGCCTGGACGCGCGCCGACATCGCCGCCTTTGCTGCTGCCATTGGCGGCGGCGCCGCGCTCTGGGCCGCGCTGCAATACGGGCTGCGCGAGGTCGCGAAGCTGATCCCCGGCATCGGCACGCTGCTCGGCGGCACGCTGAACGCCGCGGCCGCCTTCGCCATCACCTACGGCCTCGGCGAGGCCGCCTGCGTCTGGCTCGCCCATGCCCGCCGCGGCGAGGCCGCGCCGCCGGACGAGGTCCGCCGCGCCTTCCAGGACGCGCTCGCCGACGCCGTGCGCCGGAGCAAGCCGGCATGACGCGGCGACTCCGGACATACTGGCGCGAGATCCTGCTCGTCGCGCTGATGGCCGCGCCCTGGGTCGCTCTGCTCGGCCTCGGCTTCGCGTGGCTGGTGCAGAACGACCGCGTGCTGGTCTGGGCGCTCGCCGCCGTCGCCTGCGGGCTGCTCGCCTGGCCGTTGCGCCGCGCCGTCCGCGCGCGATCCGCCGCGCGCCTCGCCGCCGAGCTCGATGCC
>NZ_JAKJIB010000702.1 GCF_021864505.1 Falsiroseomonas oryziterrae
CACCAGCAGCAGCGCGGCCTCGCGATAGGGCTGGGCGAGGGAAGCGGGCGTGATCCCCATGCCGACGCTGAGTCCGCTGAGCGGCGAGCGCGCATGCAGCACGACGACGGGCAGGCCGGCGACGTTGCGTCCCTCCCAGCGCCCTTCGGGCGCGCCGAGCAGCGCAGCCCGCGCCGGGCCGGGCATCGGCTGCCCGACGAAGCGCTCCGGCTCGTGCCCCCTGGCGACGATGCGGCCGGTCTCGTCGGCGACCGCCGGGAAGCGCGTTTCGTCGAAGGGCGCGCCATCCGCGGTGAGCAGCAGCGGCTGCAGCCGCGCGGCGGGGAGGGCGAGCACGAGCAGCCCCGCGGCTGCCGGCTCGGCGAGCAGCAGCGCATGGCCGCCCGAGGCCGGATCCTCGACCAGCGGCGAGACCAGCCGGCCCGAGGTGGCGAGCGCCAGGGCGGCTTCGCGTGCAGCGGCGGGCATGCCGGGCGGCGGTCGCGTGTCCGCCAGCAGCCGCCCTTCGGCGTCGAGCAGGCTGGTATGCAGGCCGGTCGCGGCCCTAAGGGCAGCGGCCGCATCCGGCCCGCCGGCGGCGCGGCGCAGCTG
>NZ_JAKJIB010000703.1 GCF_021864505.1 Falsiroseomonas oryziterrae
GGCGCGTGCACGCGGGCACCGGCCTCCATCGCCGCCCGCGCCAGGCCGCGGGCGAGTGACAGCGGCTGTACCGTGCCGCCGCGCGCGTCCAGCCAGCCGCCGAGATACCCCTCCGCCCCGGTCATCGCGCGCGCTTCCTCCGCATCCAGCCAGCGCACCGGTGCGCCGAGCGCAGCCCAGGCGTCGTGGCGCTGTCGCGCCTCGGCCAGCGCGACCGGCGTGTCGGCGACCTGGATGTAGCCGCTGCGCGTCGCGTCGCAGGCGATGCCGTGCTTCGCCACGATCCCGAACAGCCGGTCGGCATCACCGGCGCCATGCGCGTGCAGCCGTCGCCCGAGCGTCTCGCCAAAGGCGGCGACGAGGTCGGAGGCGAGGTGCCGCAGCCCCGGGATCACCTGGCCGCCATTGGCGCCCGAGGCGCCCGCGCCGGGCTCCGTCGCTTCGAGCACCGTCACCGCGACGCCGCGCCCGGCCAGCGCGAGCGCCGTGGCCAGGCCGGTGTAGCCCGCGCCGACGATCGCGACCTCGGCCTCCTGCACGCCGTCGAGCGGGGCGAGGTCGGGTGCCGGCGCGGCGGTGGCCGCCCAGAG
>NZ_JAKJIB010000704.1 GCF_021864505.1 Falsiroseomonas oryziterrae
CGCCTCGCGCCGCGCCGCGACATCGTCATCGGCGGCCGGCGCGCCGGAGGCCAGCTCCGCCGCCACCTCCAGACCGACCTCGCGATTGGCGGCGCGCCCGCGGCGGCGCGCCCGGTCGAGCGCCCGCCGGTCGCCGATCGCCACCAGCCAGGGCCGGAAGGGGCGGGCCGGGTCGTAGGTGTGCCGGATGCGGTGCAGCGTGAGCAGCGCGTCCTGGACCGCATCCTCCGCCTCCGCCGGATCGCGGAGCCGGGCGCGGCAGACGGCGCGCAGGAGCGGCAGGCAGTCGCGCAGCAGCGCGTCGTAGGCCGCCGCGTCCCCGGCCTGGGCGGAGGCCATCAGCCGCGACCAGCGCGCCTCCCGCGCCTCCCCGACCGTACCGGCGGACGGGGCGGTCACGGCGGGCCGAACGAAGAGCAGGCGGTCTGCGGTGACATCGGACATTGCGAGCCTATCCCGCCTGCGCCCCCCGCACGACCCGCTGTCGCGATGCTGGAGCCCCGTACGCTTCGCCCTGGGCGGCGGCGAGGTTACGCCGCCCGCAGCCCGAGGCGCCTCAGGGCGGCGCGGCGGGCGGGCGTCGCGGCCC
>NZ_JAKJIB010000705.1 GCF_021864505.1 Falsiroseomonas oryziterrae
CAGCGATCGACACGACGCAGCAGCACGCGGCGCAGCCCGGCCTCTGTGGCGGCGAAGCGTGCGAGGTGCGCGAGCGCGGCCTCCTGCAACCGCGCCGCGTCGGGGGGCGGGCCGGCGGGGCGCCTCTGCTGCGGCATGGCGACGTTCTGCCATGCCATCGGCCCGGGTGGCGACCCGCGCCGCGCGCCGGACGGCCATGACGGGACGGTGCGCCCACCGAAACCCGGCCAGCGCAGGGTGCGTTGCGGCTGCCACGGGACCCCCCCACGAAGAAAGGATCAGCCGTGATCCGCACACGACACTACCTGTTGATGACGACCGCCGCTGCATTCTGCGCCGCCCCGCTGCTGGCCTTCGGCCAGGCGAACACCGGCGGCAGCAGCCAGATGCAGGGGACCACCCAGACCACGCCGCAGCAGGGCCCGCTCGGCGGCGCGCCGGCGGCGCGGGGCGCGGCGACCACCGGCTCCGACACCGGCCAGGCGCCGAACACGGGCAGCGCGGGCATGGGCACGGCGCAAGGCACCGGCCGCACCACCAATCCGGCCGGCAATGCGACCGGCGATTCGCAGCAGACCACCGGTG
>NZ_JAKJIB010000706.1 GCF_021864505.1 Falsiroseomonas oryziterrae
TGCGGCCCGCGCCGAGGGCGAGGCCGAGCACGAGCGAGCCGAGCGCGGGGACGGCGACGCCGAGGGCGGCGAGCGGCACGGGCGCAAGCGCGGCGACGGCGCGCGAGAGCGCGGAGAGTGCCTGCGCGTCCTGCGCGACGGGCATCACGCCGCTCGTCACGCGCAGCGGCGCATCGAAGGTGAGCGTCGCCCAGTCGAGGATCGGATCCCACGCGGCCGCCTGCCGGTCGGCCAGGCGCAGATCCTCCGCGCGGTAGCAGAGCAGGTCGGTCTCGGCGTATTTCGCGATCGCGGCGACGGTCGGCGCCGGGTCGGGCGCGATGCGCTCCTCCGCGGTGCCGACGACGCGGGTCAGCGGGACGTCGTCATGGGTGAACTCGCCGCCCTTCGTGCCGCCCGCCGCCCCCCATTCCTCGGCGAGCGCCTCGGCCAGCGCGCGGCTGTCGACGCGCAGCGCCGTGCCGCCCGGCAGGCGGAGGGGGCGGCCGTCGAGCAGGACGGCGAAGCGGCCGTCAGCCGCGCTGGGCTCGGCGCGGTCCCAGAACCGCTTCACCGCGATCCGTCAGCGGCGCGCGGCGG
>NZ_JAKJIB010000707.1 GCF_021864505.1 Falsiroseomonas oryziterrae
CGCGGGCCTCGGCCTCGGCCCGGGCGCGCTCCGCCGCCTCGCGCCGCTGCGTGATGGCGGCGAGGTCGCCGGCAGCCTGGCGCTCCTGCGCCAAGGTCTGCTCGAGCTGGCCGGCGCGCGCCTGCGCCGCGCGTTGCTGTTCCCGGGCCTCGTTCAGCGTGCCGCCGCGGCTGAAGGCAAGGCCCCAGCCCAGGACAGCTAGCAGCAGCAGCAAGCCCGCCGCGATCTGCGATGGGCGTGTCCAGTCGAGCGGGTTCCAGCTTTGCGCGGTCATGCGGTCATCCCCTGGCGTCCCGCCAGGGAACGACCGACACGCCATCGCCGCCATTCACGTGACGGGCAGGACCCCGTCACGCTTCCGGGAGCAATCCCCGCCGGTCTCAGTTCGCCGGCGGAACAGGGAGCGACTGCAGGCGCGATTCGGCTTCCGCGATCGCCCGGCCGATCTCGGCCATGCGCGCCTCGGCAGCGGCGAGCGCGGCGGAGGCCTGCTCGCGCTGCGTGGCGAGGCGCGTGACCTCGGCCTGCGCGGCCTCCACTGCCTGGCGCGGCGCCGTCAGCTTCGCGTCGGGGCC
>NZ_JAKJIB010000708.1 GCF_021864505.1 Falsiroseomonas oryziterrae
CCGTCGAAGCTGCGGCGCAGCGCGTCGGGGTCGGTGACGTCGCCCGCCTCCAGCGCCACGCCCTGCCTGGCCCAGGCCGCGGCGCGCGCGGGATCGCGCACCAGGGCGCGCAGGCGGTGGCCCTGGCGGAGCAGGGTGGCGGCGGCGGCGGAGCCGGTCTGGCCGGTGATGCCGATGAGGGCGAGCATGGCGTCTCTCCTGTGCAGGGGCGGCGGGGCGCCGCGGTGCCGGCCAAGCTGGCCGCCGCGCTGGCATTACTCCACTGCATGTTTGATATTGGCTCCATGCGCGAAGTGAATTTACGCGGCGTGGACTTGAACCTGCTCGTGCTGCTCGACCTCCTGATCGAGCTCCGCAGCGTCACCGCCGCCGCGGAGGCGGCAAACATGAGCCAGCCGGCGATGAGCCGTGCGCTCGGGCGGCTGCGCGCGCTGCTGCGCGATCCGCTGCTGGCGCGCGGCAGCCAGGGCCTGGTGCCGTCGCCGGCCGCGCTTGCGCTGCAGCCCGCGCTGAAGCGCCTGCTGGGCGAGGCGGCGGACCACGACGGCGAACGGCGCATCGACCCCGGGACCTG
>NZ_JAKJIB010000709.1 GCF_021864505.1 Falsiroseomonas oryziterrae
GGCGCGCCGCCCGTCTCGGTGTCGGTGAAGAGCTGCTTGGCGACCGCGTAGCTCGTCGTCGGATCCGCACCCCGCAGGTTGGTGTCCACCGTGCCGGCATAGCCGCCGACACCCTGCTGGAAGGTCACCGTGACCCGGTTCGGTGTGCTCGCCACGTCGTCGTTGGTGATGGTTGCGGTGGTGGAGGCGTTGGCGATGGTGGCGCCGGTTGGGTTGGAGAGGGTGAGGGTGAAGGTCTCATTGGGTTCGACGGTGGTGTCGCCGGCGACCTGGACGGCGATGGTCTGGGAGTTTTCGCCGGGGGCGAAGCTGACGGTTCCGGCGGGCAGGGTGGCGCCGGCGAAGTCGTTGGCGCTGGCCGGGTTGGTGCCGCTGCCGGCGACGGCCCAGCTTGCGCTGGCGGGCTGCGTGGTGTCGCCGGAGCGGGTGACGGTGAAGGCGAAGGTGGTGGAGCCGCTGTTGCCCTCGGGCTGGGTGAGCGGGCCGGAGAGGGCGAGGGAGGCGGGCGGGGTGGTGGTGCCGGTCTCGAAGACGATGGTGAGCTGCGGCTTGGTGCTGCCCTGGGCGGACTG
>NZ_JAKJIB010000071.1 GCF_021864505.1 Falsiroseomonas oryziterrae
CTCTTCCGATCTCCGATGCGCTCGCCGGCGATCCGCGCCAGGACGCCAGGGATCGCGCGATGATCGGTCGCAGGGTGTGCCAGCGCCGCTGCGAGCGGGTCGGGAGGCTCGCCAAGGACCAGCGCGACCGGCATCTGCCGCCCCCCGAGCCGCGGCGGCCGGAACGGACCTTGCGCGAAGGGCAGGTGCGCGGCGTCCGGCCCGCCGCGCACCTCGCGCCCGGGCCAGAAGGCGGGGAGGTGCGGCCAGCGCGCAAGCAGCCCGGTGGGCAGCGTCACGGCGGACAGCGATCGGAGCGGAAGGTCCGGCACCGGACTAGACTACGCGACAACGAGGACAACCGGCAGCGGTGCAGCAACCGGTGCGCGGATACTGTTGCGCTTCGTCATACCGTTTTGCCTCGACTCCGCGCTTCCGCTAGGGTCCGCGGCGATGACTCGCCCCTTATCCGCTTCCGTCCGGCGGCTGTGTGCCGGCGCTCGGCGCCTTGGCCCGGCCCTGGCGCTTCCCGTGTTTCTGGCCGCCTGCGGAGGAGGCCAGGCCGAAGGTCCGGTCCGCGCGGTCGGTCCGGATCTCGCCCCGCCCGCCGATCCGATCGCCGCCTTCGCGGCCCAGGCGGCGCCCGGCACGCAGAGCCGGATCCTCCTGGCCGATGGCCAGCCCGCGAATGTGCGCCTGCTGCGCAGCTACCATGCCGCGAGCGGACGTGAATGCCGCGAGGTGCTGGTCGGCGCCGGCATGTCGCAGCGTTCGCAACTCGTCTGCCTGGGGGATGCGGGCTGGTCCTCCGCGCGACCGTTGTTGCCGGGCGCCGTCGCGGGGCGTCCGTGAGCGGCGCAAGCCGCCTCGGCGACCCGGGCGGCGTCTCGCGCACGCTGCGCGGCGCGCGGCTGCAGCTGCGCGTGATCCAGGCGCTTCTCCTGCGCGAGATGCAGACCCGGTTCGGTCGGAACCAGCTCGGCTTCCTGTGGCTGTTCCTGGAGCCGCTGCTGCTGGCCGGTGCGATCGCCACGATCAGGTGGGCCTTCGCGCCCACCAACCCGTATCCGGGCATTCCGATCTTCGTCTTCGCGCTGGTCGGCTACCTGCCCTACTTCACCTTCCGCGCCATCGTTTCCCGCGCGCCGGGGACGCTGCAGGCGAACATGACGCTGCTCTACCACCAGCAGATCAAGCTGCTGGACGTCGTTCTCGCCCGGCACGCGCTCGAATTCGCCGCGATCATCACGATCATGGCGCTGATCGTGTTCGGCGTCGCGGTCTGGGCCGACCTGCTGCCGAACTCGATCCCGATCCTGCTCGTCGGGCTGGTGCTGTTGTTCCTGTTCGCGCATGGTCTCGGCCTCTGCGCCGCCGCCGCCGCCGCCGCGTCCGAGATCGCGGAGCGTCTGATCCATCCGCTGGTCTACCTGTCGCTGCCGCTATCCGGCGCGCTGATCCCTCTGCATTCCCTGGACCCGTCGATCCGCGCGGTGCTGCTCTGGAATCCGCAGGCGCACATCCACGAGATGGTGCGCGAAGGTTTCTTCGGGCACCTTCTGCCAAGCTACTTCGATATCGGCTACGTCGTGTTCTGGGTCGGCATCGTGAACCTGCTGGGCCTCGCCGCGCTGCGCGCTGTGCGCCCGCGGCTCGAGTTCTAGCCGATGATCCTGCTGGACGGCGTCAGCAAGTTCTATGCGGTCCGCGGCTTCGGCCGGCGCTGGATCCTGCGCGACACCACCGCGGTGATCCGGCCCGGCGACCGGCTCGGCATCCTCGGGCGGAACGGCTCCGGCAAGTCCACGCTCATCCGCCTGCTCGGCGGCGTCGAGTATCCGTCGAGCGGCGCGATCGAGCGCCGCATGACCGTGTCCTGGCCGCTCGCGCACGGCATCGGCGTGCATTCCCAGCTCACCGGGTCCGACAATGCCCGCTTCGTCGCGCGCATCTACGACCTCGATCCGGAGGAGCTCGTGGAGGCGGTGGACCACTTCGCCGAGCTCGGCAGCTACATGGACATGCCGGTCGCCACCTACTCGGCCGGCATGATGTCGCGGCTGCTGCTCGGGCTGTCGATGGCGATGGACTTCGACTGCTACCTGATCGACGAGGCGACGAGCGTCGGCGACCATCGCTTCATCGAGCGCACGCAGCTTGCGCTCGAGACCCGGCTTCGGGACCGGGCAGTGGTGATGGTCAGCCACAGCGCCGTCCACATCCGCACCTTCTGCCGCACTGCCGCCATCCTGCATGACGGCTACCTGACGTTCTTCGAGGACCTCGATGAAGCTATCGCCACCTACGAGGCCCTCTGAGCCGCTGGCGGCGAGCGGCGTCGAGCCGTCCGCCGCCCGGCTGCCTCCCCCGCCAAGCCGGCGCCGCCGCACCTCGCGCATCGGGCGGTGGTTCGCGCTGCTCGTGCTGGTGCCGACGGCGATCCTCGCCGCCTACTACGCCTTCGTCGCGGCTCCGCTGTACGAGTCGGAGGCGAGCTTCGTCGTGCGCAACCGCGGCGCGATGGCCTCCGCCGGAGCCGGCGCCGACGGGCGCGGCGGCGGCATGGCGGGCGCCTTCGCGACCTCGCGGCCGGCCATGGAGGAGGCGCGCGCGGTCCTCGCCTACATCGACAGCCATGCGGCCGTCGCGGCGATCCGCCGAGACACCGACATCGTCGGGCTGTGGCGCGTTCCGGAGGCGGATGCGCTGTCGCGGCTCTGGTGGAGCGAGCCGCAGGCGGAATGGCTGCTCTGGTACTGGCGTCGCCGCGTGATGGCGGAGTTCGACCCGGAAACCGCGGTCCTGCGACTGCGCGTCCAGGCCTATCGTCCGGAGGACGCGCAAGGCCTGGCGGCGCGCCTGCTCCAGGCGTCCGAGACGCTGGTCAACACCTTCTCCGCCCGTTCGATCGCCGACACGATGCGCGCGGCGCAGGAGGATGTGGAGAAGGCCGAAGCGCGCGTGCTTGCCGCGCGCGAGGCGTTGATCGCCTTCCGCGAGCGCGAGGCCGCCTTCGACCCGCAGGCGGCCGCGACCGGCGCCATGAGCACGCTCGCGGCCCTCAACAACACGCTCGCCCAGGCCCGTACCGAACTGGCTGAGCGGCGCGCCTTCATGCGGCCCGACAACCCGCAGCTGCAGATTCTGCAGAACCGGATCGCCGCGCTGCAGGCGCAGATCGCCGCCGAGCGCCAGCGCGTCACGCGGGGTGAGGAGGCGCTGACCCAGCAGGTCGCCTCCTTCGAGCGGCTGGAACTCGAGCGGCAGCTTGCCGACCGCCAGCTTGCCTCCGCCGTCACCTCGCTCGAGCAGGCGAGGTCGGATGCGATCCGCCAGCAGGTGTTCATCATGCGGGTGGCGGATCCGCACCTGCCGGAATGGCCGCGCTACCCGCGCGGCACCTTCAACACCTTCACGGTCTTCATCAGCCTCTCGGTGCTGTTCGGCATCGGCTGGCTGCTGGTGGTCAGCGCACGCGAGCATGCGAACTGAGATGGCACTGCGATCCTTCAGACTAGGTTGCCTGGCTCTTGCGGGCGTGGCCTTCGCCGGCCCCGTCCTGGCCCAGATCGCCGCGCCGAACGCGCCGGGGCGCGTGCTGATGCGCGGGCCCAGCGCGCCGATGCCGGTGCAGCCGACCCCGCTGCAACCCGGCGGCACGGCGCCGCTCGCGGACGGACTGCTCGAGCGCAACGACCCGGTCATCCAGCGCCAGGGTACCGCGACGGCCGCCGAAGGCGGACCCACGGCGGTGGGGCCGCTCGGCGAGCCGGGCCGCGTGGCGGGGCCGGCCACCGCCGTCTTCGGCGCGACGCTGTTCACCCGCGGCATCCCTGCCCGGACCGAGGCGCCGAACCCGAACTACGTGCTCGGCCCCGGCGACCGCGTTTCCATCACCGTCTGGGGCTTCGTCGAGGGCAACGTGGTCGCCCCGATCGACAACGACGGCAACGTCTTCCTGCCGCAGGTCGGCCCGATCCGTCTCGCCGGCACCCGCGCCGGCGACGTGCAGCGCGTGGTGGAGGCGGAGGTGCGCCGGATCTACGCCCAGCAGGTGCAGATCTACGCGATGGTCGTGTCCACCGGCTCGGTCGGCGTCTTCGTCACCGGCTTCGTCCGGCTGCCGGGGCGGCACCTCGGCTCCGGCTCCGACAGCGTCCTCGACTTCCTCGCGCGTGCCGGCGGCGTGGATCCCGGCCGCGGGTCGTACCGCGACGTCATCATCCGCCGCGGCGGCCGCGACGTCGCCCGGGTCGATCTCTACCGCTTCCTGCTCACCGGCAGCCTGCCCGACGTCACCTTCCAGCAGGGCGACACCGTGATCGTTGCCCCGCAGGGCGCCATGGTCGGCGCCGACGGCGCGGTGCGCAACAACTTCCTCTTCGAGGTCTCCGGCCGCACCATGTCGGGCGCCGAGCTGATCCGCCTCGCTGCGCCACTGCCCGCGGCGACGAACGCGGTGATCCGCGGCACCCGCAATGGCCAGCCTTTCGCCCGCTACGTCACGGTGCGCGAGCTCGCCTCGCAACAGCTGATGGACCAGGACACCGTCAGCTTCATCACCGACGCCCCGGCGCCGACGGTCCGCGTCAGCATCGAGGGCAGCCGGATCGGCCCGTCGGTCCTGATCGCCTCCCGCGACGCCACGCTCTGCACCCTGCTCGACCATGTCGAGGTGGACCCCAGGCTGGCTAATACGCGCGGCGTCTTCCTGCTGCGCCCGGGGCTGGCGCTGCAGCAGCAGCGCATCATCAACGAGGCGCTCGACCGGCTGGAGCGTCAGCTCTTCCTGACCGTCTCCGCCACCACCGGCGTCGCCGAAGTGCGAGCCTCCGAGGCCAATCTCGTCACGAACTACATCCAGCGCGCCAGGCGGACGCAGCCAGAAGGCCGCCTCGTGGTGATGGACCGCACGGGACGCTGCGCCGACATCCGCCTGCAGGACGGCGACACCATCGTCATCCCCGAGCGTGTCGAGACTGTGCTGGTGTCCGGTGAGGTCCGCGCGCCGCAGGCGGTGGTCTGGCGGCCGAACATGACGGTGGCGGAGTTCATCCGCGCGGCCGGCGGCTTCGCCGAGCGCGGCGAGGACAACGCCCTGATGATCCGACGCGCCAGCGGCGAGCTGGTCCTCGAGCCGACCGAGCCGCCGCAGCCCGGCGACGAGCTGATCGCGCTGCCGCGGCTGGATCCGAAGAACTTCCAGCTGACGCGCGACCTGTTCAACCTGATCTTCCAGACGGCGCTGTCGGCGCGGGTCTTCTTCAACTGAACGGGACGGGGCGGCGTCTGCCGCCCCGTTCAAGCGACCTCGGGCCAGACGAGGGCGAGCGTCTCCAGGAAGGCGAGGCGCGCCGCGCTGTCGTGCGGCGCGCAGGCCATCACGGCGACGACGCCGATGCCGATCTCCGGTGCCGGATCGTCGGGCGGCGGCGCGACCTCGATCGTCACCTCGGCGACCGGGCCCGGTTCGAGGACCTCCAGCACTACGACGATGCGGGCACCCGCCTCGACATCGACGGCCCGACGCTGCGCGCGACCGAGCCGCAAGGTGACCCGCCGTGGCGCCTCCGCCCCGCGAAGCGCGACGTGCAGGCGAAGGGGGCCAGCCACCCCCTCGGGCAGCGGCAGCATCAAGCCTGCGCATCCGGGCCGCGTCCGGCATCCCTCGGCCTCCGGCGCATGCCATCCGGCGCCGACCCGGAGCATCTCTGCCCAGGCCGTGGCGAGGCTGGGGCGTGACGAGCGTCCCGCGCGCAGGTCGTGCACCGTGCCGAGTGGCGGCACCTCGGCCGCCGCGCGAGAGGCGCCGCGCGCCTCAGACAGCGACCGGAGGAGGTCGTCCGCCACCGCGCGCCAGCTGCGCAGGCTGACTGCGGCGGCAATTCGCGCCTGCTGCTCCGTCCGGAACGCGGGATCGAAGGCAAGTCGCTCGACGTGCTCAAGGAACTCGGGCTCGCTGCCTGGGGCGTAATGCAAGGCGAGGCCCTGACCGGCTTCCATCAGGGCCGGCAGAGCCGGCGCCACGACCGCCTTCCCCGATGCCAGCGCCTCGGTCACCGGCAGGCCCCAGCCTTCGTGGCGCGAGTGGTAGATGGCGAACAGCGCGTCGCGCCGCAGCGCCGCGACGGTGGCATCCGAAGCCTCCGCGATCCAGAGCGCGTGGCTGCGCAGCCCGGGCGCGTCCCGCAGCAGCGCGAGTGCGTGCTCGGCGCCGAAGCCCGCGCGCCCGGCCAGGACAAGCATCGGCCAGGCGTCGCCATGCCGGCGCCAGCCTGCGAGCCAGGCGTTCAGGACGAACAGGTGGTCCTTGCGGCTCTCGATCGTGCCGACGAAGAGAGTGTAGGGCCGTGTTGGCGGGGCCGCAGCCTCTGCTTCCGCCCCGGCCGAAGCGGCGGCGGGCCTCGCATCCGGGCGCATGAGCCGAACCGGCGCGAGGGACACGACGCGCAACTCGTCCGCGGCCAGCCGTAGCATCTCGTCCCGCGTCGCCGCCGATACGGCGAGCAGCAGGTCGGCTTCGAGCCCGAGCGAGGCGAACCAGCGCGCGAAGCGGACCGTCGTCTCGGGTTCGCTGTGCTCCGGCATCGTCAGCGGGCCGATGTCGTGCACCAGCGCTGCGTAGCGCAGCCCGGTCGTGCCGCGCGCCGCGCGGACCGCCTGATGATAGCCCGGCAACTGCCAGGACGTCCCGAGATTGACCAGCCACTCCGCGTCGAGCGGATGCAGGTCGGGCGCGGCATCCAGCATCGCGCCGACTTCACCCAGCGTCGCGCGCCAGGCCGCCTCGGCGGGGTCGCCGCCGCTGCGCGCCAGGGCGCAGAGGCGCCGGAAGGCCTCGCGCGGCAGTTCGCGCCAGGTGCCTCGGTCCGGCCGGAACAACACGAGCCGCAGCGCCGCCACGGCCGCATCCGGCGCCAGCAGCGCCGTGCCGATCTCCATCTGGATGCGCTGGATCCCGCTGGGCGCGCGATGCGTGCCGAACCAGGACAGCAGGTCGGACACGTCGAAGGCGAGACGCGGATCGCCGAGCAGGCTGAACCCGCCATGGTCGCTGACCGGGGCCTCGACCCCGGCGGCCGCTAGCGCCACCACTTCCCGCCATGCGGCCTCGTTCGCAGGCGCCAGCTCCAGCGCCCGCGCATATGCGGCGCGGGCCGCCGGAAGGTCGCCGGTCAGCTTGCAGGCATGTCCGAGCTGCACGGCGAGGTCGGCATCGTCAGGGCGCAGTTCTGCCGCGCGCCGATAGCTGTCGAGCGACGCGGCGGGGTCGCCCGCCTCCTTCACGCAATGGCCGTGCTGGATCCAGATCGCCGCGTCCTGCGGGTCGCGCGCGAGCCAGGCGGCGTAGAGCTCTGCTGCGCCCGCCCAGTCGCCCGAGTCACGACATGCATCGGCGCGCGCCAGCAGCCCGCTCTGCTTCCTGGCCCCCGGCTCCACCGCGCCCCCGGCTGCTGCGCTGTCAGCTGCGCCCGTAGGTGTCCTCGAAGCGGACGATGTCGTCCTCGCCGAGATAGGGGCCGGACTGCACCTCGATGATCGTCAGCGGGATCATGCCCGGGTTCTCCATGCGGTGGACGCAGCCGAGCGGAAGGTACACGCTCTCGTTCTCGCGCAGCAGGATGCGTTCCTTGTCGCGCTCGACGATCGCCGTGCCGCCGACCACCACCCAGTGCTCGGCCCGGTGGAAATGCTTCTGCAGGCTCAGCTTGGCGCCGGGCCGCACCGTGATGCGCTTGACCTGGAAGCGGTTGCCGAGCGCGATCCCCTCGTAGCTGCCCCAGGGCCGGTAGACCTTGCGGTGCTCCGTCGCCTCCTTGCGGCCCTGCGCCTTGAGCTGGTCCACCAGCTTCTTCACGTCCTGCGCGCGGTCGCGCCGGCACGCCAGCACCGCGTCGTCGGTCACGACCAGCACGACGTCGTCGAGGCCGACGACGCCGGCGAGGATGCCCTCGGACCGCACGAGGCAGTTCCGCGAGTCGAGCAGCGAGACCGGGCCGCTGGCGACGTTCCCTGCGGCATCCTTCGGCGCGATGTCCCAGAGCGAGTCCCATGCGCCGACGTCGGACCAGCCGGGATCGCAGGGCACGACGGCGGCCAACCCTGTCTTCTCCATCACCGCATGGTCGATCGAGATCGAGGGGGCATCCGCGAAGGCGGCGCCGAGTCGGATGAAGCCGAGGTCGCGCGAATCGCCCTCCACCGCCCTCCGGACCGCGGCAAGGACCGCCGGCGCATGCGCCTCAAGCTCCGCGAGCAGCGTGCGGGCGGTGGCGACGAACATCCCGCTGTTCCACAGGTGCCGTCCCCCGGCGACGAAGCCCTGCGCGGTCGCGGCGTCCGGCTTCTCGAGGAAACGCGCGACCTCGCGTGCCGCGTGGCCGGCCGCGGCCGTTCCGGCGACCTCGGCGCCTGCCTCGATGTAGCCATAGCCGGTTTCGGGACGGATCGGCTTGATGCCGAAGGTCGCGATGCGGCCGGCGCGTGCCGCCGCGGCGGCGGCTTCCAGCGCGCCGAGCAGGACCGGCACATCCGCGACTGCGTGGTCGGCTGCGAGGATCCACAGCACGGCATCCGGCTGATCGGCGGCCACGATCACCGCCGCGGCCGCGATGGCCGCCGCCGAGTTCCGCGCCATCGGCTCGAGCACGATCCGCGCATCGTCGGCACCCGCCTCGCGCATCTGCTCCGCCACGAGGAAGCGATGCGCGTCGTTGCAGACCACCATGGGCGGAGCGAACCCCGTCCCGCGGGCCCGCGATGCGGTGTCCTGCAGCATCGTCAGGCGCGAGGCGAGAGGCCAAAACTGCTTCGGATAGCCCTCGCGCGAGAGGGGCCAGAGCCGCGTGCCGGTGCCGCCCGACAGGATGACAGGCACGATCTGCGCGGCGGGGGCTGTGGACATGAGGCGTGTTCCGTCGAGGGAAGTCGAACCGCCGCGGGTATGTCGCAGCCATGGGGAAAAAGAAAGGCAAGCGACGGATCGCCCTTCCTTGCGGCTCGCCCGCCCGGCGGTTCACGTATGCCGAAGTGGAGGCCTGCCCCTGTTGCCCCCTCCCTCGCCGCTTCGCATCATGAGGCGGAAGCCGGTGGCGAAGCCGGCACTCTGAGGAACGTACATGACCCGCAACCGCGCTCCCGGGGCCTTCCGCGCCTTGCTCCGACGCCGCTCCGCCCTGCTCGGCGCCGGGGCGCTGCTCGCCGCGCCTGGCGTCCATGCCCAGCCGGCCCGCTTCCCGGACCGGGCCGTGCGCCTGCTGGTGCCATGGGCGGCCGGCGGCACCACCGACATCCAGATGCGGGCTATGGCCGATCAGGCATCGCGCCGCCTCGGCCAGCCCGTCATCGTCGAGAACCGACCTGGCGCCGGCGGCGTGCTCGCCGCGCAGCAGCTGCTGCAGGAACGCCCGGACGGCCACGTCCTCGCGCAGATGCCGATCAGCGTCTTCCGCCACCCGCAGATGGCGCAGCGGGCGCTGTTCAACCCGCTCGAGGACTTCACCTGGGTGATCCACGTGACCGGATACCTGTTCGGCATTGTGGTGCGCGCCGACGCGCCGTGGCGGACGCTGGCCGAGTTCCTGGACTATGCGAAGGCCAACCCCGGCCGCGTGAACTACGGCACGCCCGGCGTCGGCACCTCCCTGCACATCACCATGGAGCAGATCGCCGGAGGCCGCGGGATCGAGTGGACCCATGTCCCTTTCCGCGGCTGGGCGGAGAACGCGCAGGCGCTGCTCGGCGGCCAGATCCAGGCCAGCGCCGACAGCTCGGGCTGGGCGGACCTGGTGCAGTCCGGCCGGCTTCGCCTGCTTGCGACCTGGGGGGCCGAGCGCGCGAAGCGCTTCCCGGACGTGCCGACCCTGCGTGAAAGCGGCGTCGATATCGTCTCGATCTCGCCCTATGGCCTTGCGGGTCCGCGCGGCATGGCGCCGGAGGTGGTGCGCGTCCTGCACGATGCCTTCCGCGAGGCGCTGTTCGACCCCGCCCACGTCGCGGTCCTGGACCGCTTCGACATGCAGCCGATGTATCTCGGGCCGGAGGATTACGCGACGCTGGCCCGCCGCACCTTTGCCGAGGAGGGCGAGATGATCCGCCGCCTCGGCCTCCGGCTCTGACCAGAGGCTCTGACCTGAGCGACGCGCACATCAGGCCCGGCGACGACCTTCGGCAGCGATTGCCGGCGGCGGGCCGGGCGGGCGAGTACCTCGCCTTCGCCGACCCGGTCTGCCAGGGCCCGGTCGGCGAGAGCGACCTTATGACCTATCTCGCGCGCCGGGCGCGGTTCGTCGCGGCCCATTACGGCGCCGCGCTCGCGGATGTGCGGCTGCGCCTCGGGGCCGAGTACGCCGCGCTGAACGGCCTCTCGCGTTTTCATCGCGTCTTCCTGTGGTTCGAGCACGACCTCTGGGACCAGTCCGCGTTGCTGCGCGTGCTGTCGCTGCTGGCCGATCGGCGTGCGCTCGAGGGCCGCCTCTTCCTGATGCCGGCCGACGGCGTGCGCAGCTTCCCCGAACTGGCCGACGCCGAACTCGCGGCGCTCGCCCCCGAACCGCTGGCGCGCCTGCAGATCGAGACATGCGCCGAGGCCTGGGCCGCCTTCGCGGCGGAGGATCCGCGTGCCCTCGATGCGCTCTGGCGCCGGTCCCTGCCCCTCCCGCATCTCGCCTCGGCGTTGCGGCGCCACCTCCAGGATCTGCCCTGGACCACCGACGGCCTCTCGCTGACCGAGCGGCTCGTGCTGCGTGCCGTGGCGGGCGGCGCCGACTGCCTTCCGGCGGCGATGGCGGCGGTGCACGCGGCGGATGCGGTCTTTGCCCTCACGGACCTCATTCTGCGCGACCATGTCGCGCGGCTCGCGGAGGGCGCTCAGCGGCTCATCGAGCCCGGCGAGCGATGGCGTCTCTCCGCCCGGGGCCTCGCCGTGCTGAACGGCGAGGCACGGCATGTCCCCGGCCCAAGGTTCCAGGGCGGCGTCACCGTCGGCCCGCAGTCTCCATGGCGCTGGGATCCTCGCTTCGGCGGTGTGGTGGAGCGCTAGCTCGGCTACCGGCCCGGCTCCACCACCGGGAAGCGCAGTTCCGCCACCGTGCCGCGGCCATCGTCACCCGGCCGCCGGTCGAAGCGTCCTCGTAGCTGCGCGGCGAGCGCGCGCAGCAGCCGCGTGCCGAGCCCGGCATCGCGCGCCGGGGCGCCGGGTGGCGCGCCTTCCAACTCGCCCTCCGGCGGCAGCCCGATGCCGTCGTCCGCGACGTGCAGCACGAAGACATCCTCCTCCCGCGTGAAGCGGATGGCGACGAGGCCGGGGCGGTCCTCGGGGAAGGCGTATTTCAGCGCGTTCGTCACCGTCTCGTTCAGCACGAGCCCGAGCGGAACTGCGCGCTCGGCCGAGATGACATGCGCGTCCGCCGCCGCGGCCAGCCGCACCGGCCGGAGCCCCTGGCCGAACTGCGCCGCCTCGATGTCGGCGCACAGCCCATGCACGAAATCCCGCGTGCACACCTCGACCCGCTCGGCATCTCGATCCAGCCCTTCGTCGAGCGCGAGCCGCGCATGGACCCGCGCCAGCGCCAGCGCGTGGTCGGCTGCCTCGCGCAGGGCCTCCCGCGCGGCGTCCGAGGGGGCGACGCGGGCACGCAGCATCAGCAACCCGACGAGGGAGCCGAGATCGTTCCGCGTGCGGTGACGGAACTCGCGCAGGATCAGGCGTCGCGCCTGTTCCGCCCGGATCAGCGCCAACTGCGCGCGCTCAAGGTTCGCCACGGCCCGATGGAGCGCCTCCATCACCACGGTGATCGTGAGCGCCGTGACGAGGAACAGCACAAGGGCCACCGCCTCGCGCCCTGACGGAAGGCCGAGGGACCCGGACGGAGGCATGTGGAGCAGGACGCCGACCACGGCAGACAAGCCCGTCGCCAGCAGGCCGGCGCCGTGGTTGAACAGCGCAGCCGCCAGCACTACGGTGACCAGAAGATGGCCGAACGGATAGCCGAGCGGCTCCCGGTCCACGGCGAGCCGCAGCCCGGCCGCGGCGCCGACAAGGAGGACGGTCAGCAGGTAACGGAGCCAGCCAGGCAGCGCGCGCGACCGCTTCAGGATCCGGGCGAGCTTCGTCCGTTGGGGCATCGCCTGCCCAACGGCGCCGCCGGGGGCGCGCTCGCGCCCTGGCGGATTCGTGAACTGGTCAGTCCCCTTGGCGAAGCGCGCCGAAGAACGAGCGGAGCAGTTCGCCGGCCTCCCGCTCCCGCATGCCGCCCACGACTTCGGGCGCGTGGTGGCAGGTCGGCTGGGCGAAGAAGCGAGGGCCGTGCTCCACGGCCCCGCCTTTCGGATCGTAGGCGCCGAACACCACTCGGCGCAGCCGGAAGAAGCTGATCGCCGCGGCGCACATCGCGCAGGGCTCCAGCGTGACCCACAGCGTCGCCCCGGGCAGTACCTTGTCGCCCGAAGCGGATGCCGCCGCGCGCAGTGCCAGCATCTCGGCATGGGCCGACGGATCGCGCCGCGCCTCGACCTCGTTGCCGGCGCGCGCCAGCACGGCGCCGTCCACACCCGTAACCACGGCGCCGACCGGCACCTCGCCGCGCGCCGCCGCCGCGCGCGCCTCCTCCAGCGCGATATCCATCGGATTCATGCCGGATGCTTGCCGCGACACGGCGCGCAGGTCTAGCAACGGACATGGCCTCCCGCCCGATCATCGGCGTTACCCTGGACGCGGAACCCGCCGGCGGCTGGTCCAGGCTGCCCTGGTACGCCCTCCGGCAGAACTACTTCCGCGCCGTGGTGGAGGCCGGCGGTCTTCCGGTGGCCCTGCCGCATCACCCGGAACTCGCCGCCGACTATCTGGACCGGCTGGACGGGCTGCTCGTGACGGGCGGCGCCTTCGACGTGGATCCCGCCCTCTGGGGCGGCGGGCCGCCGCATCCGAAGGTCACGCTGAAGCCGGGCCGCACCGATTTCGAGCTCGCGGCTGTGCGCGCGGCGCTCGCCCGCGACATGCCCGTCCTCGGCATATGCGGCGGGCAGCAGCTGCTCGCCGTCGCTTTCGGCGGCACGCTGATCCAGCACATCCCGGATGAGGTGGAGGGCGCGCTGCCGCATGAACAGCCGAACCCGCGCACCGAGCCGGGCCATGAGGTGGAGGTCGCGGGCGACACGCTCCTCGCCGCCATCGTCGGCGCGAGCCGACTTGCCGTGAACAGCGCGCACCACCAGGCGGTCGCGACGCCGGGCGAGGGGGCCGTCGTGAATGCCCGGGCGCCGGACGGCGTCGTGGAGGGCGTCGAGCATCCCGGCTACCGCTTCGCCCTCGGCGTGCAGTGGCACCCGGAATATGCGGTGGACCCGCGCGATCCGGCGATCTTCGAGGCCTTCGTGCGGGCGGCGTCACGATGAGCGATCCGGAGAACGACGACCCCGGTCGCGGCGAGCGGATCGCCAAGCACCTCGCCCGTGCCGGCGTCGCGTCCCGCCGCGATGCGGAGCGGCTGATCGCCGAGGGGAAGGTCAAGCTCAACGGCAAGACCGTCGAGACGCCCGCCACCTTCGTCGCCCCGGGCGACCGCGTCACGGTGGAGGGCAAGCCGGTCGCCGCGCCGGAGCGCACGCGCCTATTCCGCTACCACAAGCCGGACGGGCTGGTGACGACGCATCGCGACCCGCAAGGCCGCCCCACGGTGTTCGAGAAGCTGCCGCCAGGCCTGCCGCGCGTCGTGTCGGTCGGGCGTCTCGACATCACCTCCGAGGGACTGCTGCTGCTGACCAATGACGGCGAGCTGGCCCGCCGGCTGGAGCTGCCGTCCAACGGGTGGCTGCGCCGCTACCGCGTGCGCGTGCACGGCCCGGTGGACGAACGGGCGCTGGCTGGCCTCCCGCGCGGCGTCACGATCGAAGGCGTCGCCTATGGTCCGATCGAGGCCGGCCTGGATTCGCGCCAAGGGGCCAATGCCTGGCTCACCGTGAGCCTCAAGGAAGGCAAGAACCGCGAGGTGCGGCGCGTGATGGCGCATCTCGGCCTGCAGGTGACACGGCTGATCCGTGTCGCCTACGGTCCCTTCCAGCTCGGCGCGCTGCCGCGCGGCGGCGTGGAGGAGGTGCATCCGCGCATCCTGCGCGACCAGCTCGGCATCGGCGAGAAGCCGGCGCGGCGGCGCGCCGCCGAGGCGCCCGTCACACCGGAGCCGCCGGCCGCGCCGAAGATGCCGCCG
>NZ_JAKJIB010000710.1 GCF_021864505.1 Falsiroseomonas oryziterrae
GATCGCGATGCGCCGCGCGGCGGAACTGCGCCTCGCCGCCGGCGAAGCCGATTCCGCGGCCACCGCCGCGACGATGGAGGCGGTGCTGGTTGCCTGGCGCGGCGACGCCTTCGAACGCGACGCGCGGCTGCGGCTGGCCGAGTTGCGCCTCGCGGCCGGCGATCCGCGCGGCGCCTTCGACGCGCTGCGCGATGTCGCGCAGGGCTTCCCGGACAGCGCCGCCGCGCTGCGACCGCGCCTGACGGAGGCGTTGCTGGCCGCGTTGGCGACCGAGCCGCCGGTCGCCGCCCTGGCGTTGCTGGACGCGCATGGCGCGCTGCTCCCGGCCGGTGCGGGGGCCGGAGAGGCGCTCGCAACCCTCGCCGAACGGCTCGGTGCGCTCGACCTTCCCGACCGTGCGCGCCAGGTGATGACGCAGGCGGTGGCGCGGGCGGAGGGGACCGAGTCGCGCGCACGCCTCGGGCTGCGGCTCGCGCGCTTGGCGCTGGCCGCGGGGGATCCCGCCGGGGCGCGGGCCGCGCTGTCCGATACCGCGGCAGACGGCCTGCCGGCGCCGCTGGCGCGCG
>NZ_JAKJIB010000711.1 GCF_021864505.1 Falsiroseomonas oryziterrae
GCCGCGGCGCGTGACGCCGCCCGGTCCGCGGGTTTTCGGCACGGTTTCGGCTCACCTTCGGGATTCCACGCGGCCATCGGCGCGATGCTCCCCCATGTCCGCAGCGCGACGCCGCGGACGGAGGCAGGAGGCGGGCGTGAGCAGGGCCAGGTGGATGCGCGGCGTTCTTCCCGCGGTGGCGGTCCTCGGACTCGGTGCGGCGGAGCCGCGGGCGGCCTCGATCGGCACGACGGAGAACACGCAATACGTCGGGGTCTGGACCGATGAGCAGGTCCGGCCGGAGGGAAGCGGCCCGGCACTGCTCAACCTGCCGCCCGGCTGGCTGACGGGCGACGCCGCCGTTGTGATCGCGCCGGGCGGGCCGTGGGATCCCGGGCAGCGCGACGTGCTGGTCGCGGCGCTGCTCGATTCGGGCGCCGCGGTGCTCGAACTCAACGAGCCGCGCGCCGGGCCGCGCGCGGCGGCGATCCGCGCCGACCTTGCCGCGGCGTATCGGACGCTGCGCGAGACCTACGGCGCCGGGCTGCTCGTGGCGCTCGGCACCGGCGAGGGCGGAGAGGCGGC
>NZ_JAKJIB010000712.1 GCF_021864505.1 Falsiroseomonas oryziterrae
CCGATCCCGCCCGCGGCCCCGCCGTCAGCCGTCGACGGCAGGCCGTGCCGCGCCGCCCGTCACTCGGCCCGCGCGACCCAGATCACCGCCGTGGCGGCCCACAGCACGAGGGCCAGCACGCCCACGCGCTCGGCATGCCAGAGCAGGCGGCGGCGCAGCACTTCCCGCAGGAGGTGCTGCACTTCCTGCTTCGACTTGCGGTGGATCACCTCGGGGCGCCACTCCTTCAGCACCGCCCAGGCCTCGCTGTGGCGCATGTCGCGCCGCGGCGCGCGCCAGGCCGCGATGACCATCGCGCCGGCCGTCACCGCGGCGAGGTCGGCGCCGCTCCGCAGCGCGAGCGCGAGGTCGAAGGAGAGCGACAGCATCACCATCCCGACGGCGAGGCCGGCGAAGCCGAGCCCCCGCCTGATGCAGCGATCCGTCACCACCTCCATCGCGTCCATCGACTCACCTCGCGCGCCGTCGCGCGGTCAACATGCCAGCAGCCGGATGAGCGCGCACGTGAAGAACGCTGGCGGCCGGACGGGCGTTGCCGGGCGCGGCGTCGGCGCCGG
>NZ_JAKJIB010000713.1 GCF_021864505.1 Falsiroseomonas oryziterrae
GCAGGGCGGCGGCGTGCTGGACAGCGCCGCCCAGCGGCTCGGCGGCCTCGTCACCGTGCGGCGCGGCGAGGAGGTGCTGTGGGGCGACGCGGCGGCGGCCGAGATCGAGCGCGCGCGACGTGCGGTGGAAGCGGGCGACCTGGAGGGCGCGCTGCGCTTCCTCCAGCGCCTCTCGCCGCCCGCGCGGCAGGCGATGGGCGGCTGGATCGGCAATGCCGAGGCGCTGATCGCAGCACGCGCGGCGCTGCGCCAGATGGCGGCGGGCTGAGCCGATGACGCGTGCCATCCTCTACCTGGCGCTGCTCGCGCTGGGCGTCGCGGGCGTGCTGTATCTCGCGGGCCTCGGCGGCTTCGTGGAGATCCGCGTCGGCGAGGTCGAGATCGCGCTGCCCTTCGCGGTGGCGCTGCTGCTGCTGGCGATCGCCTTCGTCACGCTACACCTTCTTCTCGTCGCGATCGGCGCGATCCGGCGTTGGCCGGCGCGGCTGCGCGCGCGGCGCGAGGCGAGGCGCCGCCTGGACGGCGACGCCGCGGTGACGCGCGCGATGGTGGCGT
>NZ_JAKJIB010000714.1 GCF_021864505.1 Falsiroseomonas oryziterrae
GCGTTGGACGAGGTGGAGGCGGCGCATCGCAGGCTGCGCGACGCCGCCGCCAAGGCGACCGAGGATCGCGAGGCGGCGTGCGAGACGCGCGATGCGGCATCTGCCGATCTCGCCACAGGCGGCGAGGCCTGGCGGTCCGCCGTCGCGCTGCTCGGGCTGGCCGGGACCACCACGCCCGAGGAGGCCGAGGCCGCGCTGCAGGACTGGGCCGGCATCGCGGAGGCCACCTCCGCCTGGCAGGCGGCGGAGATCCGGATCGGACAGATGGAGGCGGCGATCGCGGCGCTCGCCGGCATGACCTCGGCGCTCGCCGAGCCGCTGGGAGAGGCGCGGCGCGAGGAACCACCCGGCGCCACCGCCGCGCGACTGGCCCGGCGCCTGGAGGAGGCGCGCCGGATCGAGATCAAGGCCCAGGAACTGGCCCGCCAGGCCGAGGGACGCCGCGCGGCCGCCGCTGTGGCGCGGGCCGCGCTGGAGGAGGCGGAGGCGGAACTCGCAAGGCTGCACGGGGCGGCCGGCACCGCCGATCTCGCCGCGCTGCGGGAGGCGGT
>NZ_JAKJIB010000715.1 GCF_021864505.1 Falsiroseomonas oryziterrae
TGCCCCGGTCTCGGGCGGCCCGGCGGGGGCGGGGGCGGGGAGCCTGACCGTCATGGCCGGCGGCGCGGCGGAGGCGCTGGAGGCGGCGCGCCCCGTGCTGGCGCGCATCGCCGCACGCATTGTCCATGTCGGTGAGGCCGGTGCGGGGCAGGTGGCGAAGCTGGTCAACAACCTGCTTGTCGCGACGCATCTCGTCGCGGCGGCGGAGGCGCTGCGGATCGGCGAGGCTGCCGGCGTGCCCGTCGCGTCGCTGCTTCCGGTGGTCAACGCCGCCTCCGGCCGCTCGGCCGCGACCGAGGTGAACCTGCCGCGCTGGGTGTTGTCCGGCAGCTTCGACAGCGGCTTCACCGCGGGGCTGATGCGGAAGGATGTGCGGCTGGCGATGGAACTTGCCTCCGCCGTCGGCGCCGATCCCGGCGCCTGCGGCCGGGCCGCTGCGGCCTGGGAGGCGGCGCCGGTCGGCGACGACGCCGATTTCAACCGTGTTGCGGCCGCGATCCTGGCCGGGGGGCGGGCATGACCGCCGCCGGAACCGCGGCCGGCGTCGCGG
>NZ_JAKJIB010000716.1 GCF_021864505.1 Falsiroseomonas oryziterrae
CGACGCGGCGGTCGGCGGCGAGCCGCGGATCCTCCTCCGGCAGCCGCGCCAGCACCAGGCGGGCGAGGTCGGCGGCGGCCGGCATCTGGAAATAGGCGTTCGACCCCTCCGGGATCCGCTCCAGCAGCCCGGCATCGGTCAGCAGCTTGAGGTGGCGCGAGAGCCGCGGCTGGGACTGGCCGAGCACGGCGCAGAGATCCGTCACGCAAAGCGGCTGACGGGCGCAGAGGGCGAGCAGCCGCAGCCGGGTGGGCTCGCCGATCGCCCGCAACTGGGTCAGGAGGGCATCCATGCGCTTGCAAATGGCATAAACATATCCTTATGTCCAGCACATGACCTGGTCGCTGGACGCCCGTATCCCCCTCGTGATCGTCCCGGACGCGGCCGCGCTCGAGGCCGCGCTGGGCGCGGGCAGGCCCGCGGCGGTGCTGGCCGAGGCCCCTCCCCCGGAGCGGCCCACCGGCGCCGTCGCGCTTGCCAGCTTCGACCTGTCTGGACCGACCCATGCCGCCGCCTGCGCCTGCTGCGGCGGGCGGAGCGCGGCCGCGG
>NZ_JAKJIB010000717.1 GCF_021864505.1 Falsiroseomonas oryziterrae
AGCTGCTGAAAGGCCACCGCGTGCGCCTGGGTGGCGACGCCGCAGGGCAGCGCGGCCGCGGCAAGCGCGGCGGATCCGGCGGCGAGCATAAGTGTGCGACGCTGCATTCGGTTCTTTCCCGTCCTGGACAGTGCTGCCCTAAGTTGGGCTCGCGGCCGCCGATGCAACCCCCGGCCTCAGGCCGCGCAGGGGCTGGCCCCCTCGCGCCAGCCGAGCAGCAATCGCATCGCCCGGATCAGGGCAAGCTGTCCGGCTGGCGGCACGCCCGCCGGCTCGACATGGCCGAAGCCCGGCACCAGCACCACTGCCGCGCGACCCTCGGGCAAGGCGGCCTGCAGCGTCGCCGATTGCGTCCAGGGAATGACCGGGTCCTCGAGCCCGTGGATCGCGAGGGTGCAGGCGGTGAGCGTGACGCGCGAGGGGTCGAGCGCCTCCAGCGCCGCGCGCGCCGGGGCCGGGAGGGCGGCCAGCCGCGCCGGCACGCGCTCCGGATCACGCTCCGCGACGAGATCCAGGGCGGCGCGGCCGCCCGGCGTGACGCGGGCC
>NZ_JAKJIB010000718.1 GCF_021864505.1 Falsiroseomonas oryziterrae
CCCGACCCGCTAGCAGCGGCGCTGGCACACCCTGCGACCGATCATCGCGCGATCCCTGGCGTCCTGGCGCGGATCGCCGGCGAGCGCATCGGGGGCGCCGGCTGGCCCGACCCCGGCGGCGCCGTGCTGCGCGCCGAGCCGCGCAGCGCCGTCTTGGTGCTGGGGCAGGGTCCGGCACAACTCGCAGCCGCGCAGGCGGACGGCCGCGCGGTCATCCGCGCGCGTGACCCCTTCGCTCCGACCCGGACGGCGGATGACGCCTTGCCCCTGCTCGACGCCTGGACGCTGCTAGACGCCGCGGCCGAGATCCGCGGCGCCTCCTCCGAACTCGCGCTGCTCGCACTCGCTGGCGGCGTCGCGGTGGCGGATGGGCCGCTTGCCGGCGCGGACCCGCTGGCGACCTGGGCCGCGCTACTCGCCGCGACGCGCTGCGCCGACCCGTTCCGTCGCGCGCCCTGCGGGCTCGACGCGGCGCTCGATCTGCTCGCCTTGTGGGCCGCGCGGGCGCGTGACGGCCGGCGCGTCGTCGCATGCCTCGGGATGCT
>NZ_JAKJIB010000719.1 GCF_021864505.1 Falsiroseomonas oryziterrae
GGAACCCGGCGCAGGGCTGGCATTTCGCGCCGGGCCTCGCCAGCGCGGAGGACCGCGCCGCCGCGCACCGCTTCCGCCTCGCGCTCGAACCCGCGGCGCTGCTGGAACCCGGCTACCGGCTGGATCCGGGCTTCGCGCGCGAGATGCGCGCGGCGCACCGGGCGGTGCTGGCCCGACGCTGGCGCGACGGCGACGCGGTCGCCTTCTTCGAAATGAACGCGGCCTTCCATGCCGGCCTCGCCGCGGGCAGCGGCAACCGCTTCTTCCTGGACGCCGTCGCGGCGCAGAACCGGCTCCGCGCGCTGCTGAACACCGATTGGCGCTTCGGGGCGGCGCGGGTGCAGGACAGTTGCCGCGAGCATCTTGCGGTGCTGGATGCGCTGGAAGCCGGGGCGAACCGTCGCGCCGCCGCGCTGCTTGCCGCGCATCTGCGGAGCGCCGGGCCGTGACGCCGCGCGAGCGCTCGCTCTGGGCGGCCACCGCCGCGCCGGCACCCGACCTCGCCCCGCTCGACGGCGTGCAGGAGGCCGAGGTCGCGATCGAG
>NZ_JAKJIB010000072.1 GCF_021864505.1 Falsiroseomonas oryziterrae
CGCGGCGGCGGCCGGGGCGGCGCCGGCCAGGCCCTGCAGCGCGGTGCCGGTGGCTCGGCCTGGCGCCGCGGGCGCGCTCACCTCGGCGAGCAGCGCCCAGACGCGATCGGGGTCCATGCGCGTCTCCGGATCGTTCAGGAGCCGGTCGAGTTCGGCCAGCTTCGTCTCGATCTCGCGTTCGGTCATGGTGTCGGTCCTGCTCGGAAGGTCCGGGCAGCCGTCCTGGCGGGGCGGCTGCTCCGGGAAAGGTGGGAGCAGAACGTGAATTCCCGATGGCGGTTGCGGGCCGCCGATGTGGTCAATTCGACGACAGGATGGCAGGCGCGAGGGCCTGCGACTTGGCCGCCGGGTGGCTCGGGTTGCGAAACCGGAGTTCGCCCTCCGGCGCGCCGTCCGGTGGCGCGATGCCGAGTAGTTCGAGGCGCGAGATGCAGGAGACCGCGACGACCCGGCGCGCCGAGGGCTCCGTCATCCAGCGGCGCGTGGCGCCTTCCAGCTCCATCCGCTCGCGCAGGGACCGCCATTCGGTGCGGTCGAGGTCGTCGAGGAAGATGGCGAGGATGCCCGGATGCCGGCCCGAGAGGCGGGCCTCGGCGGCCTCGGCCATGCGGCGGCAGGCGGCGTCGGCGATGGCGTTCTCGCGCCCCGCGCGGGCGGCCATGACGAAGACCGAGCCGCCATCCGGCGCGGCCGTGACCGCCAGATGCGCTTCCTCGCCGAACTGGGCGCGGAGCTGCGCGGGCAGGCCGCGCGTGGCGGCCTGGGCGCCGGCAAGCACCAGCGGGTCGAGCTTCAGCACCGCATCCGCGCCGGCATCCTGGCGCTTCTGCTCGGCGAGCAGGGTCGAGATGCGGCCGTGCAGCTCCGCGACCTGCGCGTCGGTCGCCATCCCGCCGGGCAGCGTCATCTTGAGCAGGTAGCGGCCCGGGTGGGCGGCGAGCCAGGTCTGGAGCTCGGGACTGATGCGGTCCACCAGGGCGCACCAGTCGCCGCGATGCACCTGCCGGCCTTCCTCGGCCGAGACGGTCTCGCACACCACCTCGGCGGCATGGCCCTCGCGTGTGAGCGTCAGGTCCCAGGGCGTGTCCTCCGCGAGGCCGCTGAAGGCGACCTCGAAGCCCCGTGCGCGGGCGCGTGCGGCGGTATGCACGAGGTGGAAGAGGGGCACGAGCGTCCCGTCGCCGGTCAGCGCTGCCTCGATGCGCGCGCGGAGGCGCTTGCGCGGCGTGGCGGGCAGCGTCTCGGCAAGGCGGACGGCGTCGGTCGCGAAGGCAATGACGCGGCGCTCGGCTGGCGTTGCCTTGGCGAGGGCGACGGGCTCGGCGAGGCGTGCGAGGGCGAGTTCGAGGGCGTGGCGCTGCAGGGCGACCCGGCCGGCGAGCGACGCGCTGTCGGCGCGGCGCGCGATCTCGGCCATGCGCGCCGACCAGCGGCGATCCCCGCAGAGGGCGCGAAAACGCGCGATGCCGGCCGGATCCGGCCGATGGTCGACAGAGGTCATGCGGACGGCCCGGTTCTCGTGTTGTTGCGCGATCCTTGCCGTCCTGGGAGGGCGTGCGTCAAGTCGGTTACGGAAATGTCACCACTCGGCCAAAGTCTGTTACATGTCGCGGCCTCGCGCCTCGGCCGTCACGCGTCGCCGCTGTAGTAGAGCGAGACGGTGTGCGTCGCCTCGGCGAACATCAGCCAGCGCTCGGCCAGGATCGCGGCGCAGGCGATGGCGGCGGCCGGGACCAGCAGCAGCGCCGCGAGCGCGCCCGGCAGCGGCAGCGCGAAGAGCGCCAGCACGGTCGCCAGGGCGAAGCCGGTGAGCGTCAGGCGGCGCAGCTTCACCCGATGCGCGCGGGCGACGCGGAAGCTCATCTCGCGCGTGAGCCAGGTCTGCTCGGTGTGCGGCGGGTCGAGCGGGCGCGTCGCGCCGATGCGGCCGAGGCCGGTGGCGGATTCGATCGTGGGCGCCGCGGCGGGCTTCGGCGCGTCGATGCTGTCCCAATAGGCGCGCTTCAGCGCGATGGCGCCGGCGCCGAGGAGGGCGGCGATGATCGCCGGGATGCGCGCCTGGCCCCAGAGCGCCGCGAGGGGCGCGAGCAGCGCCGCGCCGCAGAAGCCGGCGAAGACCAGGTAGCCCCAGGGCACCATTGGGTGGTGCCATTGCCGCACCGTCCTGAGCGATGCGTAGATCATCCCCGTGCACCAGACCGTCGCGACGGCGCCGGCGGCCGCGAGCAGGCCCGTGAGCATCGCGAGCGGGGCGTTCCCGAGGAGCAGCGCGAGGAAGAGCAGTCCGGCCGGCACGTAGGTCGCCAGCGCCGCCACGCCTTCGCGCGACAGCCAGGAGGAGCGCCATTGCGACAGCGCGCGCCAGGCGCGTTCCGGGCGGCCGAGATGCTTGAGGGAGGACAACAGCCCGAAGGTGATCAGCAGCAGCGCGAGGAGCAGCGCCATCAGGCCGAAGGCGGGCGAGGCGGGCACGAGGCCGAGCGCGCGCAGCAGGCCGAGCCAGAAGAGCAGCCCGTAGCCGGCGCCGGAGGCGGTGGTGAAGAGGACGATGGAAGGGGCGGGGTTCATCGGGGTCGCGTCGGCAGGGCGGGGCTCAGGGCCAGCCGCCGGTGAAGTGGATGACCTGTCCGGTCGTGAAGGCGGAGCGACCGGAGGCCAGGAAGGCGATCAGCGCGCCGACCTCCTCGGGTTCGCCAAGCCGACCCATCGGAACGGTGCGGGCGATCTCCGCCCGCCCTTCCGGGTCGTCGATGTAGCGGGCGCGCGGGTAATAGGCCTCGCTGTAGAGGTAGTTCGGGGCCACGACATTCGCCTGGATGCCGAAGGGCGCCGCTTCCTTGGCAAGGGCCTTAGCGAAGGCCGTGGTGGCGGCGCGCAGCGTGGTCGGCACGGCGCAGCCCGGCTCGGGGCGCGTCTCGCGCGCGGAGGTGACGAAGACGAAGCTGCGGCGGCGGCGCGCCTTCATCGCGGGCAGCAGCGCCTGGGTGAGGCGGATCGGCGCGAGGACGACGGCTTCGAAGGCGGCGCGCGCGGGCGCAGCGGCGAAGGACGGATCGTGGCAGGCCACGCTGTGGCCCTCCGCGAGCAGCGCAGCAAGCGCGCCCGGGCCGGCGTAAGCGCCGACATGGGTCAGCAGCGCGACCCGCATGACGCCGTTCACCGTGACAGCGCCCGATCGAGCCACCGCAGCAGCGGGTTCCTGATGTCGAGCGGCGTCGGCGCCGCTTCCTCGAGCGAGGCCGGCTTCATCGCCGGCTTCTCCCGCGGAGGCAGGTACTTGTTGACCGGGGCGTAGCCCATCTCCGGCATCAGGTCGTAGCCGCCGCGCTCGGCGACCAGTCGCGAGACCTTGCTCGTCGGATCGCCGAGGTCGCCGAAGTGGCGCGCGCCGACGGGGCAGGTGATGACGCAGGCGGGCTGCCGCTGCGGCTCCGGGATCGTCTCGTTGTAGATGCGGTCGACGCAGAGGGTGCATTTCTTCATCACCCCCTCGTCCTCGTCCATCTCGCGCGCGCCATAGGGGCAGGCCCAGGCGCAGAGGCCGCAGCCGATGCAGGTGTCGGTGTTCACCAGCACGATGCCGTCCTCGGCGCGCTTGTAGCTCGCGCCCGTCGGGCAGACGGTGACGCAGGCGGGCGTCTCGCAATGCAGGCAGGAGCGGGGGAAGTGCACGGTGCGCCCCGCCTCGCCCTCGCCGGCTTCGTAGGAATGTACGCGGTTGAACCACACGCCCTCGGCGCCGGCGGAATAGGCGTGCAGGTCGGGCAGCGGGCCGAGATGGCCGCCGGTGTTCCACTCCTTGCAGTTGGTCGCGCAAGCCTGGCAGCCGACGCAGGTGTCGAGGTCGATGACGAGCCCGAGTTTTTTCGCGCTCGGAGGCGGTAGCTCGGTCATGCGCCGGGCTCCCGCACGATGGAGGGTGCGGCCGCGAGGCCGGGCGGTCGCTGCAGCGCCTCGGGGTGCGGATCCGTCACCGGGATCTCGTCGGCCGCGCATTTCGTCACGCGCACCCGAAGGTCGTACCAGGCAGCCTGGCCGGTCACCGGATCGGCGTTCGCGAAGCGGCGGGCATCCGCGACCTGCGCGGGCAGCCACTCGCTGATCGCGTGGTTCAGCAGGAAGCCGCGCGTCGCCTCCGGGCTGTCGGGCGAGAGGTTCCAGGCGCCGGCGCGCTTGCCGATCGCGTTCCAGGTCCAAACGGTGTCGGGGTTCACGCCGTCCATCAGCGCCAGCTGTCCCTTCACGCGGCCATTGCGCGATTCCACCCAGACCCAGTCGTCCTGTGCGAGGCCGAGTTTGTGCGCCGTCAGGCGGTGCATGTAGAGCTTGTTGGCGCCCTTGATCTGCCTGAGCCAAGCGTTCTGCGAGCCCCAGGAATGGTAGTGCTCCATCGGCCGCTGCGTGACGGCGGAGAGCGGGAAGGGAGCCGTGTCGTGGCCCTGCTGCTCGAGCGGCGCGTACCAGATCGGCAGCGGGTCGCAGTAGGTCGCGATGCGCGCGCGGGTTGCCGCGTCGGGCGGCTGCTTCGCGCCGTGGCCCTGCGCCGCGAGGCGGAACTTCTGCAGCGGCTCGCTGTAGATCTGCAGCACGATCTGGTCGGCCTTGCCGATCAGGCCCATCGCCTTGGCGTCGTCCAGATAGGCGCGGTTGGCGTGCTTGAAGTAGAGCTGCTCGGGCGGGAGGTGGTGCTTCCAGAAGCAGCCATTCTCGATGTAGCGCTGCAGCTGGTCCTTGTTCGGCTCGCCGACGCCCTTCTTCGTGCCGTCCTCGCCGCGGAAGCCGGCCAGCGGGCCGACACCCGGCATGCGCTGGTGGTTCACGATGTAGTCCGGGTAGTCCTTGAAGCGCGGGCTGCCGTCCTCCTTCACGAAGGCGGGCAGGCCGAGGCGCGCCCCGAGCTCGATCAGCACCTCCTGGAAGCCGCGCACGTCGCGGTCGGGCTGGATCACCGGCTGCCGGATCGCGTCCCCCGGCCCATGCGCGTTGCCGATCGGACGGTCGAGCAGGGAGATGCAGTCCCAGCGTTCGAGGTAGGTGGTGTCGGGCAGGATCAGGTCGGCATAGGGCACCGTCTCGGAGAAATAGGCGTCCGAATAGATGACATGCGGGATGCGGTAGCTGCCGTCTTCCTTCGTCTCGGTCAGGCAGCGGATGACCTCGCCGGGGTTCATGGCGCTGTTCCAGGCCATGTTCGCCATGAACATGAACAGCGTGTCGATCTCGTAGGGATCGCCGGCGCCGGCATTGCCGATGACGGTGTGCATCATGCCGTGCAACGCGAGCGGCGCATCCCAGGAGAAGGCCTTGTCGACGCGGATCGGGCTGCCGTCGTCATGCACCAGCAGGTCGTCCGGCCCGTGCGGGAAGGCGAGGATGTTGCCGGCGAGCGGCGTGTTGGGCTTCGCACCCTTGCCGGCCGGACCGGGCCCCGGCGGGATCGGGCGCGGGAAGGGCGATTTGTAGCGCCACGACCCCGGCACATCGACGGCGCCGAGGATCATCTGCAGCAGGTGCAGCGCGCGGCACGTATGAAAGCCGTTGGAATGCGCGCTGATGCCGCGCATCGCATGGAAGGAGACGGGGCGGCCGACCATCCGCTCGTGCCGCCGGCCGAGCGTGTCGGTCCAGGGCTGCTCGATGGTGACGGTGTGTTTGAAGGCTATGTCGGCGATCTCGGTGGCCAGCCGCCGGATCGTCGCGGCCGGGACGCCGCAGCGCTCGGCGACCGCGTCGGGCGCGTAGTCGCGCGAGAGATAGCGCTCCGCCATCAGCTGGAAGACCGGCACGGCGGTGCGGCCGTCGGGCAGCACGTGCTCGCCGACGATGGCCGGCTGCATCTCCGGCGTCGCGGCATCCATCGCGCCGCGCGCGCGGTCCCAGGCGAGCGGCTTGCCGTCGGCGTCGCGCGCGAACAGCCCGTCATCGGCGCCGCCGGGATTCCGCACCACGAGCCAATGCGCATTGGTGTAGCGGACAAGGAAGTCGAGATCGACGCGGTCGGTGCGCAGCAGCTCGTGGATCAACGCCATGATGAAGAGCCCGTCCGTGCCCGGACGGATGCCGACCCATTCGTCGGCGATGGCGCTGTAGCCGGTGCGGACCGGGTTCACGCTGACGAACTTCGCCCCGCGCGCCTTCAGCTGGCCGAGGCCGATCTTGATCGGGTTGCTGTCATGGTCCTCGGCGACGCCGAACATCACGAAGTACTTCGCGTGCTCCCAATCCGGCTCGCCGAATTCCCAGAAGCTGCCGCCGACCGTGTAGAGGCCGGCTGCCGCCATGTTCACGCTGCAGAAGCCGCCATGCGCGGCAAAGTTCGGCGTGCCGAACTGCGCGGCCCAGAAGCCGGTCAGCGACTGCGACTGGTCGCGGCCGGTGAAGAAGGCGAGCCGCTTCGGGTCCGTCTCGCGCACCGCCTTCAGCCATCCGGTTGCGATCTCCATCGCCTCGTCCCAGGAGATCTCGGCGAACTCGCCCGACCCGCGCGGCCCGACGCGCTTCAAGGGCGCGCGCAGGCGGGACGGCGCGTATTGCGTCATGATGCCCGCGCTGCCCTTGCCGCAGAGCACGCCGCGGTTCACTGGATGGTCCGGGTTGCCCTCGATGTAGCGGACGCGGCCGTCCTTCAGATGGACTTTGATGCCGCAGCGGCAGGCGCACATGTAGCAGGTGGTGGTCTTCATCGCGTCGCCGATCGGCGCCGAGGTCTCGATCACCTCGCCATGGCCCGTCATGCGGCGCGGCAGGTTCGTGTCTGGCATCCGGTCTCCCCCGAGGGCGGGAGTATCGGCACCCCGAGACCTGCCGAAAAGCCCTTGACGGGAAAAGGATTCCGTTCCGGTGGGACCGCATGGGCGCGGTTCCTCGACCGCACCGATGGCGCCGGTTTCGGGCGCGGCGCTTGACCCTCGTCAGTTCCATCTTCAAGCACGCTTCGAAAGAGGCCCTTCAACCTCGGAGCGCTCCGGGCATGCAGATCTTCCGCCGCCTTCGCTTCGGCGCTCTGGCCTTCGCCTTGCTCCTGTTCGCGGGGGCTGCTCAGGCCGCGTCCTGGACCGGGACCTGGGACACGCGCTGGCGCGGCGGCGGCGCAATGATCGACTTGCGGCAGGACGGGAACCGGGTCACCGGAACCTACCCGCTCTACAACGGCCGCATCGAAGCAGAGGTGCAGGGGCGCGAACTGCGCGGGCGCTGGATCGAAGGCGACCGCTTCGGAAGCTTCCTCTTCGTGCTGGCGGAGGATGGGGCGACCTTCATGGGCCGCTTCGACACCGGCGAATGGTGGACCGGCGGCCGCGTGAGGGAGGCCGCGCCGCGTATGCCGGTGGACCAGGCGACGCCACGACGTGCGATGCGCACCTTCCTCACCGCCTTCAACCGCGCCCGCCTCGGCGATGAGGAGGCCTGGGGGAGCGCCGCCGCAGTGGTGGATTTCGGCGAGGAGGGCGCACGCCTCCGCCCCGGCCAGAGGCTCTCGAGCGTGCAGGGGCTGGCCGAGGCGGTGGACCTCGCGACCTTCCGCCTCTGGTCCATCCCGGGCCGCTCGGCGGAGGGCGATGTCGTGCAGGTGCGGCTCGCGCGCGCCGGCACCGAGGCGACGCTGGCGCTGACCTTCCAGCGCCGCGAAGGACTCTGGTTCATCGTCATGCCGTCGGCCGACGACCTCGCCGCCCAGGTGCGCCGGATGCGCGCCGCGCGACCGGCGCCCGGCGCGGACGACGCGCATCTGGCGCTCCGCAGCCCGCGCGACGTGCTGCTGACCCTGTTCGACCGTGACGCGAACGAGGCGCAGCGCCTGGCCGCCTTCAATCTCGACGAGGTGCCGGAGGCGGTGCGGACGCATGAGGGCCGGCTCGCGGTCGGCTATCTGCGCCGCATCCTTTCGCGCATCGGCCCGGTGCTGCCGCAGGAGGTGCCGGACGATCCGGCCTCGCCGCGTGCGTATGTGCATTTCGACCATCCGCTCGGCCGGATCGCCATCGCGCGGCGGCCGGACTCCACGGCCGATGCCCCACGCTGGGCGGTGACCGCGGATAGCGTTGCGGCGCTGCGCCCGCTCTATGCCGCGCTCGAAGCGATGCCGCCGGATCCGGAGGCGGTCTCCGGCCTCGCCGAAGACACCGGCTACTTCGCGGTGCGGCGCTGGGTGCGCGGCATCTCGCCCACCCTGCTCGCGCCGTTGGGGCCGATCGAGGCGTGGCAGGTGCTGGGCATCCTCGGCCTCGTCGCGGCGGGGTGGCTGCTCGGCTTCCTGGTCGGCCGCCCGGCGACGATCCTCTTTGCGTGGCTCGCCGGCGTGCCGCGGGGCGAGGCGCGGGCGATCCGCTGGCCGGCCCGGCTGGCCGCGGCCTCCGGGCTGTGGCTCGCCGGCAGCAACTGGCTCGGCCTGCCGGACCTGGTGCAGGGCAGCCTGCTCGCGCTGTTCAGCATCACGCTGGCTGTCGCGATGGCCTGGGCCGGCTGGCTGGTGGTCGATGCCGTCGCGCGGCGGCTGATGGCGCTGGCGGCCCGTACCGACACGCAGGTGGACGAGATCATGCTGTCGCTGGTCGCGGGCGCCATGAAGGTCGGACTGGCTGCCGGGGCTGCGGTCTATGTCGCGCTGACCCTGTCCATCCCGGTGGCCGGCATCATCGCGGGCCTCGGCGTCGGCGGCCTCGCTTTCGCCTTCGCCTCGCGCGAGACGCTGCAGAACGTCTTCGGCGCCGGGATCCTGCTGACCGACCGGCCCTTCAAGCGCGGCGACTCGATCGTGGCGGGCGAGGTGCGCGGAACCGTGGAGAAGGTCGGC
This sequence comes from Falsiroseomonas oryziterrae, assembly GCF_021864505.1. Lineage (GTDB taxonomy): Bacteria > Pseudomonadota > Alphaproteobacteria > Acetobacterales > Acetobacteraceae > Falsiroseomonas > Falsiroseomonas oryziterrae. The sequence continues at coordinate 8,795 of NZ_JAKJIB010000072.1, forward strand.
ATCCGCTCCACGCGGGTGCGCACGGCCGACGACAGCCTCGTCGTGGTGCCGAACGGCAGGCTGGCGGATGCGACGATCAACAACATGGGCACGCGCCGCCACCGCCTTGTGACCGGCAAGGTGACCGTGGGCTGGACGGCGCGCCCGGACCAGGTGGACGCGCTGATCGAGGGCATCCGCGCCCTGCTCGACGCGCGGGACGACATCGCGAAGGAGAGGACGCTAGTCGGCGCGACCGCCCTCGGCACCGAGGGCGTCGATGTCGAGTTCACGGCCTATCTAGCGGTGTCCGGCCTTCCGGCGGAGAGGGCGGCGAAGCACCAGATCATGCGCGAGGTATTGGCGCTGGCGCATCGGCTGAAGCTGCCGGCCTGCGAGGAGGCGCGCCCGCGCTACGTCATGGCTGCCGATTAACGGCGCGTTACCCCGCGCTCAGGCCGCCCGGGCGCAATTGCTGCTCGCGCAGAACGCGCTCCACGCCGTCCTTGGCGCTGCGTGCCCGGTAGGTACGGTCGAGATCGTCGCCCGGCAGAGCACGGGTGATGGTATAGAGGCCGCGGGGCGTGTTGGTGTCCCAGGCGCCGGGAACGAACTCCACGTCCTGGCCGATGGTGAATTTATGCGGGGCCATGAATGGCCTCCTCTTGAATGGGGTGGCGCGGCCGCGTTGCGGCCGCGCCCGCGCTCTCAGGCGCGCTGGAGCCGCGTCGCCGAGCTCTTGCCCTGCTGGCCCTGCTGGACCTCGTAGCTGAGCTTGTCGCCTTCCTGCAGGCCGTCCATGCCGGCGCGCTGCACTTCGGAGATGTGGACGAAGACGTCCTTGGAGCCGTCGTCGGGCTGGACGAAGCCGTAGCCCTTGGTGGCGTTGAACCACTTGACGGTGCCGATGGCCATGATGAGTGTGTTCCGATAGGCACGAGGACCGGCACGCCGACATTGGCGCGACGGATCAGCCATCCGAAGGGGACGATAACCGGGCTCGGCGCTCCTTGTCGGAGCCATGAGACGGCCGAACCAGACGGGGTTGACCAAACCACCATGCGCCTTTGGCGCCCCGGGCGCCACCCTTTCCTGGTGACGCTTCCGTGTGGAGGCCGCTGCGCTGCCTGGCGGCTCAGTTCCGCGGCAGCCTGGCGCGGGTCGGCGCGTCGGGGTTCTGCGCCCGGTGGCGCAGCAGGTGGTCGGCGAGCACGAGCGCCATCATCGCCTCGCCCACCGGCACGGCGCGGATGCCGACGCAGGGGTCGTGGCGGCCCTTGGTCAGCACCTCCACCTCCTCGCCGAAGCGGTCCACCGACCGGCGCGGCGTCAGGATGGAGCTGGTCGGCTTCACCGCGAAGCGCGCCACCACCGGCTGGCCGGTGCTGATCCCGCCGAGGATGCCGCCGGCATGGTTGGAGCCGAACAGCACGTCCCCATGCGGTCCCATCCGCATCTCGTCGGCATTCTCCTCCCCGCTCAGCCCCGCCGCGGCGAAGCCGGCGCCGATCTCGACGCCCTTCACGGCATTGATGGACATCAGCGCCGCGGCCAGGTCGGCGTCGAGCTTGCCGTAGATCGGCGCGCCGAGGCCGGGCGGCACGCCCTCCGCCACCACCTCCACCACCGCGCCGAGGCTCGATCCCGCCTTGCGCGCGGCGGTCAGGGTCGCTTCCCAGCGCGCGGCCGCCTTCGCATCGGGACAGAAGAACGGGTTCTCATCCACCTGCGCCCAGTCCCAGTTCGCGACGTCGACCCAGTCGCCGCCCATGGCGACGAGGGCGGCGCGGATCGTGACGCCGTCGAGCACCTTGCGTGCAATGGCGCCGGCGGCCACGCGCATCGCGGTCTCCCGCGCGCTGGAGCGACCACCGCCGCGATAGTCGCGCACGCCGTATTTCAACTCGTAGGTCAAGTCGGCATGGCCGGGGCGGAAGCGGTCCTTGATCTCGCCGTAGTCCTTGCTGCGCTGGTCCTGGTTCTCGATCAGGAGCGAGATCGGCGTGCCGGTGGTGACGCCTTCGAAAATGCCAGACAGGATGCGGACCTGGTCGGGCTCCTGGCGCTGGGTGACGAATTTAGACTGGCCGGGGCGGCGGCGATCGAGGAAGGGCTGGATGTCGGCTTCGGTAAGCGCGATGCGCGGCGGGCAGCCATCCACCACGCAACCGATCGCCGCGCCGTGGCTCTCGCCCCAGGTGGTCACGCGGAAGAGATGACCGAAGCTGTTGTGGGACATGTCCCGTCAGGGCCTTTGGGCTTGATGCGTTACGACGCGACGCGTATCGGAAATCACGATGGATTCAAGGCGCCAGCCGGGAGGTGCCACATGGACATGGAAGAGGCGCTGCGCACCTTCGGCGTGCTGGTGGTCGCCGGCGTGGTCTGGGTGCTGCTCATGATCTTCGCGGTGATCCGCGGCTTCTTCAAGGAGACGACGGTGCTCGCGCTGTTCGTCGCGTCCGGCGCGCTCGGCGGGCTGGGCGCGCTGGTGAACGTCTACGCGGCCCATCGCGAGTTCCTGCAGTTCGAGTTCCTCTACTACTTCGCCTTCTGGTGGGTCGTGTTCGGGGTGATGCTGACCATCATCCCCGCCGTCCTGCATATCCGCCGCCACATGTTCTGACGCGCGGGGGCGCGCCCCCGCGTCAGACCGTGGCGATGTCCGGCGCGTCCGGGTTCTTCATCCCGACGATGTGGTAGCCGCAATCGACGTGGTGGACCTCGCCGGTGACGCCGGAGGAGAGATCCGACAGCAGGTAGAGCCCGGCGCCGCCCACATCCTCGATCGTCACGTTGCGCTCGAGCGGGGCGTTGTACTGGTTCCACTTCAGGATGTAGCGGAAGTCGCCGATGCCGCTGGCGGCCAGCGTCTTGATCGGGCCGGCGCTGATCGCGTTCACGCGGATGCCCGCCCCGCCGAGGTCGGCGGCCATGTAGCGCACGGACGCCTCCAGCGCGGCCTTGGCGACGCCCATGACGTTGTAGTGCGGCGTCACGCGCTCGGCGCCGAGATAGGACATCGTCAGCAGCGACCCGCCCGGCTTCATCAGCGGCACCGCGCGCTGCGCCACCGAGACGAAGGAATAGACCGAGATGTCCATTGCCTGCAGGAAGGCGCCGCGCGGCGTGTCCATGTAGCGCCCGCGCAGATACTGCTTGTCGGCGAAGCCGATCGCATGGACCAGGAAGTCGAGGCCGCCCCACTCCGCCTTCACCCGCTCGAACACCGCGTCCACGCTGGCGTCGTCGGTGACGTCGCAGGGGAGGACCAGCGGCGCCTTCACCTCCTCGGCCAGCGGGCGCACGCGCTTCTCCAGCGCCTCGCCCTGGTAGGTGAAGCAGAGCTCCGCGCCCTGCGCGGCGGCGGCGCGCGCGATGCCCCAGGCGATCGAGCGGTCGTTGGCGACGCCCATCACCACGCCGCGCTTGCCGGCCATCAGCGTGCCGGTCGGCACGGCGGCGGGCGTCTCGGGCGTCTCGGAGTGGGACATGCAGGGACCGGCGTCTGGTTGCGGAGGCGGGGGCGGGATGGCACATGCCCCCCGCCGGGGCAAGCCACCCCGGGAGCGGCGCGGGGCGCGCCGGGGAGAGCGGAATTGAGCGAGCCGGCGCGCAGCGCAGCCACCGAGGACCCGATCGCCCTCTTCCGGGGCTGGATGGAGGAGGCGGCGAAGACGGAGCCGAACGATCCCAACGCCGTGTGCCTGGCCACCGCGACGCCGGGCGGCGCGCCCTCGGCGCGGATGGTGCTGCTGAAGGACGTCGATGCGCGCGGCTTCGTCTTCTACACCAACCTCGAAAGCCGCAAGGGCGGGGAGCTCGCGGCCAACCCGCAGGCGGCGATGTGCTTCCACTGGAAGACGCTGCAGCGGAGCGTGCGCGTCGAGGGGCCGGTCGAGCCGGTGAGCGCGGAGGAGGCGGACGCCTATTATGCGTCGCGCGCGCGCGGCAGCCGCATCGGCGCCTGGGCGAGCCGGCAGTCCCGCCCGCTGGAAGGGCGCTTCGCGCTCGAGAAGGCGGTCGCCGAGTACACATTGAAATTCGGGGTGGGCGAGATCCCGCGCCCGGCCTTCTGGTCGGGTTTCCGCCTGGTGCCGCGCCGCATCGAGTTCTGGCGCGACATGCCCTTCCGCCTGCATGAGCGCCGCGTGTTCCACCGGAGCGGCGACGTGTGGGGGCTGGAGATGCTGTACCCGTGACCATCCCCGCCGCCCAGGCGGAGGTGGCGGGGCTGCTCGCGCGGCTGACCGGCGCGGCGCCGATCGAGACGCATATCTCGGCGGTCTTCGTCGGCCCGGAGGATGCCTTCAAGCTCAAGAAGGCGGTGGCGCTGCCCTTCGTGGACCAGTCGGACCTCGCCGCGCGGGAGCGCTTCTGCCGGCGCGAACTGGAGCTGAACCGGCCCAACGCGCCCGGCATCTACCGCGACGTCGTCCCCGTCACGCGCGGCCCTGACGGCGCGCTGCGGCTCGGCGGCGCGGGCGCGCCGGTCGAGTGGGTCCTGCGCATGGCGCCGGTACCGGCCGGCGACTTCCTCGACGCTGTGGCGGCGCGCGGCGGGCTGGACGCAGCGCTGCTCGACGGGCTGGCCGATGCGGTCGTGGCGTTGCTGCAGGCCGCGCCACGCGCCGAGGGCGTCGATCCGGTCGCACGGATGGAATGGGTGCTGGCCGGCAATGTCGAAGGTTGCTTGGCGGTCGGGCTCGACGCGGCACGGGTGCGGGCGGTGGAGGCGGAGATGCGCGCGCGCCTCGCCCGCCTCGCGCCGCTGCTGGCGGAGCGGGCGCGCGCCGGCTTCGTCCGCCGCTGCCATGGCGACCTGCACCTGGCCAATCTCTGCCTGTGGGAGGGCCGGCCGGTCGCCTTCGACGCGCTGGAGTTCGACGAGGCATTGGCGCGCATCGATGTCGGCTACGAGCTCGCCTTCCTGCTGATGGATCTCGAGGTGCGGGTCGGGCGGCCAGCGGCGAACCGCGCGATGAACCGCGTGCTGGCGCGCAACGGCGACTACGGCCTGCTGGCGGCGCTGCCCTTCTGGCTGGCGCAGCGCGCGCTGGTGCGCGCCAAGCTCGAGCCCGCGCGCGGGCGCCCCGGGCTGCCCTATCTCGAGGCAGCGGAGCGGTATCTGCGGCAGGACCCGCCGCGCCTGGTCGCGGTCGGGGGCGTGCAGGGCACCGGCAAGACCTTCGTCGCGCGCGACGTCGCACCCTGGCTCGGCGCGCCGCCCGGCGCGCTGCATCTGCGCAGCGACGAGATCCGCAAGCGCCAGGCCGGCGTCGCGCCGGAGCAGCGCCTGCCGCCCGAGGCCTATGCGCCGGCGGTCAGCGCCGCCGTGCATGCCGAGATGTTCGCCGCGGCGCGCACCGTGCTCGCGGCGGGGCGGAGCGTGCTGCTGG
>NZ_JAKJIB010000720.1 GCF_021864505.1 Falsiroseomonas oryziterrae
GGTTGCGCCCGGGCGCGCCGCCCGTCGCGCTGGAACTCGCCGCGGCGACCGAGGCGCGCGAGCGGATCGTCCGCATCCGGGCCAGCGGCCCCGTCGCCGGGGAGATCGTGCTGCCCTCGCAGCTCGGCGGCGTCGGCTCGGCGCGCGTGCTGCCGCTCGCCGGACGCGAGGTGGTGGTGGTGAACATGGCCGGGCTCAACGGGCCGGGCGTGACGCAGCAGCTCGGCGCGGTCATCGCCGCCGACGACGAGGGACGGCTGCGCATCATCGGGATCGAGCAGCTGGATTCGCGCGAGACCAGCACCTGCGAGAGCACGGGCCGCCTCACGGCGCGTCCCGAGGCCGGCGAGGCCGCCGCGCTGCGGCTGGCGTGGGAGTTCCGGCGCGAGCGCGGGTCCTGCGGCGATCGCTGGCAGGGGCGCCCGGTGCGCGAGACCTGGGCCGAGGCGCTGCATTGGGACGGGCGCGGCGCGCTGCGCGGCGACCCGCCAGCGGCCGATGCACCGCCGCTTCGCCGCGCGATCGCCGCCGCGCGGGCAAAGGT
>NZ_JAKJIB010000721.1 GCF_021864505.1 Falsiroseomonas oryziterrae
CGCCTGGCTCGCCACGCTGCGCACCGCGCTGCCCGCCGCCGCGCCCTGGCGCCGCCTGCCGCTCGGCGTTCCGGACAGCCGCCTGCTCGGCGGGCTCGATCTCTCCGCGACGCTCGCGGCGGGCCGTCCTGTCGCCGAGCGCGGCGTGCTGGCCGAGGCCGATGGCGGAGTCGTGGTCGCCGCCATGGCGGAGCGCATCGAAAGCGCGACCGCCGCCCGCATCTGCGCCGTGATGGATCGCGGCGAGGTCGCGGTGCAGCGCGACGGCCTCTCCGACGCGCAGCCCGCACGCTTCGGCCTCGTCGCGCTGGACGAGGGCATCGCGGCGGAGGAAGTGGTGCCGGCCGCGCTGCGCGCCCGTCTCGCCTTCCAGCTCGACCTGCAGGCCCTGAAGCTCTCGCCGCACGACGCCTCCGCCGCGGAGGATGCGCGCGCCGTGCTGCCGCTCGTCGCCGCGGACGACGCGCTGGCCGAGGCGCTCTGCACCGCCGCCGCCGCGCTCGGCGTCGAGGATCCGCGCGCCGCGCTCTTCGCGCTGCGGGC
>NZ_JAKJIB010000722.1 GCF_021864505.1 Falsiroseomonas oryziterrae
GGCCGGGCAGCGATGCGGCGCTGGCGGCAGCGCGCTGGCGTGGCCCCGTCGTCGCCTTCGCCGTTGAGGAGGCGGCGCGGGCGGGGCTCGTGATCGACGCGCTGTATGGCGCAGGGCTGTCGAAGCCGGTGGAGGGTCTCGCAGCCGATGTGCTGGCAGCGCTGCGTGCGCCGGTGGTGGCGGTGGACGTGCCCTCGGGCGTGGACGGCGCGACGGGAGCGGTGCGCGGCGTGGCGCCGCAGGCCGCGCTGACGGTCACCTTCTTCCGCCGCAAGCCGGGACACCTGCTGTTCCCGGGGCGCGGCCTGTGCGGCGAGACGCTTCTGGCGGAGATCGGGCTGCCGGCTTCGGTGCTGCACGGCATCGCGCCGCGCACCTGGCGCAACGGGCCGTGGCTGTGGCGCATCCCGCGCCCGGATGCAGCGAGCCACAAATATGCGCGCGGGCACGTCGCCGTCGTCGCCGGCGCGGGCATGACCGGCGCGGCGCGCCTCGTCGCGGCGGGCGCACGGCGCGCCGGCGCGGGGCTTCTCACCGTCG
>NZ_JAKJIB010000723.1 GCF_021864505.1 Falsiroseomonas oryziterrae
GGTTGCCGGCGCGCAGCGCGACCGCCGTCGCGTAGAGCGCGTCCAGCGCGCGCTGCGGCGGCGCGGCCGGATCGAGGCCGAAGGCGGCGCGCGCCTCCGCCCGGCCCTGCGCGAGCATCGGCACGACCAGCGGGTCCAGGCCGATCCAGCGCTGGTCGGTGGCGAGTTCGACGGTGAGGAATTCGAGCTGCGCCAGGGCCTCGGCCGCGGCGGCCGGGTCGCCGGCCACGCTGCCCGGCTGGCCGAAGACGAAGGAGCTGGAGAGGATGGCGCTGCGGGCCGGATCGGTGAAGCCGAACTGGCGCTGGGCGCTGTCCGGCAGTGTCACGCCGGGCTGCGGCGGGGGCAGGTTGGCACAGGCGGTGAGCAGCAACGCCACAAGGGGCAACGCGCCGCGGATGGACATCGTCATGCGTCCTCCCAGGGCGTCAGCTTGCCGCAGCCGGGTCCCTGCCGCCAAGCATGTTGCGCGTCGCGCGCAGCGCGCGGCGAAGCGGCGCGGGCGTCTCGAGCCGCGCCAGCGCCTCGGCGGGGCGG
>NZ_JAKJIB010000724.1 GCF_021864505.1 Falsiroseomonas oryziterrae
CCGTGGCGGCCTGGCTGCCCGGAACCCGGGCCTCGAGCGCCTGGCGGTAGCGGCGCGCGGCGGCGACCCCGCCCTGCTCGGCCAGTCGCATGCGCCCGAGTGCCTCCGGCAGGTCCTGCGCGGTGCCGACGCCGGCGACCTGCAGCATCGCCATCGCGAACTGCGCCTCGGCCACGCCGCGCTCGGCGGCGCGGTGGAACCAGACCGCCGCCCAGGCGGGCTCGCGCGGGGTCCCTTCCCCGGCCTCGATCAGCCGCGCCAGGCGGAACTGCGCCTCCGGCTGCCCCTGCTGCGCGGCGCGGAACAGCCAGGGGATCGCCGCCGCCGGATCCCGTCCACCATCGCCGCGGAAGAGATGCGCCGTGGCGAGCAGGAGTTGCGCGTCCGGATCGCCGAGCATCGCTGCCTGCTCGATCAGCGCCGCGGCGCGATCTGGATCGGGCCGGACGCCGCGCGGCGGGTTCTGCGCGCGCTGGCCCTCGCGCAGCAACTGCGCGGCGCGGGCGCGATCGGCCGCGGAGGGCGCCGGCTCG
>NZ_JAKJIB010000725.1 GCF_021864505.1 Falsiroseomonas oryziterrae
GCCGTCGCGGCGGCGAGGTCGGCGAGCAGCAGCGGCTGGTCCGCCGCGGCCGGCCGGCGCAGCGCCTGGCCCACCACCTGTCCCGCCTCCTGCGCCGCGCCGGGACGAAGGCGGGAGGCAGGCACGCGCACCAGCCTGACATCCGCCGCGCGCACCACCTCGCCGGCTGCCATCCTTCGCGCCGCGACGAGCACCGGCACGGTCGGCACGACGCGCCCCGCGAGACGCAGGCGCTGCGTCGGCATGCCTTCCGCCGCCACGGCGAGCGTCGCCGCGAAGCGTCCCCCCGCCGCATCCAGCACCGCGCCCTCCACCGCGATCTGGACGAAGGCGCGTTCCGGGACGAGCGGCGGCGCGAAGCCGGCGAGTTCGAGCTCGGCCTCCTCCTCCAGCCCCTGGCCCCGCAGTGCGGCGCGCAGCGCCAGCACCACCTCCTCCCGCGCCACCGCGCGACCGGGCCGTTCGAGCACGACGCGCTCGCTGCCGCCCACCGGCCGCCAGGCGATGCCATGCGCGCGCGCGATGGCGAGC
>NZ_JAKJIB010000726.1 GCF_021864505.1 Falsiroseomonas oryziterrae
GTCGCGCTCGGCATCCGGCAGGACGCGCCGGACGAGGCGGTCGGCCGGGCGCTGCTGGATGCGGGATCGGCGCTCGACGCCGGCAACCGCGCCGGCGCCACGACGGCGCTGGAGCCGGTGTCGCCGGCCCCCGCAAGCACTCTCGCGCGCCTCGACGCGCTGCCGCCCCTGCCGCGCACGGCCGCCGCGACCCGCCAGGCGCAGGACGAGATGCGCCGCCTGGACGGAGAGAGTTCTTTCTAGCCCGGTCCCGCCGCGCTATCGCTGGCGCACCGATGCGCATCCTCGCCGCCCTGTCCCTGCTCGCGCTCGCCGCCTGCGCCGAGATGCGCGCGCCGCCCGCCGCCACGCGTATCCCGCCCGGCCTCGGCCTCGTCGCCGCCGATCCGATGCCCGCCATCATGGAGGACGCGGCATCCGCCTTCGCCGGGGACGGCCGTGGCCTCGCGGGCCGGCCCGCCGCGACCGCGCGCGCCGTCGGCCAAGCCGAGCTGATCGCGGCCGAGATCCGCCGCGACCCGCGCTGG
>NZ_JAKJIB010000727.1 GCF_021864505.1 Falsiroseomonas oryziterrae
ACGCTCGCCACGCTGGAACGCGCCGCGCAGGACATCGCGCGGGCCACGCCGCAGATCCCCCGCGCGACACGGAGCGTCGCGAACGCGGCCGAGCCGCTGCCGGGCGTCGTGGTGCAGGTCCAGCAGACCGCCCGAGAGCTCGAACTGCTCGCTGCGCGGCTGCGCAACAGCTGGCTGGTCGGCGGCGATGGCGGGCCGACGCCACGCGACCGGCTCCGCCCGACGGCAGACCGCGTGCGGCCGTGAGGCGCGCGGCGCTGCTGCTGCTTGCGCTCGCGGCCTGCGGCGCGCCCCCCACGTCCGGACCGCCCGAGGACGAGATCCTGACGGGCCTTGCCGGCTCGGCCCATCGCGCGCTCGAACTCGACGAGCCGACCAGCGCGGTGCGGTTCTACGAGCGTGCGCTGGCGCGGGCGCGGGAGCGCGACGACGCGCTCATGATCGCCGACATGGGGTTCGGCCAGGCGACGGCGGCGCTCGCCGCGGGCGACGCGAACGGCGCCTTGTCGGTCGCGCAGGAGGTTCG
>NZ_JAKJIB010000728.1 GCF_021864505.1 Falsiroseomonas oryziterrae
GGCCGTTCGGCGCGACCAGCACCGCCGGCCGCCGGCCCGCCGCGCAGAGGTCGCGCAGCAGGGCCGGCGAGGACATCAGCGTCCCGCCCGCCACCCGCTGCACGTTCACCCGCGCATGATAGGACAGGCCGCGCCCCGGCGTGGCCGAGTGGTACTGCGCGATGGCGTCGGCCCAGTTGCCGGTGCGCGCGCGCAACTCGCGCAGGAAGCGCACCGCATAGGCCACGTTGCGCGCGGGATCGAAGGCGGCGTCGAGGCTCTCGAAGGCCTCCGGGTGGAAGAACAGGTTCACCTGCATGCAGCCGACATCGACGGAGCGCACGCCGCGCGCGCGGAAGGATTCGACCTCGGCGATGGCGGCCTCGCGCGTCGGCGGGAAGCGGCTTTCGCCGCCGGCGTTGATCGCATGCGGCCAGGGCGCGATGCCGCCGCCGGGGCGCGCGTGCTCGCCGCTCCGCGGCAGGGGCCGCCCGCTCTCGACGCGGGCGATCGCCAGCAGAAGGCCCGGCGGCAGGCCGGCGCCCTG
>NZ_JAKJIB010000729.1 GCF_021864505.1 Falsiroseomonas oryziterrae
AGCTGCGCGAGGCCGCGCGGAAGCGGCAGGGCGCGGAAGGCAAGGCCGGCGCCCGCAAGGACCAGGCGCAGCGCGGCCGGCCGGTCGGCACGCAGGCCGGGCAGCTTCGCGCCGGCGCGCGCCTCGCGCTGGTGGAGACGCTGCGCAACGCCGCACCTTGGCAGCAGCTGCGCCGCCGCGAACGCCCGCACGGCCCACCCATCCAGGTGCGGCGCGAGGACATCCGCCTGCGCCGCTTCCGTCACAAGGCCGGCACGACGGCGATCTTCGTCGTGGACGCCTCCGGCTCCGCCGCGTTGCACCGGCTGGCGGAGGCGAAGGGCGCGGTGGAGATGCTGCTGGCCGATTGCTACGTGCGGCGCGACCAGGTCGCGGTGGTCGCCTTCCGCGGCAAGGGCGCGGAGGTGCTGCTGCCGCCCACGCCTTCGCTGGTGCGCGCCAAGCGCAGCCTGGCGGGTTTGCCGGGTGGCGGCCCGACGCCGCTCGCCGCCGGCCTCGACGCCGCCATCGCGATCGCC
>NZ_JAKJIB010000073.1 GCF_021864505.1 Falsiroseomonas oryziterrae
AGGCGGCCGAGGAGGTGTCCGTCGTCCGCCGTGCCCTGGCGCGCGCACCCCGGCCGGTGCCGCTCGTCGCGCTGATCGAGAGCGCGGCGGGGCTGGCGCGCGCCGCCGCGATCGCGGCCGAGGAGGGCTGCGTCGCGCTCGGCTTCGGCGGCGTCGACCTCGCGGCCGATCTCGGCTGCGAGCCGGCCTGGGAGCCATTGCTGGCCCATCGTGCGGCCCTGGTGGCGGCGGCCGCGCGGGCCGGTCGGGCGCTGTTCGACGTGCCCTTCCTGGACCTGGCGGACGAGGCGGGGCTGGCGGCGGAATGCCGCCGCGTGCGGGCGCTCGGCTTCACCGGGAAGCTCGCCATCCACCCGCGCCAACTGCCGGGCCTCCACGCCGCCTTCACCCCGTCCGAGGGGGAGGTCGAGCGTGCGCGGCGCATCGTGGCGGCGATCGAGGCGGCGTCGGGCGGCGTCTGCGTGGTGGATGGGAAGATGGTGGACGCACCTGTCCATCGCGCCGCGCTGCGGGTGCTGGCCCGCGCCGGGTGACGATGCCGCCGCCGCTCGCCGGGGCGTGACAACGGCGGCTGCCGGAGCGCGGGGGCGACTTTCGCTGCAGATCCGCGTTGCTGGCGGGCGATGGATACCAACCCCGACATCCGCGCGGGCAGCCCGGACGGCCTCTCCCATTCCGACGCTCGGGTCCATTGGTCCGCATGGGTTGCCCTGGCCGTGCTCGTGCTCGCCGCGGCCTGGTTCCGGAGCATCGACAAGGGCAATGCCGCCGGCGCGACGCTGCTCGGCGCGGCGGGATGCCTCGCGCTCATCCTTCCGCCGCGCGAGCGGATGCGCGCGCTGCCGTGGCGGGTCCGCGCTTTCCCTCGGCATCTCGACAGCCTGCCCGTGTTCGCGACCCTGCTCAGTGCGCCGGGCTACGGCCTGAACTGGTTCCACGGCGTCAATCCCTATGACGAGGTCGTCCACTTGCTGAGCGGCGCGCTGGCGGGCGTGGCGCTGGCCGCGCTGGTCGGCGCGGATGGGCGGTCGCGCCGCATTGACCGAATGCTCCGCCTCGGGCTCGCCGCCGGCTTCGCCATGTCCGTCGTATGGGAGGGCTTCGAATGGGCGGTCGGCATCGTGGGGGACTGGCGCGACACCTGGACGGACGTGGCGCTGACGACCGTTGGCGTCGTGCTGGCCTGCGTGCTTGCGTCCCGCCCATCGGTCGTGCGGGCGGATGCGGGTCGCGACCTATAACGTCCATCGCGGCCTCGACCTCCGCGGCTGGCCACGTCCGGAGCCGATGCGGCGGGTGATCGTGATGCTCGGCGCCGAGATCGTCGCCTTGCAGGAGGCGCTCTCCTGGCGCCGCGGGCGGGACCTCATCGGGCTCGAGGAGCTGGCGCTGAGCGCCGGCCTGGTGGCGGTGCCGGTGGCGGGCGCGCCCGGCTGGCGAGGCAACGTCCTGCTCGTCCGGCGCGGGATCCGCTTACTGCATGCGGAGGGCCTGCCGATCGGTGGGTGGGAGCCGCGTGGCGCGATCCTGGCGGAGTTGCAGTTGGCGCATGGGATGCTGCGCGTCGTCGGGACGCATCTGAGCCTCCGCCGCGGGACGCGCAGGCACCAGGCCATGCTGCTGCTCGACGCCATCCGGCGGCGACCCTGCATGCCGACCGTGCTGCTGGGCGACCTGAATGAATGGCGGGCCGGCCAGGGCGCGCTCGGCGTGCTGGAGCCGGTATTCGGCCGAGCGCCGCGGTCGCTGACCTTTCCGGCACCGCGGCCGCTGCTGTCGCTCGACCGCATCCTCGGCGACCGCCCGGGCCTGGTCCGCGACATCGCACCGCACGACGCCGCGCCCGCGCGGCGGGCCTCGGATCACCTGCCGCTGGTGGGGCGGATCGTGCTCTGACGCCGATGCACGCCGCATCACCAGACGGGCAGGACATGGACCGTGAACGCTTCTGCAACCGCGCTCACGCAACTGTCATGTGCGCCGCCGCGTCAGGAGCGCACCTTGCGCGGCGCCGGGCAGGAAAGGCCATGCGGCTGATGGACGATACACGCTTGCTTCTGCTGGTCGAGGACGATCCCTTGGTCCGCTCGACCCTGGCGGAAGCCCTGACCGGCGCGGGATTCGAGGTGCTCGAGGCGGAAACGGCCGAAGCGGCGCTCGACATGGTGGCGCAGCGCGACGACCTGTCCGTGCTCTTCACCGACATCAACCTGCCGGGCGCGGACGGCTTTGCGCTCGCCCGCGCGGCGCGCCGGCTGCGGCCGAAGCTGCCGGTGGTCTATGCCTCGGGCCGCTTTCGCGAGCCCGACGCGCGGCGCGCCCTGCCTGGCGCGGCCTTCCTCGCGAAGCCCTTCAGCTTCGCCTGTGCGCTCCGCACCCTCGACCGCGCCATCGAGGACCGGTGAGGCACGTCACAGGCGGGCAAGCACCGCGTCGGTGAAGGCTTTCGCCGAGCCGAGATAGCCGGCGAGATCCGTCAGCCGCGCGATGCCTGCGGCATCCAGCACCGCCGTCACGCGCGGCTCGCGCGCCAGCGCGTCGCGCAGGTGAAGCCCCTGGGCGATGGCCGCCTCGCAGGCATGGTGGACGACGTCATGGGCGACGCCACGGCCGAGATGGGGCGCGAGGCCCATCATCACCGCCTCCGACATGATGAGCCCGCCGCCGGCATCCAGGTTTCGGCGCATGCGCGCGGCATCCACCACCAGCCCTTCGGCGATCGGGATCAGCGTCGCCAGCGCACCATGCGTCAGCAGCAGCGCCTGGCCGAGCGCCAGCTGCTCCAGCTGCATCGCGCCCGCGCCGCGCTCGTGCTCGTGCAGCATGGCGCCGAGCAGTTGCGGCACCAGCGCCTGCGCGCCGCGCGCCTGCACGATCACGTATTCGCAGCCTATCGGGTTGCGCTTCTGCGGCATGGTGGAACTGCCGCCCTTGCCGGGCGCGGCGGGCTCCGACGCCTCGCCGACCTCGGATTGCATCAGCCACAGGATGTCACTGGCGGGCTTGGCGAGCGCGCCGCCGAGCAGCCCGCACCAGCAGCCGAGCTCCGCGATGCCGTCGCGCGCGACGTGCCAGGGAATGGCGGGCAGGGGCAGGGCCAGCTCCCCGGCGAGCTCGGCCGCGACGCGCGGTCCGTCCGTGCCGAGCGAGGCCAGCGTGCCGACCGCGCCGCCGAACTGCAGCCGCAGCACCCGCGGGCGGAGCTGCACGAGCCGCTCGCGCATGGTGATCAGCGGATCGAGCCAGAGTGCGACCTTGTAGCCGAAGGTGATGGGCAGCGCCTGCTGCGCATGGGTGCGCCCTGCCATCACCGTCCCCCGATGCGCGCGCGCCAGCGCCGCCAGCGCAGCGATCAGGCGGTCGAGGTCGGCGCCCATCAGGTCGAGCGCGGCGCGCAGCTGGAGCACCAGCGCGGTGTCGAGGATGTCCTGCGTCGTCGCGCCGTAATGCGTCCAGCGCCCGGCCTCGGGCCCTGCCAGCGCCGAGAGTTGCTTCACGAGGCCGACGGTCGGGAAGCCCATGTTCCGCGTCGCGGCGGCGAGCGCGGCCATGTCCAGCCGGTCCACATCCGCCGCCGCACTGATGGCTTCGGCCGCCGCGGCCGGGATCAGCCCGAGCCGCGCCTGGGCGCGCGCCAGCGCCGCCTCGACCTCCAGCATGCGGGCCAGCGCCCCGCGCTCGTCCAGGATCGCCCGCATCGCGTCGGAGCCGTAGACGGCGCCGAGCACGGCGCCGTCGGCAGGGTTCACCGCCATCTCAGACGTCCAGGAAGACGGTCTCGCCCTCGCCCTGCAGGCGGATGTCGAGGCGCCAGGCGCCGTCGCCCTGCGGCGTCGCCACCAGCGTGGCGCGACGTGCCGGATCCTCGACCATGTTCAGCACCGGGTCGGTCGCGTTCAGCACCTCGCCCTCGAAATAGGCGCGGGTCACGAGGTGCGTCATGAGCCCGCGGGCGAAGATCGCGATCTCGATGTGCGGCGCCTGCATCGCATTGCCGCGGCCGGGCACGGGGCCGGGCTTCAGCGTCACGAAGCGGAACTCGCCTTCCGCATTGCTCGCGCAGCGGCCGAAGCCGCTGAAGCCCTTCTCGTACTCGCCATCGGGGCCGGCCTGCCAGATCTCGACCAGCGCGTCGGTCACCGGCGCGCCGTCGCCGTCGGTGATGCGGCCGGTGAGCGTCACGCGCTCGCCCGGCACACCCTCGTTGCCCGAACCGGGACGGAGCAGGTCCGCCCATTCGGGGAAGTCGATCATGTGCCAGTAGGGACCGGCGGTCTGCGAGGCCGTGGCAGGGATCATGGCGTCACGCCTTCTCGAAGGGCGTGGCCTCGCGGCCGCGCAGCACGATGTCGAAGCGATACCCGAGCGCCCATTCCGGCTTGGTGATCTGCAGGTCGAACTTGCTCACCAGCCGCTCGCGTGCCGCCTTGTCGGGGGTGGCGTGGAAGATCGGGTCGAGTTCCAGCAGCGGGTCGCCGGGGAAGTACATCTGCGTGATCATGCGCTGCGCGAAACCGGCGCCGTGCAGGCCGAAATGGATGTGGATCGGCCGCCAGGCGTTCCAGTGGTTCCGCCAAGGATAGGCGCCGGGCTTGATGCTGAGGAAGGAATAGCGCCCGTCCTCGTCGGTGAAGATGCGCGCCCGGCCCTCGAAATTCGGGTCGAGGGGCGCGTCGTGCTGGTCGCGCGGATGGTGGTAGCGGCCCGAGGCATTGGCCTGCCAGACCTCGACCATCACGCCGCGCTGCGGGCGACCGTCCTCGTCGGTGATGCGGCCCGCCACGATGATGCGCTCGCCCAGCGCGCCCTTGCCGTTCACCTGGCTCATATCGGCCTGGACCGGGTAGCGGTCCGGCGACATGCGCGGCGCCGAGGTCTCGGTCAGCGTGTGCGGGATGCGGAGCAGCGGCTGCTTCGGATGGCGCTTGTGCGTGCTGCCATAGGCCGGCGCGTCGAGCGGCGGCTGCGTTCCGGGCAGGGGCCGGCGATAGGCTGTCGGGTCGGTCACGATGCTTCCTCCGCGAGGATGCGCCTGGCGATCTTGATCGCCGAATTGGCGGCCGGCGCGCCGGCATAGGCGCCGACCTGCAGCAGCAGTTCGGCGATCTCCTCGTTCGTCACGCCGGTGTTGCGGGAGCCGCGCAGGTGCAGCTCGAACTCCTCATGCTTGCCCATCGCGGCGGTCACGGCGAGCACGAGCATGCTGCGCTGATGCCGCGTCAGCCCGTGGCGCGTCCAGACGCGGCCCCAGATGTTCGCGGTGATCCAGTCCTGGAAGGCGGCATCGAGCGGCGTCGCATTGGCCATGGAGCGTGCGACATGCGCCTCGCCGAGCGTCGCGCGCCGCACCGCGAGCCCGCCCTCCATCCCGTGCGGCGGCAGCAGCCCGTCGAGGTGGTCGAGCAGCGCGGCCGTCACTGCCTCCGCCTGCTCGAGGTTCGGCAGATGCGCCGCTTCGGGGATCACCACCAGCTTCGCGCCCGGGATCATGTCGCGCAGCGCCTCAGCCGCGGCCGGTGGGGTCGCGACGTCTCGGTCGCCCACCACCACGGTCGTCGGGCAGGCGATGCGGCCGGCGACATCGGCGGCACGCGCATCGCGCAGCGCCGCGGCGCAGCCGGCATAGCCCGCCGGGTCGGTCGCCAGCAGCATCCGTCGCAGGCCCTGCGAGGAGGCGAGCGAGGGATCGACCACCCAGCGCGGCATCACCATGTCGACCAGGCCGCGCATCCCCTCGCTCTCGACGATGCCGATGCGCTGCTGCCAGCCATCGGGGGGCGGGAACTCGGCGGCGGTGTCCACCAGGGCGAGCGAGGCGACGCGCTCCGGCGCCTCGGCCGCCATCTGCTGCGCGATGCGGCCGCCGATCGAGACGCCGACCACATGCGCGCGCTGGATGCCGAGCGCATCGAGCAGCGCGAGCGCGTCGCGCGCCAGCAGCGACATGGAATAGGCGCCCGGCGTCACGCCCGAGAGGCCGTGGCCGCGCAGGTCCATCCGGATGACGCGCCGGTTGCGCGCGACGGCGGCCGCCTGCGGGTCGAACAGGTGCAGGTTGGTGCCGATGGAATGCAGCATCAGCACGGGCGGCATGTCCGCCGTGGGCGGCGGGCCCTCGACCAGGGCGTGGAAGCAGCAATCGCCGAGCTGCAGGAACATGTGGCCCCTCCCGCCTGTGCGGCTACACGCGCTCCAGCACCATGGCGATGCCCTGGCCGACGCCGATGCACATCGTCACGAGCGCATACTTCTCCTGCCGGCGATGCAGCTCGGCGACCGCCGTCTGCACCAGCCGTGCGCCGCTCATGCCGAGGGGGTGACCAAGGGCGATGGCGCCGCCATTCGGGTTCACATGCTCCGCGTCGTCGGGCAGGCCGAGGTCCCGGGTAACGGCCAGAGCCTGGGCGGCGAAGGCCTCGTTCAGTTCGATCACCGCGATGTCGGAGAGCTTCAGGCCCGCCTTCTCCAGCACGCGGCGCGTGGCCGGCGCCGGGCCGAAGCCCATGATGCGCGGCGCGACGCCGGCGGTCGCCGTCGCGACCACGCGGGCGCGCGGCGTCAGGCCGTGACGCCTTGCAGCGCCCTCGCTCGCGACCAGGATCGCGCAGGCGCCGTCGTTCACGCCGGAGGCGTTGCCCGCCGTCACGCTGCCGCCTTCCTTGCGGAAGGGGGTGGCCAGCTTCGCCAGCGCCTCGAGCGTCGTGTCGGGGCGCGGATGCTCGTCCGCGTCCACGACGAGCGGGTCGCCCTTGCGGCGGGGGATCGTCACCGGGACGATCTCCTCCTTGAAGCGGCCCGACGCCATCGCCTTGCCGGCGCGCTGCTGCGACCGCCAGGCGAAGGCGTCCTGGTCGGCGCGCGAGATCTGGAACTCCTGCGCGACGTTCTCGGCCGTCTCCGGCATGGAATCGATGCCGTACTGCGCCTTCATCCTCGGGTTCACGAAGCGCCACCCGATGGTGGTGTCGTAGATCTCGGCGGAGCGGCTGAACGCCTCCTGTGCCTTGCCCATCACGAAGGGCGCGCGCGTCATGCTCTCGACGCCGCCGGCCAGCATGAGGTCGGCCTCGCCGGCCTTGATGGCGCGCGCCGCGATGCCGACCGCGTCCATGCCCGAGCCGCAGAGCCGGTTCACCGTGCTGCCGGGGATGCTGTCCGGCAGGCCCGCCAGCAGCAGCGCCATGCGGGCGACGTTGCGGTTGTCCTCGCCGGCCTGGTTGGCGCAGCCATAGATCACGTCCTCGACCGCAGCCCAGTCGAGTTTCGGGTTGCGCTCCATCAGCGCCTTGATCGGCACCGCGCCGAGGTCGTCGGTGCGGACCTCCTTCAGCGCGCCGCCGTAGCGGCCGATCGGGGTGCGGGCGGCGTCGCAGACGAAGGCGTCAGCCATGGCAGTGTCCTCCTCGTGCCGCCGGGTTTCCCCCCGGCGCGGGCGCGCGTCAACTGAGCGCCCGGACCAGCCAGAGCGAGAGGGCGGGGAAGGCGACCAGCAGCCCGAGGCGGATCAGGTCCATCCCCAGGAAGGGCAGCACGCCGCGATAGGTGCGCGCGATCGGCACGTCGCGGGCCAGGCCGGAGACGACGAAGACGTTGAGCCCGATCGGCGGCGCCGTCAGCCCGATCCCGACCACGACGAGCACCAGGATGCCGAACCAGATCGCCGTCTCCTCCGTCGTCAGGCCGAAGTCGAGCGCGGTGACGACGGGGAAGAAGACCGGCAGCGTCAGCAGGATCATCGCCAGCTCGTCCATCACCGCGCCGAGCACGATATAGGCGGCCAGCAGCAGCAGCAGCACGCCGTAGGGCGGGAAGTCCTGCTCGCTGATCCACATCGCCAGCAGGTCGGGCGCCTGCGAGAGGGCGAGGAAGGCGTTGAAGACCTCGGCGCCGAGAAGGATGGCGAAGATCATCGCCGTCGTCTCGGCGGTGGCGAGCAGGCTTTCCTTGATGTGGCGCGCCCTCAGCGTGCCGCGCAGCACGCCGACGGCGAGCGTCGCGATGCAGCCGACGGCAGCGCTCTCGGTCGGCGTGAAGATGCCGCCATAGATGCCGCCCACCACCACCACCGCGATCAGCAGCACGGGGATCACATTGAGGAAGGCTTCGCGCCGCTCGGCCGCGCTCGGCACCGCGCCCGGTGGGGCGAGATGCGGCTTGAGGCGCACCAGGACGGCGATGGCGAGGATGTAGAGGGCGGTCGCAATGAGCCCGGGGATCAGCGCGGCCATGAAGAGCTTGGCGATGTTCTGCTCGGTGCTGATCGCATAGACGACGAGGATGACGGAGGGCGGGATCAGGATGCCGAGGGTTCCGCCCACCGCGATGGTGCCGGTCGAGAAGCCGGCATCGTAGTTATAGCGGCGCAGTTCCGGCAGCGCGGCGCGGCCGAAGGTGGCCGTGGTCGCGACCGAGCTGCCGCAGACCGCGCCGAAGCAGGCGCAGGCGCCGATCACGCCCATCGCCATGCCGCCCGGCTTGCGCCCGATCAGCGCATTCGCCGCGGCGAAGAGATCGCGCGCGAGGCCTCCGCGCTCGGCCAGCGCGCCCATCAGGATGAAGAGCGGGATGACCGAAAGGGTGTAGTTCGCGAACAGGTGGTAGGGCGTGGTCTTGAGGTAGTTGCCGAGCGCGGCCCAGTCGAGGATGTGGACGTAGCCGCCCATGCCGACGAGCAGCATGGCCAGTCCGACCGGCGCGCGGATCGCGATGAGGCCGAGCAGCACGGCGAAGCCGGTCGCGGCGAGGGCGAATTCGGGCGCCATCAGCGGCGGAGGCCCAGCAGGCGCGGCACCCACCACAGCGCGGCGAGCGCGGTCGCGGCGAAGCAGAGCGCGCCGATGGCGATCGCCCACCAATAGGGAAGGGCGAGGAGGCCGATGGTGCGCGTGCCGCTGCGCCAAGTGTCCCACGCCCCGACGGTCACGCGCTCCGCCAGCCAGAGCGTCACGGCGGCCCATACCAGCATCCAGGCGGCGTCCACGATGCCGTTCACGCGCGCGGGCAGCCAGGCGGTGAAGCTGTCCACGATGATGTTGGCCTTGGCGAGCGTGCCATAGGCGAAGAAGCCGAACACGCCGACGCCGGCGGCGATCGAGACGATCTCGAAGTCGCCCTTGATGGGCTGGCCGCCGAGCCAGCGCAGCAGGACCGAGACCGTCGTGACGCCGCCGGCGACCAGCAAGGCCGCGCCCCCGAGGAAGGCGAGGGCGCGGGCCAGCGCGGCAATCGGTCCGCGCGGCGCTGCCGCGACGGGCCCTTGCGGGCCCGCTTGTGTCGTCTCGCTCAGCCTGCCGCCCCGGCGTTCTGCGCGATCAGGCGCTGCGCATCCGCCAGCAGCGCGGCGCCGTCGATGTTGCGCTCGCGCATGGCCGCGATCCAGGCATCCACGACCGGCCGGCACGCCGCCATCCAGCGCTGCTTCTCGGCTTCGGTGATCGAGATGATCTGGTTGTCGCGCCGGCGCTCGACCATCTGGCGCACCACCGGGCCCTGCTCGTCCCAGACGCGCGCGGCCATCTCGGCCGCGGCGAGGCCGGAATTGGCGTCGAGCACGGCCTTCAGCTCGGCCGGCAGCGCGGCGTAGCGCGCGGGATTCATCGCGAGGATGAAGGTGGTCGAGTAGAAGGTCGGGTTGCCGGGGATCTCGGTGTGGTGGCGCACCAGCTCCTGCAGGCGGATGGAGGGAACGACCTCCCACGGCACCACCGCGCCGTCGATGACGCGCTGGCTGAGCGCCTCGGGCACCTGCGGCACCGGCAGGCCGATCGGCGCAGCGCCGAGGGCGCGCAGCGCCTCGCCCGCCTGGCGCGTCGGGAAGCGCAGCTTCAGGCCGCGCAGGTCCTCGAGCGTGCGGACCTCCTTGTTGGCATGGACCACGCCGCCGTCATGCGCCCAGACGGTGATCGGATGCACCTCGCGGAACTCGTCGCGCAGGTGCCGGTCGTAGAAGGCCCAGGTCGCGCGGGCGTTCGGCCCCGCAAGGCGGTTCGCCACGAAGGGCAGCTCGAAGACCTCGATGCGGGGGAAGCGGCCGGGCGTGTTGCCGGGCAGCGTCCAGATGATGTCGGCGACGCCGTCGCGCGCCTGATCGTAGAGCTGCGGCGGCGCGCCGCCGAGCTGCATGGAGGGGAAGATCTGGATCCGCAGCCGGTTCTGGCTCTCGGTCGCGATCTTCTGCGCCCAGGGCTGCAGGAAGTGGCGATGCACGTTGGACACGGCCGGTAGGAAGTGGTGCAGGCGCAGCGTGACCTCCTGCGCCGAGGCCGGGCGAACCAGCGCGGGGGCCGCGAGGCCGGCGGCACCGGCCAGCAGGAGCGAGCGACGTTCGATCATCTGTTTGCCTCCCTGGGCGCCTGGCGCCTCACAACCGGAATAAGCGCGGGGCACCGCTTCATCAAGCGGCGTCGGACTCAGCCGGCGGTGGCCGCAACCGCCGCGCGAGCCTTCCCCGCCACCGCCACCGCGTCGTCGCCCGGCCGGTAGATCGCGCTGCCGAGCCCGAAGCCCGCCGCGCCGGCGGCGCGCCAGGGCGCCATGTTCGTCGCGTCCACGCCGCCGACCGGCAGGATCATCGTGCCCTTCGGCAGCACGGCGAGCAGCGCCTTCAGCATGGCCGGGGAGGCGCCCTCGGCCGGGAAGAGCTTCAGCGCGTCGGCCCCGGCCTTGAGCAGCGCGAAGGCCTCGGCGGGCGTGAAGAAGCCCGGCACGGCGAACATCCCCGCCGCCTTGGCGGCGCGCACGACATCGGGATCGGCATGCGGCGTGACGACGAGGCGGCCGCCGGCCGCCGCGATGCGCGCGCAGTCGGCGGGGTCGAGCACGGTGCCGGCGCCGACCAGCGCGGCGTTGCCGACACGCGCGGCGAGGCGCCGGATGCTCTCGAGCGGCTCGGGCGAGTTCAGCGGCACCTCGATCACCGCGATGCCCTCGGCGACCAGCGCCGCGCCGATCGCCTCGACCTCGTCGGGCCGCACGCCGCGCAGGATGGCGACCAGCGGGCAGCGCGCCAGCCACGCCTTCAGGTCCATCCGAGGCTCCGTCCGATGTGGTGCAGGCCGGCGGCTACCAGGTCGGGGTCGTGTGTGCGGACCGCGACGCCGGCGATGCGCAGCGCCTCCGCATAGAGCGCGGCGAGGCCGGCCGCGCCGACCAGGTCCACCTGAGCCGCGCGCGTCTCCGCCAGCGCGGCGGAGATCTCGTGGCCGATCAGCAGGCCGGAGAGGTAGCTGCGCGTCTCGGCCTGCTCCAGCCGGTCCATCAGGTGCAGGGTGCGCGCGCCGAAGAGGTGGTGCAGCAGGCCGCCGGGCTGGCCGGCGCGCCGCACGCCGCGCGCGAAGGCCTCCGGCCGCTCCGGTCCCTCGGCGCTCGTGCGCGCCAGGATGGTGTGCTGCGAGACCGCGGCGAAGACCTCGCCCGTCATGTGGGTGGTGAAATGCGCGACGCGGTCGGATTCGAGCCGCGCCCATTTGCTGTGCGTGCCGGGCAGGCAGGCCAGCGCGTCGTCCAGCCGCGTTGCCAGCGCGACCAGCTTTGTCTCCTCGCCGCGCATCACGTCGGGGATCCCGGAGGCGTCCTCGGTGGTGAGGCCCGGCACCAGCCGGACCTCGGCGCCGTCGAAGGGGACCGGGATGGTCGCGGCGGCGATCTCGGCGGGGCCGGCCGGGCAGCGGAGATAGGGCGCCTCCACCCAGCCCTGGCGGCTGCCGACCATGCCGCAGAGCAGGACCCGGGTCTCGCCGGCCGCGAGCCAGGGGCCGATCGCCTCGCGCAGCGCATCGGGGAAGCAGCCCGCAGGGACCGTGAGGATGCCGCCCGGCCGGTCGAGCCGGTCCGCGACCGCGCCGCCCGCCTCGATGCGGTAGGCGCGCAGGCTGGTGGTGCCCCAATCGACGCCGATCATGCCGTCCCCAACGTTGCCTCCGGCTCCGGGATGCCCTGGCGGCGGCGGGGAGTCCACGGGGCGGCGCCGCGTCGCCGCCGCACTTTATCGCTTTGGCACCTTGTCGCTTTGGCACCTTGTCGCTTTGGCCGGGCGGCTTCGGACAAATCCCCGACCCCGGATGCGAAACGGCCGGCTGCCCCGATCGAGGGACAGCCGGCCGCCGTGTGGCAGTCAGCCTAGCGCCGCGCCAGGCGGCGAGGGAAGCGAAATCGCCGGCTCAGGCGCCGCCGAACTTCACCTGCCCCTGGTCGTTCTGGCCGCGCGTCGCCCAGCCCGTGACGCGGCTTTCGAGCGTGACGGCGCAGACATACATCGTGACACCCATGATCGCCGTGACCATCAGCCCGGCGAAGACCAGCGGCACGTCGAAGCGGGACGACGCCAGGATCATGAGGTGGCCGATGCCTTTGTTCGCCGCGACCGTCTCCGCGATGATCGAGCCGACGAAGGCGACCGTGATCGAGATCTTCAGCGAGGCGAAGAAGAAGGGCATCGCCCGCGGCAGGCCGACCTTCCTGATGATGTCGGTGTGCCGGGCGCCGAGCGCGCGCAGCACGTCGCGCAGCTCCGGCTCGACCGTCGCGATGCCGGTCGCGACGTTCACCACGATCGGGAAGAAGCTGATCAGGAAGGCGGTGATCACCGCTGGCACGGTGCCGATGCCGAACCAGATCACCAGGATCGGCACCACCGCGACCTTCGGGATGGAGTTGAAGCCGATCAGCAGCGGGTAGAGCCCGTGATAGAGCAGGGTGGAGCTGCCGATCGCGACGCCGAGCAGCAGGCCGAAGACGATTGCGAAGCCGAAGCCGACCAGCGTGGTGAACAGCGTCTGCCAGGAATTGTCGAGCAGCGGCTTCCACCACTTCATCATGCTGGCCGCGATGTCGGTCGGCGCGGGCAGGACGAATTGCGGCACGTCGAAGGCCTGGACCGCCGCCTCCCACACTACGAACATGCCGACGATCACCATCCAGGGCAGCCACGCCTGCAGGCGGCGACGGCGGCGTGCGGCGGCGGCCATGGCCTCCAGCCGGCGCATCGCCTCGGGGGACATGCCGTTGGCGCCGGCGGCCGTGCCGGCGGAAGCCGGACGGATCACGGCGGAGGTGTCGTCAGGCATTCGCGACCTCCTCGCCCTTGCGGGCGGCGCTGATCCACTCGCGCAGGTCGTGCACGAGGGAGGTGAATTCGGGCGTGTAGGTGGTCTCGAGCGTGCGCGGGCGGGGGAAGTCCACGATGCGCTCGGCGATGATCCGCCCGGGGCGGGAGGACATCACCAGCACCCGGTCGGCGAGGTAGGCGGCCTCGCGCAGGTCGTGGGTGACGAGGATCACCGTCGGCCGGCGCACCATCCAGAGCTCCTGCAGCACCGACCACAGATCCTCGCGGGTGAAGACGTCGAGCGCGGCGAAGGGCTCGTCGAGCATCAGCAGCGCGGGCTCGTGGATCAGCGCGCGGCAGAGGCTGGCGCGCTGCTGCATGCCGCCCGAGAGCTGCCAGGGGAACTTCGCCTCGAAGCCGGCCAGCCCGACCAGGGCGAGGAGGTCCTTCGCCTGCTTCTCGTACTGCGCGCGCTTCGCGCGGAGCTGGCGGCGATGCGGCTCCACCACCTCGAGCGGCAGCATCACGTTGTCCAGGATGTTCCGCCAGGGCAGCAGGGTCGGGTTCTGGAAGGCCATCCCGGCGATGGAGAGCGGCCCCGCCACCTCCTGCCCGGCGACCACGACATTGCCGGCGGTGGCGGGCCAAAGGCCGGTGACGAGCCGCATCAGCGTGGACTTGCCGCAGCCCGAAGGGCCGACGACGGCGATGAACTCGCCCTTGGCGACGTTCAGGGTGGTCCCCTGCAGCGCCAGGGTCCCCTCCACTCCGCCGTAGCGCATGGCGACGTCGGCGATCTCGACGAATGGGCGTTCCATGCCTCTCCCCTGGATCGGTGCGGGCACATCTGCGGCACCGGACCGCTCCGACGCAAGACGCGCGCCATGCCGCGATACTGTGCTGCGATGCAGCAAGGCGCCTTCCCTGCTCCTTTTGCGGGCGGCGCTGCCTATCGCATGGGCGGGGCCGGCGCGGCCAGGACCGCGGCGCAGGCGGCCGGCAGGCGCGGCGGCGGGGCCGGCCTC
>NZ_JAKJIB010000730.1 GCF_021864505.1 Falsiroseomonas oryziterrae
CCCGGCCGACGTCGCGGCCCCGGCCCGCCGCATGCCCCAGACGGGATCCGCCCCCGGCGCCTCGCCCTGGTCGGTCCCCACCGCCGCGCCGCCGCCCGAGCCCGAGGGCCCGGACGCCGAGGACGCCGAGGCGCTGCTGATGGTCCGCGCCATGGTCGCCGCGGCCAAGGCCGATGGCAGCGTGGACGCGCAGGAGCGCGCCGCCATCGCCGGCCAGCTCGACGCCGCAGGCCTCAGCGCCGAGGAGCGCGACTTCGTCCTCGCCGATTTCGACCGCCCCCTGACCCCCGAGGCGCTGGCCAGGGAAGCGCGCGACCCGATGCTGAAGGCCCGCCTCTACGCCGCCGCCTTCGCCGCGATGGGCGAGATCACCCCGCCCGAACGCGCCTGGCTCGACGCGCTGGCCAAGGCGCTGAAGCTCGACAAGGCCGCCGCGGCGGCGATCGAGGCGCGGCTGGCGGGGTGAACGGCGGGGCGCTGCCGGGGAGGGCGTTGCCCTCCCCGGACCCCT
>NZ_JAKJIB010000731.1 GCF_021864505.1 Falsiroseomonas oryziterrae
CAGCAGCCATGGCGCCCCTGCGCCGCGGTGGGCGGCGCGCGGCGGCACTGCGAAGGGGCGCTGCGATGGAGAGGGCCGCGGGGCCGGCACGCGGACCGTGTCGTCGTCGCGCGGCGCCATCGCCAGCCCGTCAGGCGCCGATGTTCACCACCTGGACGCGGCGGTTCCGCGGCTCCGGCACCTGGTCGCCGGTCGGCACCAGCGGCGCGCTCTCGCCCATGCCGACCGCCTGCAGACGGCTCGGGGCGATGCCGTGGCGCGAGGTGAGATACTGCACCACCGCCGCCGCCCGGCGCTCCGAAAGCGACTGGTTCTGCGCCGCGTCGCCCACCGTATCGGTGTGCCCCTCGACGCGGAAGCGGAAGGCGGAGAGCTCGGCGCTGGCCAGCGCGCGGCCGAGTTCGTCGAGCGTGCGGGTCGCCTGCGGCGTCAGCTCGGCCGAGCCGCTGGCGAAGTTGACGGTGAGGTTGACCGACGGCGCGGCAGCCGGGCGCGGCGTTGCGGCGGCCGC
>NZ_JAKJIB010000732.1 GCF_021864505.1 Falsiroseomonas oryziterrae
CCCGACTTCGCCCTCGTCACGCCGCGCGCGCTGCGGCCCGGCGAGGCCGAGACCGGCGCCAATCCGCGCGCGCGCTCGGCACGGCTGCGCGCCATCGAACGCCTGTCCCCCGGCGCGGGGACGCAGACGCAGGTGACCGCATGATCCGCCCCTTCACCGCGCTCTGCTTCATGGCCTTCGCCGGCGCCGGCGCCTGGCTCTACGGCGTCAAGCACACCGTCTCGCTCAAGGATCGCGAGCTGTCGGAGATCCGCCGCCAGACGGAGACGGCCCGCCAGCGCATCGACATCCTGCGCGCCGAATGGGCGCTGCTGAACGAGCCGGAGCGGCTGCGCCAGACCGCGAGCCGCGTGCTGAGCCTCGATGCGATGCAGCCGCAGCATTTCGCCCGCATCACGGAATTCGAGCGGCGCCTGCCCGCGGCCGTCGCCTTCGCCGGCGCGCCGGACCTCTTCGCGCCGCCGCCCGGCAGCGCGACGGTGATGCTCGCCGCCGCACCCGCCGCCGCT
>NZ_JAKJIB010000733.1 GCF_021864505.1 Falsiroseomonas oryziterrae
CGACCGCGTCACCCACCGCGCCGCCCGGCAGGCGCCCGAGCCGCTCCGCCGCCGCGCCCGTCCGCGCGGTGGCGAGATCCGCGCGCAGCCGGGCGAGGATCCCGGCGTGCCGCGATGCCGCCGCGGTCTCCCAGATCACCAGCTCGTCGGTCGTCGTGTTGTGCTCGGCCGCGAGGAACACCGTCTCCGCCGGAATCACGATGCCGCGCGCCGCGAGTCCCTCGCGCACGCCGGCTTCGTTCAGGATCGCGGCCATGATGCGGGCGTTGGGCCCGCCGCGGTTGCCGCCGCAGGCGCCGCAATCCAGGCCCGCCGCGAAGGGGTTGTTCACCGCCTCGCCGCCATGGCCGCAGAGCAGCACCAGCGGCGCGAAGCCCGCGGTCAGCCCCATGATGCGCAGCGCGCCCTCGGCCGTCGCCACCTGCTCGGCCGGGCTGAGGCCGGTCGGCGCGGCGGCGCCGTCGTCGCAGGCGAGAGATTCGAAGAGCACACGTCTGTACTCCA
>NZ_JAKJIB010000734.1 GCF_021864505.1 Falsiroseomonas oryziterrae
CTCGGCCCCGGCCGTCCTGCGCGTGGCGCGCGCCTGGGACACCGCCGCGACCACCGCGGCCGAGCATGTCGAGGCGCTGGCCCCCTCCGAGCTCGACGCCTTCCTCGCCGCCGCCCCCCGCTGGGCCGCGAGCGTGCGCGACAACGCCAAGGGCGAGGCGCGCCGCGCCGCCTGACCCGGGCGGGGCGACCCCGCCCCGCCTTCGGCTGTCTCGAAAGCCCCTTCCCGGCCGCCGGGAGGGGGCTTCGTCGTTCGGCGGTGCCGTTCCGTCAGCCGCGCCGCGCCTCGGCGATGAGCGCCTTCATGCGGCGGACAGCGTTCGGCAGCCCCTCGAACACCGCCTGGCCGACCAGGAAATGACCGATCGAGACCTCCGAGACCTCGGGGATGCGCGCGATGCCGCCGATCGTCTCGTAGGAGAGGCCGTGCCCGGCATGGCAGGCGAGGCCGGCCGCGGCGGCGGCCTGCGCGCCGGCCGCGAGGCGGGCGAGATGGGCAGGGCGG
>NZ_JAKJIB010000735.1 GCF_021864505.1 Falsiroseomonas oryziterrae
AGAGCTCAGACGACTGCTCTTCGGATCTAGGGAAGGCTCGGAGCTGCGCGCCGTGCCGGAGGATGCGCTGGCGCCCTTCGTCGGCGGGGCCGACGGTCCGCGCGCCAGCGTCGCCGGCCCGCGGGTGGCCCTGTCGCCCGCGGCCGTGCAGGCGCTATGCATGACCTTCCACGAGCTCGCGACGAATGCCGCGAAGCATGGCGCGCTGTCGCTGGCCGGCGGGCGGCTGGAGCTGTCCTGGACCTGCGAGGCGGAGACGCTGCACCTCGTGTGGCGGGAGACGGGGGGACCCCCGACCGCCGCGCCGACGGGGCGCCGCGGCTTCGGCTCCACGCTGATCGCCGCCACCGTCGCGCGGCAGCTCGGCGGCGCCTTCCAGGCGAACTGGCTCCGCGAGGGGCTGCTGTGGGAGGCCTCGGTGCCCATGGCCCGGCTGGCGCCGGGCGGCGAGGCGGAGGCGGAGGGCATCGCGCTTGCCGGGGCGGTGCCCGAGGGGGGGGG
>NZ_JAKJIB010000074.1 GCF_021864505.1 Falsiroseomonas oryziterrae
CGGGCGCGGTCGCCGAGGTGCGCCACGCCGCCGCCGAGGTGGCGGTCACCGCGGCCCGCGAGGTGCTGGCTGCCGGCCTCGACGCCAAGGCCGATGCGAAGCTGATCGACGCCGCCGTCGCCGACCTGCCGCGCGCCCTCCGCGCCGCCTGAGATCCCGGCCCCGGTCAACGGGGACGGGTCGCCCGCAAGGGCAAGCCTCGACGGGGACCCTCGGGTCCCCGTTCTCTTTTTCAGATGCCCTTGGTCTCGACCCGGTCCGCCGGCGTGACAACGCCCGGCGCGCCGGCCCTGAGCGCGGCACGCGCCGGGGCCTCACCGTCCAGCATGGCGCGCAGGAACAGCAGCGAGAGCGCGGCGATGCGCGGATGGTAGGTCGGGTCCGACCAGCGCGGGCCGGCCGCCTGCTCATCGGCGAAGGCGGCGTGCGTGGCGCCGGCCAGCACCACCAGCGCCGCCGGCGCGCTCTCCGTCGCGCGGAACGGGACCTCGCGATCCTCGGGCTGGGTGCCATCGACGAATGTGCGATCCTCGGTCCCGGTCATGTGCAGGATCGGCGCCTCGATCCGCGCGAAGGCCAGTCTTGGCGGCAGCCCCCGCGGGGGCACGGGCGACAGCGCGATGCCGGCGCAGAGCCGCCGCTCCGGTACCGGCAGGCCACGCTCGCCGCCCGGGATGCGCTGGCCGAGCAGGTGCTGGACGGTCCAGGCCCCGTAGGAATGGCCGGCCACCGCGAGCCGCGCCGGGTCCACCCGCCCGCCAAGGGGATCGCCGCGCAGGCTGTTTCGCCGCAGCACCTCCTCCACCGCGAACACGCCGTCGCCGAGCCGTGCGGCGGCCTGGGCCACGTCGAGCGCGGCGGCCGCCAGGGCAAGCCCCCGCTCGCCCGCGCCGCGCCACACCGCCTCGTCACTGCCCGGATGCTGGAGGTGCAGCGCGACGAAGCCTGCCTCCGCCAAGGCACGCCCGAGATAGCCGAGCCCCTCGCGCGATCCGCCGAGGCCATGGCTTAGGATCACCAGCGGCCGCGGTCCCGACGCCGCCGGCAGGCGCAGCAGGACGGGAAGATCGCGTCCGCGCGCCGCATCGCGCCAGGTGTCGCGGAGCGGCGGGGAGGCGGGCAGGGCCTCGGCCGGCAGGGCGGCGGCGCCGATCCCGGCAAGCAACGAACGTCGGGTCATGTCCCGCCAACGCCGCGCCACGCCGCACGGCTTCACGGCAGCTTCTTGTCGTAGGTGATCCACATGGTGCGCGTCGCCAGCCGGTCATACACGCCGCGGCCGCGGTAGTTGTCGTCGGCGGTGATCCAGCGGATCACGCTCCAGCCGCGCTGGCGCCCCTCCTCGGCCACGGCCTCGATCAGCGCATCCGCCACGCGCTGCCCCCGTGCCGCGGGGTCCACGAAGAGGTCATCCAGGAATCCGCCGACGGTCGCGGACAGCGGCCGGGCGAAGGGCCGGAAATGCGCGAGCCCCAGCAGGCGCCCCGCCGCGTCCTCCGCCACCAGGGCCTTCACCTCATGCACGGGGTCCATGATCCAGTCCCAGACGCGCGCGCGCATCTCGGGCGTCTGCGTCACCCGGTAGAACGCCGCATAGCCGGCATAGAGCCGTTCCCAGTCGGCGCGATGCCGCGCCTCGAGCGGGAGGATGCGAAGGCTCACAGCCTGATCCTCCCGACCGCTGCGAGGCCCGCCAGCGCCGCGCCGACGTGCAGCCCATGCGCCAGCAGGCCGCTCCCGATCCCGGCCAGCACCTCTGCCACCGGAACGCATTCCACGCGCATGCTTTCGCCTGCCTCATGGGCGACGGGCGCGCTCGGTACGCAGCCTGTGGCGAGCACGACATGCATCCGGTTGGCCTGCGTCGCCGGGTTCGGGAAGGCGGAATAGAGCAGCCGCGCATCGCGCGGGGCATGCCCGGTTTCCTCCAGCAATTCGCGACACCCGGCCGCGACGGGGTCGGCCTCACCCGGATCGATGACCCCGCCCGGCAGTTCCAGGCACCAGGCCCCGGCGGCATGTCGCCACTGGCGGACCAGCACCAGCCGGTCGTCGTCGGTCAGCGGCACCACCGCGGTCCAGTCCGGATAGCTGAGCACGTACCAGGGCGAGAGCACCGCGCCGCGATCCGTCCGCACCGTTTCGGCGCGGAGGTTGATCCAGCGGTCCTCGACGATCTGGCGTGTCTGGAGCGTCGTCCAGGGTGGCGTGTCGGGCATGCGCCGAACCTTGCTGTCGCCGCCGCGCCACGCAAGGGCGACAATCTTCTACAATGCGCCAATCCAGGGTTGGCGACGCGACGGCGACGGTCTCATTCTGCGCCCGTCATGGCCCTTCAGCGCCGCTCCCTGCTGTTCGGCGCCGCCGCGCCCGTCATGGCCCTTCAGCGCCGCTCCCTGCTGTTCGGCGCCGCCGCGCTCGGCGTGGCCGGCGACGCGCGCGCGGAGATCATGGACGAGCATGCCCTGGCGGAGCCCGAGCCGCCGCGCGCGGTGACGCAGGCGCTCGCCGCGCCGGAGCGCTTCATCTGGGCGCGCAACCTGGCCGGCGAGGAGGTCGCGACCGCCTATCGCACCGGGCAGGACCACGACATCCGCGCGCTGCTCCGGCTGCGCCATCTGTTTCGCGACATCCGCGAAGGCGCGCAGGGCCCGATCCCGCCGCTGCTCGTCGACATGATCTCGCTGCTGCAGGAGCAGTGGGGCTACACGCGGCCGATCATCGTGCATTCCGGCTTCCGCACACCGCGCACCAACGCCTCGCTGGAAGGCGCGGCGCCGGCCAGCCAGCACCTCTTCGGCCGTGCGCTGGACTTCACCGTGCCCGGCGTCACCCTCGGCCAACTTGGGCTCGCCGCCTGGACGCTGTCGCAGCGCCTCGGCTTCATGGGCATCGGCATCTACGGGACCTTCCTGCACGTGGACATCGGCCCGCAGCGAGCCTGGACGCGGTTCGGGCGCGGGTAGCGGGAGGGTCGCGCCGAAGGGCCGGCAACGGGTCCCGGACGCGCCGCGCCGCCATCAAAACGCGCTTGCCGGAACCATTCGGCAGGCCAACAATCCTGCGTCCTTGAGCGGATGGAGGATCCATGACGCGCTTCACCTTCGGCGGCGACAAGACCTGGGGGCGCGGAAAAGGCGCCCCGGGTTCGACCACGATCCTGGCCGAGAACCAGCAGGGCTTCGACGCTTTCGCGGCGAAGGCAGCAGGCGCAGTCGCCGACTCCCTCAAGCTTCTGAAGCGGGTGGACGGGCAGCTGCGACAAAAGAGTCTGAGCGACAAGGTCATGAAGTACGCTCAGCGTTATTTCCTGGTCGGCAAGACCATATCGCCTGCGGATCTGGCAATCATGCAGGAGGTCATCGTCAAGACAAGAAACGGGCTGGGCGGCAACCTCGTCATGAAGGTGGGGGTCGAAGATGCCGGCACGATGGGCTTTGTGAACGGCAAGCGGTCCGGCGGCGCGGCCAAGGCCAATACGAAGTCATACCACAACGCTGTTTCCAGCATGGATGACGGCGTTGCTTGGCGCCAGGGGGCGATCCACGTCGCCGGCAAGTACCTCGACGACCGTGAGGGCGTCATCACAGTGATCCACGAGGCAACGCACAAGTATGCTGGGACGATCGACTACCAATATTTCCTGAGCGACGGCGAGACCCCGTCCGGCGACCCTTCTGCAACCTTCGATGACAAGGCGAAGGCCTTGATGAATGCTGACAGCTATGCCTGGTTCATCATGAAGGTCGGCCGCTCCTACTTCGGCTCCTACAATTTCAACATGTTCTCGGAGTAGTCAGTCGCGTCGCACGCCACGCCGGGGCCGGGGCCCCGCGCCCCGGCCCGGCGCCGCGCCTACTCCGCCGCCTGGGCGTAGGCCTCCAGCGGCGCGCAGGTGCAGACCAGGTGGCGGTCGCCGTGGACGTTGTCCACGCGCTTCACCGGCGGCCAATACTTCCGCACCGCGACCCAGGGCAGCGGGAAGGCCGCCTGCTGGCGCGAATAGGCGTGCGTCCACTCATTCGCCATGACCTCCGCCGCGGTGTGGGGCGCGTTCTTCAGCGGGTTGTCCGCCTTGTCCGCGCGGCCCTGCTCGATCGCGCGGATCTCCTCGCGGATCGCGATCATGGCGTCGACGAAGCGGTCGAGCTCGGCCTTCGTCTCGGACTCCGTCGGCTCCACCATCAGCGTGCCGGCGACCGGCCAGGACATGGTCGGCGCGTGGAAGCCGAAATCCTGCAGCCGCTTGGCGATGTCCTCCACCGTCGCGCCGCCGTTCTGCTGGAAGCCGCGGCAGTCGAGGATGCATTCATGCGCGACCATGCCGTTCGCGCCGCGATAGAGGATCGGGTAGTGCGGCGCGAGCCGCGCGGCGACGTAGTTCGCGTTGAGGATCGCGACCTGCGTCGCGCGCGTCAGCCCCTCGGCGCCCATCATGCGGATGTAGGCGTAGGAGATCGGCAGGATGGACGCCGATCCGAAGGGCGCCGCGCTGACCGGCCCGAAGCCCGTGGCCGGCCCGGCCTCCGCCAGCATCGGGTGGTTCGGCAGATGCGGCGCGAGATGCGCCGCGACGCCGATCGGCCCCACGCCGGGTCCGCCGCCGCCATGCGGGATGCAGAAGGTCTTGTGCAGGTTGAGGTGGCACACGTCGGCGCCGATCGCCGCCGGGCTGGTCAGCCCGACCTGCGCGTTCATGTTCGCGCCGTCCATGTAGACCTGCCCGCCCTTCGCATGGACCAGCGCGCAGATCTCGCGGATCTCCGTCTCGAACACGCCATGGGTCGAGGGATAGGTCACCATCAGCGCCGCGAGCTTCTCGGCGTGCTGTTCGGCCTTCGCCCGCAGGTCGGCGAGGTCCACGTTGCCGTCGCGGTCGCAGCCGACGACGACCACGCGCATCCCCGCCATCACTGCCGAGGCGGGGTTGGTGCCATGCGCCGAGGACGGGATCAGGCAGACGTCGCGATGCGTATCGCCGCGCGCGTGGTGGTACGCGCGGATTGCGAGCAGGCCCGCATATTCGCCCTGGCTGCCGGCGTTGGGCTGCAACGAGACGGCGGCGAAGCCGGTGACCGTGGCGAGCCAGGATTCCAGCCGCCGGATCATCTCGATGTAGCCCTCGGCCTGGTCCACCGGCGCGAAGGGGTGGATCGCGCCGAAGCCCGGGAAGGTGACCGGGATCATCTCGGCCGTCGCGTTCAGCTTCATCGTGCAGGATCCCAGCGGGATCATGCTGCGGTTCAGCGCGACGTCCTTGTCCTCGAGCGACTTGAGATAGCGGAGCATCGAATGCTCCGCGTGATGCGTGTTGAACACGCTGGCCGCGAGGAAGCCGCTGCGGCGTGCGAGCGCGGCCGGCAGCTCACCCGCCGGCGCGATGCCGTCGAGCGGCTGCGCCGGCGCGCGCGCCGTCTCGCTCAGGATGGCGACGAGCTGCGCCAGGTCCTGCCGCGTGACGGTCTCGTCCAGCGCGATGCCGACCAGGCCGTCGCCATGCCGCGCGAGGTTGAAGCCATGGCGCAGCGCATTGGCGACCAGCGCCTCGGCCTTGTCGCCGGCCTCGATCGCGATGGTGTCGAAGAAGGCGTCGTGGCGCAGCGTGAAGCCGGCGGCCTTCGCCGAGCCGGCCAGCAGGCGCGCCTGCAGCGCGACACGGCGCGCGATGCGCCGCAGCCCCTCCGGCCCGTGCCACACCGCGTACATGCTGGCCATGACGGCCAGCAGCACCTGTGCGGTGCAGATGTTCGACGTCGCCTTCTCGCGCCGGATGTGCTGCTCGCGCGTCTGCAGCGCGAGCCGCATCGCGGGCGCGCCCGCCGCGTCCACCGACACGCCGACCAGGCGCCCTGGCATCAGCCGCTTGTAGGCATCCTTCACCGCCATGTAGGCGGCGTGCGGTCCGCCATAGCCCATCGGCACGCCGAAGCGCTGGGTCGAGCCGACGACGACGTCGGCACCCATCTCGCCGGGCGGCGTCAGCAGCACCAGCGACAGCGGATCGGCTGCAACAATGGCGAGGCCGCCGGCGGCATGGACGGCCGCGATCTCCGCGCGCAGGTCGCGCACTTCGCCGGTCGCGCCCGGATACTGCAGCAGGAGCGCGAAGGGCTTCTCGGTCGTGACAGCGGAGACCACCTCGGCCGGCGCCACGACGACGACCTTGAAGCCGAGCGGCTCGGCGCGCGTGCGCACCACGGCAATCGTCTGCGGCAGCGCATCCGCCGCGATGACGATCGTGTCGCTCTTCCCCTTGGTCGCGGCATGGGCCAGCGCCATCGCCTCCGCCGCCGCCGTCGCCTCATCGAGCAGCGATGCGTTGGCGACGTCGAGGCCCGTCAGGTCCGTCACCATCGTCTGGAAGTTCAGCAGCGCCTCCAGCCGGCCCTGGGCGATCTCCGCCTGGTAGGGCGTGTAGGCGGTGTACCAGCCCGGATTCTCGAGAACGTTGCGCAGGATCACCGGCGGCGTGATCGTCCCGTGGTAGCCGAGACCGATCAGCGAACGGATGTCGGACCGGTTGCGCCGCGCCAGCCCGCGCAGCTCCGCGATCGCGGCCGCCTCGGGCACCGCCTCGGGCAGTGCTGCGCGGAAGCTTTCGCGGATCGCCGCCGGCACGGTCTTCGCGGCCAGCTCCTCGAGGCTCGCCGCGCCGACCTCGCGCAGCATCGCCGCGATCTCGGCCTCGGACGGCGCGACATGACGCCGGACGAACTCGTCGCGCTCCTCGAGAAGCGCGAGCTCGGCGATCGCGTTCATCAGATCGTCTCCAGGAAGGCGGCGTAGGCGGCTTCGTCCATCAGCGCCTCGACCGACGCCGCGCTCACGCCCGACAGCTTGAAGAACCAGCCATCGGTGGTGGCCGCCGAGTTCACCAGCGCCGGGTCCTCCGCGAGCTTCGCGTTGGATTCGACGATGCGCCCGGCGACCGGCGCGTAGACGTCGGAGGCCGCCTTCACGCTTTCCACCACCGCTACCGCCTCGCCTTCCGTCACCTCGCGCCCGGCCTCGGGCAGGTCCACGAAGACCACGTCGCCGAGCGCCTCCTGCGCATGGTCGGTGATGCCGACCGTCGCGACGTCGCCGTCGAGCCGGATCCACTCATGGTCCTTGGTGAAGCGCAGCATGCGAGGGCTCCTCAGCGGACGTAGCGATGCGGGGTGAAGGGCAGGGGGGCGACGCGGGCCGCAAGCGGCTTGCCGCGCACCATCAGTTCGAGGGACGTGCCGTCGGCGGCGTGCTCGCGCGCGACATAGCCCATGGCGACCGGGCCGTTCGCGGAGGGCCCGAAGCCGCCCGAGGTGACCTCGCCGATCGCTGCACCGCCGGGGAGGTGCACGGGCGTATGCGCGCGGGCCGGCTGGCGTCCCTCCGGCCGGATGCCCACGCGCAGGCGCTTTGCGCCGTTGTCGAGTTCGTCGCGCACCCGTTCCGCGCCGGGGAAGTTCCACTCGGTGCGGCGGCGCTTGCCGATGGTCCAGACGAGGTTCGCCTCCACCGGGCTCGTCGTCTCGTCGATGTCGTTGCCGTAGAGGCAGAGTCCCGCTTCCAGCCGGAGCGAATCCCGCGCGCCGAGGCCGGCCGGCTGCACGCCGGGCAGCGCGAGCAGCGCGCGCGCGAAGCGCTCGGCGCCCTCGGCCGGGACGGACACCTCGACGCCGTCCTCGCCGGTGTAGCCGGAGCGGCTGACGAGCGCTGGCACGCCGGCGACGTCGAATGCGCCGATCCCCATGAAGGGCAGTGCCGCGATGCCCGACGCCAGCGTCGAGATCGCGGCGACCGCCTGCGGCCCCTGCAGCGCGATCAGCGCCCGGTCGGGCAGGGTGCGGAGCCGCACGCCGGCCGGCAGCGCGGCCTGGATCAGCGCGAAATCCTCGGCCTTGCGGGACGCGTTGACGACGAGGAACAGCCGCTCGGTCCCCTGGGCGCCGAGGTTCGCGACCATGAAGTCGTCGAAGATCCCGCCCGCCATGGTGGTCAGCAGCGCGTAGCGCTGGCGGCCAGGCTTCAGCGCCTGGACGTCGGATGGCGTGAGCGCCTCCAGCGCCGCCGCCGCGCCGTCACCGACGAGTTCGGCCTGCCCCATGTGCGACACGTCGAACAGCGCGGCCGCCGCGCGGCAGTGCAGGTGCTCGGCCATGATGCCGGCCGGATATTGCACCGGCATGGCGTAGCCCGCGAAGGGCACCATCCGCCCGCCGAGCTCGCGATGCAGCGCCGCCAGCGGCGTTTCAGACAAAGGCGTGTCGCCCGACGAATCGGCCACGGTGCCTCCAGGGGCTCGCGCCGCCGGGATGGCGTCGCGTCCGTGGCCCCCCTCTGTCCCGTGACCTGAGAGATTCGGCGGCGATTCCGTGATGGAACCGGGGCGCCTTTCTCCGTCGGTGCCGCGCCCCGTTCGGAGCGCGTCTTTCCAGAGGACCCTACCCGCGCGGCCCTTTTGCCTGAGCGTTTCCGGGGGCCGGTTGCGCCTTCGGCGGGGTGCCTCGTCTCGCGACTCGGCGCCCTCTCTCCCGCGCGGGATCTGCGGGCTGCCGCGGATATGCGCCACGGCGGGTCCGGGCGCAACCGCCCTGCGGCGTCAGCCCGGCGGCAGCACCTGCCACTCCGGCGTGAGCAGCCGCCAGCCGGGCAGCTCCACGGCGAACCAGCAGCCCGGCGCCGGCTGATCCAGGGCGCGGGAGATCGGCGCGCTCAGCAGATGCCCGCGCAGGAGCGAGCCCACCGCGCCATGCGCGGCGACCAGGATGTCGCCCGCCGGACCGGACTCCGCCACCACCGCCCGCGCCGCGTTCACGATCCGCGCCTGGGCGTCCACGGCACGTTCCCAGCCGCGCACGCTCTGCTCCGGATTGGCGAAGAAGGCGTCCGCCATCGTCTCGAACTCGTCCGGCGGGAGGAAGCCGGTGGCGCTGCGGTCGTTCTCGCCCAGATCCTCGCGCACCCGCAGCCCGAGGCCGAGGGCGCCCGCCAGGATGCCCGCGCTCTCGATCGCCTTGCATTCCGTGCTGGCCCAGACATGGCCCACGCCGGCGATCGCGCCGCCGGCGGCGAAGCGGCGCAGCTTGGCGATGCCCGACTCCCGCAGGTGCCAGCGCGGCACCGGCACCGCGGGGTCGATCGCCACCTCGGGATGGGTGACGAAGAGAAGCGTCCTCACCGCGGGCCGCGGCGGCGGTTCTGTGCGAGCTCCTCCGGCGTCAGCTGGAAGGACAGCCGCACCAGGTAGTCCGCCGCGCGCTGCCCGCCGGCCAGCGGCAGGTCGAGCTGCACGGCCGGGCCGGCCGCGGCCGCGCGCGTCGTGTTGGCCGGGAAGGTGACCTGTGTGCGGCCGGAGACGCGGTCGAGCACGTTGTCGGCGGTGTCGGTCACGGCGGCGAACCAGCCGAGTTCCGCCGTGCGCCCCTGCGCGGCCGGGCCGCGTTCCGCCTCGAAGCGCGGGGTGATCCGCACCTCGAGCGCGCCGCCGCGGTTGGTCACGTCGCAGCGCGCCTCGAAGCCGGCGATGCGGGCATCCACCACCATCTGCGTCAGGTCGGGCGGCGCGCCCGGCCGGTAGCGGGTCAGGTCGGCGCCATCGGCCAGGATGGCGATGCGCGGGCAGGCCGTGGCGCCGGCGCCCGATCCGCCCGTGGCCCCGCAGCCGGCCAGGGCCAGCGCCGCCAGCGCCCCGGCCATCCGCGTCGTGAAGGCTCCCATGCGGCTTACCCCCTTCCGGCCCATGCCCTTGGCCGCTATCCAGCCCGCCCCTATCGCATCGCGCGCCACCGGGCCATCCCGGGGTGCGTCCGCCGGGACCAGTGCATGCCCCCCGCCCACACCCTGCTGCTCGCCGCGCCCCGCGGCTTCTGCGCCGGCGTGGACCGCGCCATCCGCATCGTGGAGGAGGCGCTCGCCCGCCACGGCGCGCCCGTCTATGTGCGCCACGAGATCGTCCACAACCGCCACGTGGTGGATGGCCTCCGCGCCCGGGGCGCCGTCTTCGTCGAGGAGCTGGACGAGATCCCTGATGACGGCCGCCCGGTGATCTTCTCGGCCCATGGCGTCGCGAAATCGGTGGTGTCGGAAGCGATGCGCCGCCGCCTCTTCACGCTCGACGCGACCTGCCCCCTGGTCACCAAGGTCCATCGCGAGGCCGAGCGCCACCACCGGCAGGGGCGCCACATTCTGCTCATCGGCCATGCCGGCCACCCCGAGGTCGTCGGCACCATGGGCCAGCTGCCCGTGGGCGCCGTGACGCTGGTGGAGGATGCGGCGCAGGCCGCCGCCGTGCAGCCGCCCGCCGGCGTCCCGCTCGCCTGGACCAGCCAGACCACGCTTTCGGTCGACGACACGGCGGAGATCGTCGCGGTGCTGGCCGCGCGCTTTCCGGGCCTCGCCGGCCCGGCGAAGGAGGACATCTGCTACGCCACCTCGAACCGCCAGGCTGCGGTGAAGGCGGTAGTCGCGCGCGGCGCCAGCCTCGTCGTGGTGGTCGGCGCGCCGAACTCCTCCAACTCCGTCCGGCTGGCCGAGGTCGCGCAGCGCGCCGGGGCCGAGGCGGTGCTGGTGCAGCGCGCCGCCGAGCTCGATCTCGACGCCGCCGCGCGTCACGCCGTCATCGGCCTCACGGCAGGCGCCAGTGCGCCCGAATCGCTGGTGCAGGAGGTGGTCGCGCGCCTGTCTGCCCGCGTCGACCTCGCCGTCGAGGATGTCACGGTCGCCGAGGAACGCATCGAGTTCCGCCTCCCGCCCGCTCTGACGCGGGACCCGCCCCTTGCGCCGAGGCCGCTCGCGGCCGATTGATCGGCCCCGATGGCCGTCTACACCGAAGTCTCCGACGAGGCGCTGCGCGCCTTCCTCGCCGAATACGACCTGGGCGGCCTGCTCGCCTTCCGCGGCATCGCGGAGGGGGTGGAGAACTCCAACTACGCGCTGCGCACCGAACGCGGCGACTTCATCCTGACGCTCTACGAGAAGCGGGTGGACCCGGCCGAGCTGCCCTATTTCCTCGGCCTGATGGACCATCTCGCGGCGCGCGGCCTGCCCTGCCCGACGCCGGTGCATGGCCGCGACGGCGTCGCGCTGCGGTCCCTCTGCGGCCGCCCGGCGGCGATCTGCACCTTCCTGGAAGGCGTTTGGCCGCGGCGCGTCCGCCCGGAACACCTCGCTCCGCTTGGCGCGGCGCTGGCGCGTCTGCACGCCGCCGGAGAGGGCTTCGAGGCGCTGCGCCCCAACGCGCTCGGCCCGGCCGGCTGGCCG
This sequence comes from Falsiroseomonas oryziterrae, assembly GCF_021864505.1. Taxonomy (GTDB): domain Bacteria; phylum Pseudomonadota; class Alphaproteobacteria; order Acetobacterales; family Acetobacteraceae; genus Falsiroseomonas; species Falsiroseomonas oryziterrae. The sequence goes on from NZ_JAKJIB010000074.1 coordinate 11,242, forward strand.
AAGCTGCTCGATGGCTGCCGGCTGCGCGGCGACGAGGTGGCGCCGGGACTGATCGCAGAGCTCGACTTGCACCTGGCCGACATCCTGGCCGGCTGGCCGAAGCCGGGCGCCCTGCCAGCCGGGCAGATCCACGCCGACCTCTTCCCGGACAACGTCTTCTTCCTGCCCGACGCGGAAGGCCGGCCGCAGGTCTCCGGCCTGATCGACTTCTACTTCGCCTGCACCGACCTGCTCGCCTACGACCTCGCCGTCTGCGTCAACGCCTGGTGCTTCGAGCTGGACGGCTCCTTCAACGTCACCAAGGCGCGCGCGCTCGTCGGCGCCTACGCCGCCGTGCGCCCGCTGTCGCCGGCGGAGCGCGCGGCGCTGCCGGTGCTGTGCCGGGGTGCCGCGATCCGCTTCCTGCTCACGCGCCTCTACGACTGGACGCACACGCCGGCGGGCGCGCTCGTCACGCGCAAGGACCCGCTCGAATACCTGCGCAAGCTGCGCTTCTTCGCGCGCGCCGAAACGCCCGGGGCGATCGGCGCGTGACGACGGATCCCGCGGTCGAGATCTGGACTGATGGCGGCTGCAAGCCGAATCCCGGCCCGGGCGGCTGGGCCGCCATCCTGCGCTACGGCGGAACCGAGAAGGAATTGTCGGGCGCCGATCCCGCGACGACGAACAACCGCATGGAACTGACCGCCGCCTGCATGGCGCTCGAGGCGCTGAAGCGTCCCTGCCGCGTCGTGGTGCACACCGACAGCGAATACGTCCGCAACGGCATGGAGCGCTGGGTGAAGGGCTGGGTCCGCAACAACTGGCGGAACAGCGCGCGCGATCCCGTGGCGAACCACGAGTTGTGGCAGCGCCTGCTGGCCGCTGCCGCTCCGCACGACATCGAATGGCGCTGGGTGCGTGGGCATTCCGGCGATCCCATGAACGAGCGCGCCGACGCGCTCGCCACGGCGGCGCGGCATAGCCTGACCACGGGTTGATCTGCCCCCCCCTCACGTTCTTCTGAAACGGGTGGGGCGCTGCGGCCATCGCGCGAACCGCTACGTTCGCCCGCGATGAGTTCGTGATTCGAGGCCAATGAATCATTCGCGTCGGCGCTCGGGATGGCCTTGGGCGACATGCATGCCATGACCTCGGTCCGTGCTGGGCCTCTCGCCTGGAAGCTGCCTCGCCCCGGCGTTCGCCCCACCTTGCGCCTGCTGCGCGCCGGCAGCCTGCTGCTGCCGCTCGTCGTGCTGGCGATCTGGGCTGGGTTGTCGTGGCGCGCCGAGCAGGCGCGCGGCGCGGCGCAGGCGCTCGCCAATGCGGAGCTCGCCCGCGAATACGCCTTGCGCGTCCTGCAGTCGCAGGAGGCGATGCTGACGCATGTCGCCGATCTGCTCGCGATGGGCGGGACCAGCGGCGCGTCGCAGCGCGCGCTGCACGAGCGCCTCGCCACGCTCGAGCGCCTGCCCGGGGTGCCGGTGACGGCGGGCGTCGTCTCCGCAGCCGGCCGGCTCGTCCTGTCGAGCCGGACCTACCCGGTCGACGTGGACGTGTCGGACCGCGCCTACTACCGCGCCCTGCGTGACGCGCCCGCGGCGGCGCTGCACATCGAGCGGCAGGTGCTGCGGCCGCGCGGTCCCGACACGCTTCTCCTCGCCCGCCGCCGCCCCGGCGCGGGCTTCGACGGCGTGCTGCTCGCCACGGTTCCGGTGACCGTCTTCACCGGCTTCTTCGGCCGGCTCGCCGACGATCCGCGCGCCTCCGCCTCGCTGCTCGCCGCCGACGGCATGCTGCTCGTGCGCCACCGGCCCGAGGAGCCGGCGGTGCGGCTCGGGCCGGACATGCCGGCGATGCGCGCGATCGCGACGGCCGACAGCGGCACCTACGTCGCGCGCGCCGTCTCGGACGGGATCACGCGGATCTACGGCTTCACGCGCCTCGGGTCGCTGCCGCTCTACGCGCATTACGGCGTGCCCGTCGCGGAACTGCAGGAGAGCTGGGTGCACGCCCTGGCGCCGATCGCGGCGCTCATCCTCCTCTCCGGGCTGCTCGGTTTCGTCGCGCTTGAGCACGCGGCCCGGGCGCTCGCCGCGGAGGAGCGCCGCCGCGCCGCCGAGGAGGCGGAGCGCAGCGCGGCGGATCGGCTCCGGGCCGCGGAGCGGGAGGCCGAGCTGCACGGCAGATTGCTGATGGAGGTGCATCACCGCGTGCGGAACAGCCTCGCCATCGTGCAGTCCTTCGCGCGCATGCGCCGCGGCGGCGACGACGACGGCGGCGCGCTGGAGCGGCGGGTGCTCGCGCTCGCCAAGGTGCACGAACTGCTGCATGTCGCCGGCCTCGCCTCCCGGCTCGATCTCGCGGCCTTCCTGCGGGCGCTATGCGCGAGCCCGGCCTTCGTCACGCCCGGACGCGTCGAGCTGTCGCTCCGTACCGAGCCGGTGGAGATCGAGGTGGAGCGGGCGACCTCCGTCGCCCTCGCGGTCGGCGAGTTGCTGGCCAATGCGGTGCGCCACGCCTTTCCCGACGGCCGCATGGGCCGCGTCGAGGTGACGCTCGAGGTCGTGCGCGGCGGCAGGGAGGCAAGGCTCCTCATCCGCGACGACGGCGTGGGACGCGCCGAAGGCGCGGCGGAGGGCGGGCCGCGCAGCGGCCTCGGACTCGCGGGCTCGCTCGCGCGCCGCGCCGGCGGCACGCTGGCGTTGCGC
>NZ_JAKJIB010000075.1 GCF_021864505.1 Falsiroseomonas oryziterrae
CGCCGCCGCCCCGCCCGCAACTCCCGCCCGGCGCCCTGCTGCTGCCGGAGGCGCCGAGCTTCGGTCCGGCCGCCCCGCCCGCCCCGCCCGCCGGCCGCCCGCAGGCGCGCGGCATGGACACCACGGTCGATCCCCGCTTCTCGCAGGGGCGCCTCAGCACCGACCCGCAGGTGCGCGTGCAGGGGGCCAATGTCGGCGCCGACTGGCGCGCCGCCTTCCGCCGCTGGCTCGACGACAACCTGCGCTACCCGCGCCGCGCCATCGAGTTGCGCGAGCAGGGCCAGGTGCGCGTGCTGGTGCGGGCGAACGCCGACGGCACGGTGCGCGAGGTGCGGCTGGTCGGGCCCTCGGCCTCGCCTTCGCTCAACTTCGGCACCACCTTCCCCTTCGAGGGCGCCCGGCTGCCCGCCTTCCCGCCCCCGGTGGACCCGAACGGCGTCACCATCGAGCTGACGGTGAACTACGTGCTGATCATGCGCCGCTGAGGCGGCGCGGCTCGGCGATCCGTGCCCCCGCCGGCGCACTGGTTCCGCATCTCACGCGTCGTTGAAGCGGCGAAAGGTCGACAGCCGCCCCAGCATGGCGCTCGTAGGGCCCGGTGCCGGCAGGGGGGAGCTGCCGCCGGCTGCCGACGGAAGGAGAACGCGTTGCACATACCGGCCTCGTCGCCCGGATCGGCGCGGCGCGGCGCCAGTCCCGGGCCCGGTCGGCCGGGTCCCGCCAGCCAGGCGCAGGCAAGGCGGGACCGGAGCGACCGCGTCGTGCTCGTCGCGCTGGTCTGCCTGCCGCTGCTCGTCATGGCCGCCGCCGCCTGGGTGGCGTGGCGGGAGGCCTGGACCAACGCGGCCGCGGAGCTGCGCCAGACGGCCGAGGCGGTCGCCGAGTTCGGCCAGCGCACGCTGAGCGCCCATTCGATCGCCGCCGGCAGAGTGGACGCCGTCCTCCGCGGCCTCTCCGACCAGGAGATCCGTGCCCGCGAGGCCGAGTTGCACGAGGAGCTGAAGGCGCTGGTGGCCGAGCTGCCGCAGACCGAGGCCGGCTTCGTCATCAGCCGCACCGGGGAGATCCTGGTCAGCGCCAACATCTTCCCGACGCCGCGCGGCCGGCCCATCGTCGCGGACCGGGACTTCTTCACCGACCTCTCGGGCCCGAACCCGCCGGCGATCCATGTCAGCCGGGTCTATACGGGCCGGCTCGAAGACGTGCTGTTCTTCGCGATCAGCCGGCCACGCACGCGTACCGGCAACACCGACGTCGCGCCCGGCGCCTTCGACGGGCTGGTGAACATGTCGGTCTACCCGAACCGCCTCGCCGAGGGCCTGCGCCAGTTCACGGCCAGGCACGGCGACGCCCTGTCGCTGCTGCGGATGGATGGCGAGCTGCTGGCGCGCAGCCACGGCCAGACCGGCCCCCTCCGCGTGCCGGCCGAGCATCCCTTCCACGCCGCCATCGCGACCGGCGCGACACGCCAGCTGATCGAGGCGCGCTCCGCCTTCGACGGCGACCGGCAGCTGGTCGCGCTGCGCCGGATCGAGGGGTGGCCCGTGGTCGCCAGCGCGGCGCGGCCGCGCGCGACGATCGTCGCCGACTGGCGATCTGTCGTGGCGCGCCAGCAGGCCATCGGCCTGCCGGCCACGCTGGCCCTGGTCGGGCTCGCGCTGCTGGTGCGGCGCAGCCAGCGCCGGCTCGAGGCGATGAACGCGACGCTCGAGACCCGGGTCGCGGAGCGCGCGGCGGAGGTGGCAGAGCGCGAGGCGCTGCTCTCGGCCATCGGGGATTCGACGCCCGACGCCGTCTTCGCCAAGGACCGCGACGGGCGCCTTCTCTACGCCAACCGCGCCGCGCTCGCGATCTACGGCCTCACGGCGGAACGCGCCCTCGGGCGCACCGACGCCGAGCTGCTGGACAAGCAGACCGCGGCGGCGGTGTCGGCGAACGAAGCACGCATCATAGGGCGCGGCGTGCCGGAGATGCTCGAGGAGACGGTGCTGGACGCGGCGCATGGCCGGCGGCCGCGCACCTTCCTCTCGGCCAAGGCTCCGCTGCGCGATGCGGCGGGCGAGGTGGTCGGCGTCGTCGGGGTGGCGCGCGACATGACGGAGGAGCGCGCGGCGCAGCATGCGCTGGCGGAGGCGAAGCAGCGGCTCGAGGTGGTGATGCAGGGTGCCGGCCTCGGGGGCTGGCGCTGGCACATCCCATCCGGCCATGTGGAGTTCGACGCACGCTGGGCCGCGATGCTGGGCTACGAGCTCTCGGAAATCGAACCGTCCTATGCGACCTGGGAGAGGCTGGTCCATCCCGACGACAAGGCCGTCGCGCAGGCGGCGTCGCGCGCGCATTTCGAAGGGCGCACGCCGTTCTCCGAAAGCGAGACGCGCCTGCGGCACCGCGACGGGCATTGGATCTGGGTACTGAGCCGCGCGAGCGTGGTGGAACGCGATGCCGAAGGACGCCCGGTCGTCGTCACGGGCACGCATCTCGACATCACCGCGCGGCGCGAGACGGAAGCCGCGCTGGCCGCGAGCGAGGAGCGTCTCGCCATGGCCTCGGCCGCCGCGAAGATGGGCGTCTGGGACCTGGAGATCGGCGCCGCCACGACGGTCATCAACAGCGAATTCTGCCGTCTCTACGGGCTTCCGGCCGACCAGCGCGCACGCTCCGTTGAGGACTGGCTCGCATCCGTCCACCCCGACGACCGCAAGCGCGTGCGGGCCGCCGCATCCGCTGCGATCGAAGCGAACAGCGAATACCGCGACGAGTTCAGGATCCATCGCCGCGACACCGGGGCCATGCGCTGGATCGCCTCCCGCGGCCGCGTCGTGCGCATGCCCGGTCGCCCGGCGCGCTTCATCGGGGTGAACTACGACATCACCGAGCGACGCGCCGAACAGGAACGGCAGGCGCTGCTGACGCGCGAGGTGGACCATCGCGCGCGCAACGTGCTGGCCGTGGTGCGCTCCATCGTGAAGCTGACGCGCGCCGAGGACCCGAAGCGCTTCGCCGAGGCGGTGGAGGGACGGGTCGCGGCGCTCGCGCGCGCCCACACCCTGCTCTCGCGCGGGGGCTGGACCGGCGCCCTGCTCTGCGAGGTCGTGGGCGAGGAGGTCGCAGCCTATGGCGGGGCGGACCGCATCGCGCTCGACGGGCCGGAGCTGCGCCTTGCGCCGGAAGCGGTGCAGCCGCTCTCCATGATCCTGCATGAGCTCGCCACCAACGCCGCCAAGCATGGCGCGCTGTCGCAGCCCGGCGGCCGGGTCCAGGTGTCGTGGCGCCTGCAGGGCACGCGCGTGGCGCTGTCCTGGATCGAGCGCGACGGGCCGCCTCTGCTCGCGCCGCCGTCGCGCCGCGGCTTCGGCTCGACAGTGGTGGAGGCGACGGCGCGCGGCCAGCTCTCCGGCTCGGCGACCTTCCACTGGGACGTGGCCGGGCTGCGCTGCGAGGTCCTGCTGCCCGCCGATCGCATCCTCGCCGCGCGCGGCCGCGAGGAGACGACCGCCCCGGCGCCCGAGGCGCCCGATGGCGTCGCCGACGCCGCTTCCATCTCGCTGCGTGGCCGCCGGGTGCTGGTGGTGGAGGACGAGCCGCTGGTCGCGCTCGAGACCGTGGCGGCGCTGACCGAGCTCGGCTGCATCGCGGTGGGGCCGGCGGCGACGCTGGAGGACGGGCTGCGCCTGGCCGCGGCGGAACGCGACCGGCTGGACGCGGCGGTGCTCGACGTGAACCTCGCCGGACGCGCCTCCTTCCCCATCGCCGACCTTCTGGCCGGCGCGGCGGTGCCGGTGATCCATGTGACCGGCTACGGCGCGCTGGCGCCGGTCGCGGCGACGGGCGCACCGGCGCCGCTGCTGCTCACGAAGCCGCTGTCCGACGGGGAGCTGGCCGCCGCGCTCCGCCACGCCATCGCGGCGCGCAGCCCGCCTCAGCCCGGCGCGCGGCGCACCGGATAGGAAGCGGAGAAGATCTCCTCGACCGGCGGGTGGCCCAGCGTGCGGCGCGGATACTGCGCGACCAGGCGGCCGAACTGAGCCCGGGCGCGCGCCTCCGAGCCGTGCCAGTCGAGGCCGGGGATCGCGCCGTCCTGCATCGCCGCGCGGCCATCCACGATCACGCTGCGGCAATCCGTCCCGCGCCCCGCGACCATCAGCCGCTGGATCGGGTCGAGCGGCGGGCCGAGATGCGGCGCGGCGAGGTCGAAGACCGTGATGTCGGCCAGCGCGCCGGGCGCGAGCCGCCCGAGGTCGTCGCGGCCGAGCGCGGCGGCGCCGCCGAGCGTCGCGGCGTCGTAGAGGTCCTCGGCGCGGCAGGCCTGGGCATCGGCGTCCATGACGCGGCAGAGCATCAGGCCGATCTGCATGTTGAGCCACATGTCGGGCGGCCAGGTGTCCGTGCCCATGCCGATCTTCACACCCATCCGGCGCAACCGCGCAAAGCTTTCCAGCGCGCTGCCGAAGCGCGCCATGACCAGCGGGCAGTGCACGATGGTGGCGCCGGCGTCGCGGATGATCCCGAGGTCGCGGCCGGGCCGCGCGATGCGCGAGGAGCCGGAGACGAAGATGCCGTGCGGCAGCAGGGCGAAGGGCCCGAGCGCGCCGAGGCTCGCGAGCCATTCCGGCGGGCTCATGCCCCGCAGCTTGACGACGAGATCGTACTCCAGCTGCGACTGGCAGCAATGCTGGCGGAGCGGCACGCCGAGGTCGCGCGCCGCCGCGGCGCCACGGCGCAGCAGTTCCGGCGTGCAGGTCTCGATGCGGTCGGGCGCGAGCATGGTGCGGATGAGCCCGCCGGCTCGCCCCTCGAAGGCCTCGCAGAAGCCGACCGCCTCGGCGAGATTCGCGAGGCCGCGTTCCTCGTCGAAGACGGGCACGATCGTGCCGTCCTCCTCCACCACCAGGTTGCCGCTGCGATAGGCGGGGCCGAGATAGACGCGCAGGTTCAGCGCCTCCGCGATGTCGGCGGCGGCGGCGAATTCCTCGGTCGTCTCGCCCCATTCGCGGTAGAAGAGCGAGGCGATGGGCAGCGCCGTGGTGATGCCGTTGCGCAGCAGATGCGCGAAGGCGTGGCGCTTCTGGAAGGCCAGCTCCTCCGGCGCATACATCTCGACCGGGCCGGCCTCCTGGTAGTCGCGCGGCCAGATCCGGCCCTTGCGCCAGCCCGGCTGGTTGTCGAGGGCGAGCACGGTGGTGTCGAGATCCGACAGCGCGTCGAGATCCACGAAGCCGGGCCCGATCAGCGCATCCCCGTAATCGACGTGCCGCGCGACCTCGCCCGGGAAGGCGTGGCCGGCGAAGACGATCCGGTTGCCCTCGAACACCACCTCGCCCTGCTCGAGCAGCGCATGACGACCGTTCTCGTGGCCGACCACCCAGCGCGCCGTCAGCAGCGTGCGGCCGTCGAGCCGGCCCCAAGGCAGCATCAGGGCGCCGCCATGACCGGCACGCCGCCCTCCGCCACCACCCGCCCGCGCCGCAGCACGGTGCGGTCGCGCGACCGGTCCACGACGAGGGAGGCGACGGTCTCGGCCGGCACCAGCACGAGATCGGCATCGCAGCCTTCCGCCAACCCGTAGCGCGGCAGCGCCATGATGCGCGCGCCGCCTTCGGTGCAGATGCGCAAGCCAAGCTCCACCTCGTCGTCGCGGCGGAGGTTGTTGCGCAGCCCCACGATCATCGCGCGCTCCACCATGTCGCCATTGCCATAGGGCCCCCAGGTGTCGCGGATGCCGTCATTGCCGGAACAGGTGACGACGCCGGCCTTGGCGAGCTTCAGCACCGGCGGCACGGGGCGGGACGGCGAGGCGGTGGTCATGATCGCCACGCCCGCCTCCGCGATCGCCTCGATCAGCGCATCCATCTCCGGCGCGCCGAGGCAGAAGGCGTGGCTGACCACGACCCTGCCCGCCATGCCGAGGGCGCGCGTGCGCTCGATGATCAGCTCCATCGAGAAGGCGCCCATCTCGCCGGGCTCGTGCAGGTGGATGTCCACCGGCTTCCCGTGCTTCTGCGCGAGGCCGAAGACCGCATCGAGGTGCCCCTTCGGGTCGCGGTCGATCGCGCAGGGATCGAGGCCGCCGACCACCTCCGCGCCCGCGGCCAGTGCCGCATCCATCAGCTCCAGCGTGCCGGGGCGGACCAGCAGGCCGGATTGCGGGAAGGCGACGAGCTCGATGTGGACGAGGTCGCGAAGCTTCTCCCGCGTCGCCGCGACGCCCTCGATCCCCCACATCCCGTGGTCGGTGTCCACGTCGACATGGCTGCGGATATGCGTCGAGCCATGGCCGAGGGATTGCAGCGCCTGGCGCATGGATTGCCGGTGCGGGTCGATGTCGAGGGCGCGCTTCATGCGGCGCTCGTTGTCGATCTTGTCGATCAGACGCGGCCCAACCTCGTTGCGATACCAGGGCAGGCCGAGCAGCGTCTTGTCGAGGTGCGTGTGCGCCTCGACCAAGCCGGGGATGGCGATGCGGCCGCGGCCTTCCATCACCTGCGCACCGGCTGGGGCGGCGAGGTTCGCGCCGATCGCGGCGATGCGGCCGCCCTCGATGCGGATATCGGCGGCGGGGCCGCCCCAGGGCCGAACCTCGCGGATCAGCAGCGTGTCGTCCATCTCGCTCTCCTTGCCTGCGTCAGCTTCGGCGCGCGTGCGCCGCACGGCAAGTCAGGGCGGCGGCTCGGCGCCGGTGCGCTCCACGATCATGCGGTAGTGCTCGGGCCGGCGGTGGCGCGCGAAGTTGAAGATGCCGTCCTTGATCGGCCGCGCCGCGTCGAGGTCGCAGCGCGCCACCACGATCTCGTCGCCCACCGTCACCGCCTGCGCGACGATCTCGCCGGTCGGCGCGATGATGCAGGAGCCGCCGATCTGCTCCACGCCCTCCTCCGTCCCCGCCTTGGCGACGCCGACCACCCAGCAGCCGTTCTGATAGGCGCCGGCCTGCATCGAGAGCGCGTTGTGGAACTCCGCCAGCCGGTCGTGCTGCGGCGTCGTCGGGTCGTGACGCGGCGTGTTGTAGCCGAGCACGACCAGCTCCGCCCCCTGCAGGCCGAGCACGCGCCAGGCTTACGGCCAGCGGCGGTCGTTGCAGATCATCATGCCGGTCACGCCGCCGAAGGCGCGCCAGACGGGCCAGCCGAGGTCGCCCACCTCGAAATAGCGCTTCTCGAGATTCTGGAAGGGCCGCCAGGGCTCGTGCCCGGCATGGCCCGGCAGGTGGATCTTGCGGTACTTGCCGATGATCGCGCCGTCGGGACCGACCAGGATCGCGGTGTTGAAGCGGCGCGTGCGGCCGCCCTCCCGCGCGAGCTCCGCGTAGCCCAGGTGGAAGCCTACGCCGAGCCGCCGCGCCTCGGCGAAGAGCGGCGCGGTCTCGTTCGACGGCATCTCCTGCTCGAACCAGGCGTCCAGCTCGGCCGCGTCCTCGATCCACCAATGCGGGAAGAAGGCGGTCAGCGCGGCCTCGGGGAAGACGACCAGGTCGCAGCCCATGGCGGCGCCCTGGCGGAGCAGCGCGACCAGGCGGTCCACCACCTCGCGGCGGCTTTCGGTGCGGGCGATCGGGCCGGTCTGGGCGGCGCCGATGGTGACGATGCGGGGCAAGGGCGGCATCCTCCGTCTGCGGCGCACCCATCATGGCGAAGCCGCGCGCCACGCGACAGGAGCCTGCATGGCCGAGACCGACCGGACCCGCCGCGAGATCCGGCTGAACGCCTTCGACATGGCTACCCCCGGCCACATCCAGCAGGGGATGTGGACGCATCCGCGCGACAACGCCACCGGCTACGCGACGCTCGGTCACTGGACGTCGCTCGCCCGGCTGCTAGAGCGCGGGCTGTTCGACGGGCTGTTCCTGGCCGATGTGCTCGGCATCTATGACGTGTACGGCGGCAACGGCGATGCGGCTCTGCGCGGCGGCGTGCAGGTGCCGCTGCTCGATCCCGTGCTGACGATTCCGGCGATGGCGGCGGCGACCACGCATCTCGGCTTCGGGGTGACGTCGAACACGGCCTATGAGCCGCCCTACCTCTTCGCGCGGCGGATGAGCACGCTGGATCACCTGACCGGCGGCCGGATCGGCTGGAACATCGTCACCGGCTATCTCGACAGCGCGGCACGCGCGCTCGGCTACGACGCGCAGATGCAGCACGACGACCGCTACGACCTGGCGGACGAGTACATGGAGGCGCTCTACGCGCTGTGGGAGGGCAGCTGGGCGGAAGACGCGGTGAAGCGCGACCGCGCCGGACGGATCTACGCGGACCCGGCACGCGTGCGGCGCATCTCGCACCAGGGCCGGCAGTTCCGGATCGAGGCACCGCATCTGTGCGAGCCCTCGCCCCAGCGCACGCCGGTGCTCTACCAGGCGGGCGCGAGCGACCGCGGGCGGCGCTTCGCGGCCACCCATGCCGAATGCGTCTTCGTCAACGGGACGAAGCCGGAGGTGGTCCGCGCGATCGTGGATGACATCCGCGCCCGCGCCGCGCCGCGGCGCGTGCTGGTCTTCGTGGGCGCGACGGTGGTGGTCGGCCGGACGGAGCGCGAGGCGCGCGACATGCTGGCCGATTACGCGGCACATGCCGATGCCGAGGCGACGCTGGTGCATGCCTCCGCCTCGCTTGGCATCGATTTTTCCAGGTACGCGATGGACGAGCCGGTCGGCGGCGCGCCGACCCAGGCGATCCGCTCCAACGTGGAGGCGATGGCGAAGGTCGCGGGACCCGCCTGGACCAAGCGCAAGCTGCTGGAGCAGTCGGTGCTCGGCAGCCGCCAGCCGCCGATCGTCGGCGATCCCGCGCAGGTGGCGGATGCGCTGGAGCGCTGGATGCGCGAGGCCGATGTGGACGGCTTCAACCTCTCGCGCACCGTGATGCCGGAATGCCTCGAGGCCTTCATCGGCCTGGTCGTGCCGGTGCTGCAGGAGCGTGGGCTGTACAAGGCAGCCTATGCGCCCGGGACCTACCGCGAGAAGCTGTTCGGCGCGGAGGCGCGGCTGCCCGAGGCGCACGCGGCCGCGCGCTTCAGGGGCGGCTGGTGAGGCAAGCGGGAGATGGTGCCCAGGGCCGGAATCGAACCAGCGACACTGCGATGTTCAGTCGCAATCGGTCGGCATTCCGGCTTTTCGCTGTTCCGCGCGACATGAGGTCCGCCCCCGAAGCGAAGGCGGCCCCATGCGTCTGCGTCGGCGACGCGATACCGAATTGGGCTACGCGTTCGCCCGCGTGCTGACGAGCGCTGCCACCGCGTCGGCCGTCGCGGCGGAGAGCGTCCAGCCGAGATGCCCGTGGCCGGTGTTGTAGAACACGCGCGGGTTCCGGCCCCGCGCGACGCGCGGCATCATGTCCGGCATCATCGGCCTGAGGCCGGCCCAGGGCACGGCCTGGCGCGTGCTCATGCCCGGGAAGTGCGCCCGGCACCAGGCAACGAGGGGCGCGATGCGCTCGGCGCGGATGTCGCGGTTGTAGCCGTTGAACTCCGCCGTGCCCGCGACGCGGAAGCGACGCGCGCCGAGCCGGCTGGTCACGATCTTCGCCTTGTCGTCGAGCAGGCTGACCCAGGGCGCGGCGGCCTGGTCGGCCGGGTCGTCGAGCTGCACCGTGATCGAGTAGCCCTTCACCGGATAGACGTTGATCCGGTCGCCGAGCGATTCGCCGAGCTGTCGGGACATCACCCCGCCGCACACCACCACCTTGTCGTAGCGCTGCGTCTCGCGCGGGTGCGGGGCAGCGCCGGCCGTCGGTTCCGTCGAGCGGCAGACGACCGCCACGCCGTCCAAGCCCGCATCCACGGACAGCACCTCGGTGGAGAAGCGCATCGTGACACCATGGCGCGCGCAGGCCAGCGCAAGGCCGTTGGTGAACTTGTGGATGTCGCCGGTGAAGTCGGACGGCGTGTAGAAGCCGCCATAGATGTCGCCGCGCAGCGCCGGCTCGATGGAACGGATCTCCGACGGCGTCACCGCGCGGCGCTCGAGCCCGCCCTTGGCCAGCAGCGCCGTGACGCGTGCGGCCGCCTCGAACTCGGCCTTCGTCGCATAGAAGTGCAGGATGCCGCGGTCCTCGGCGTCGAAGTCGATCCCTTCTTCCTCCGCCATGCGGCGCAGGTGCTGGCGCGCCTCGATCGCCAGGCGCGCGGTCGTGATCGTGTTCTCCTCGTGGCGCGGGATGGCGGCGACGAACTCCGCCATCCAGGACAGCTTGTGCCAGGAGGGCTTGGGGTTCACGAGCAGCGGCGCGCCGGGCGAGACCATCCACTTCAGGCCCTTCAGGACGGTGGCCCAGCTGTTCCAGACCTCGGCGTTGGAGGCCGAGAGCTGGCCGCCATTGGCGAAGGAGGTCTCCATCGCGGCATAGGGGTGGCGGTCGAACACCGTGACCTCATGGCCGCGGCGGGTGAGGTTGTACGCGGTGGTCATGCCGGTGATGCCGGCGCCGATCACGGCGACGGTCAAGCTGTCTGGACGTGGCACGCGCATTCTCCTCCCGCGCCCATGCGCGGGTTCGAATGCCCCCTCTGTCATTGGCCTGAGAGCATCGTCGTGCCCCCTCGCGGGGCGGCGACTTACACCGTCGGCGGGAGCTGAGGCCCCACTTTCCAGAGTTCCAGTTCCCAGCGCGGTACGTGAGCCTGAGAGTTTCCGGGGCGGTTGCTCCTTCGGCGCCGCACCGGCCGCGACGCCGATGCGGACTCTCCCGCGGCGCCTTCATGCCGACGACGCGGCGTGCAGGTCAAGCGGATTGCGTGACGCAAGCGCGTCAACCCAGCGGGATGTTGTCGAGCAGCCGCACCGTGCCGAGCCTCGAGGCCGCAAGCAGACGGGTCGGGGTTCCGGGCGTCATTGCGTCCAGCGGCCGCAGCGTCTCGGCCTCGACCAACGCGAGGTAGTCCGGCGCGAACCCCACAAGGCGAAGGCCGGCCTCCTCGTCGGCCAGCACCGCGCGCGCATCTTCCCCCGCAACGATCCGCGCCGCCGCGCGGCGCATGGCCGCATACAGCAGGGGCGCCGTCGCGCGCTCCTCCGCCGAGAGGAAGCGGTTGCGCGAGGAGAGCGCGAGGCCGTCCGGCTCCCGCACCGTCGGCACGGGCAGGATGCAGATGGGAATGTCGAGGTCCCGCGCGGCGCGGCGCACGACCTGCAGCTGCTGCCAGTCCTTCTCGCCGAAGGCCGCGACGTCGGCGCCCGTCTGCAGGAAGAGCTTGGTGCAGACGGTTGCGACGCCGGCGAAGTGACCTGGCCGCGCCGCGCCCTCAAATCCGTCGGAGACGCCGCGCACCTCGACGGAGGTGGCGTTGCCCGCAGGGTACATCGCCTCGACCGTTGGCAGCCAGGCGAGATCGCAGCCTGCCGCGCGGAGCTTCGCGAGATCGCCCGTCTCGTCGCGCGGGTAGCGTGCGAGGTCCTCGTTCGGCCCGAACTGCGTCGGGTTCACGAAGATCGAAGCCACCACGATGTCGGCTGCCGCCCGTGCGGCGGCGACGAGCGAAAGATGGCCCTCGTGCAGCGCGCCCATCGTCGGCACGAGCGCGACGCGCGCGCCGCGGGCGCGCCATGCGGCCAGCGCCGCGCGCAGGCCGGGGATGTCACGATGGATCAGCATGCGCGCCTCATCGGACCGGGCGCGCTGCAGGGCAAGGGTGGCCCTCATTCCGGTTGGATGCCGGCGCGCCGGATGAAGGCGCCCCACTTCGCCGTCTCCTCCGCCAGGAGATGGGCAAGCGAGACCGCGTCGCCCTCCATCGGCTCGGCGCCGATCCGCGCAAAGCGCTCGGCGACCGCCGCGTCGCCCAGCAGCCGACCCAGCAGCGCCGACAGCGGGGCGCGGGCCGGCTCCGGCAGGGCGCGCGGCGCGAGCATGGCGAACCACGGGTCCACGGCGAAACCGGGCACCCCGGCCTCGGCCATCGTCGGCAGATCGGGGAAGGCAGCGATCCGCCGCGAGGTGGTGACGGCCAGCGCCGCGAGTCGGCCGGAGGCGATGTGCGGGCCGGCGGAGGTCACGCTGTCGAACATCATGTCCACGCGCCCGGCCACGAGGTCCGTCACCGCCGGCCCCGAACCGCGATAGGGCACGTGCTCCAGCGCGAGGCCGGCGAGATCGGCGAAGAGGGCGCCAGCGAGGTGGATGGAGGTGCCGCTGCCCGCCGAGGCATAGGTCAGCGCGCCGGGCCGCCGGCGCGCCTCCGCGGCGAGGTCGCCGACGCGCCGCCAAGGCCGCGAGGCAGGAACGACCAGGATGTTCGGCACCACGGCGACCGGCCCGACCGGGACGAAGTCCGTCTCGGCATAGGGCAGGCGCGGATAGAGTGCCGCGTTCACGGCATGAGCGATCGAGACCATCAGCAGCGTGTGGCCGTCATTCGCCTGGGCTGCCACGCCGGTGCCGGTGGTGCCGCCGGCGCCGGCGCGGTTCTCCACCACCACCGGCTGGCCCAGCGCCTCCGCCATCGGGCCGGCCAGGATGCGCGCCATGGCGTCGATCGCCCCGCCCGGCGGAAAGGGCACGATCAGGCGTAGCGGACGCTCGGGCCAGGGGCGCGAGGGCTGCGCCACGGCAGGCAGCGCCAGGGGGACCAATGGAATGCCGGCGGCGAGCGCCAGCAGGGCGCGGCGCCGGATCATGCATCCCCGCTTCCGGTGGAATCCGCCACCAGGTGCAGCATCGCGCGCAGCCCGACCAGCAGCCCGGCCTCGTCCACCATGAAGCGCGGCGAATGGTTGGGCGCGGCACGTGCCGGATCCTGCCCGGGCGGCGCCACGCCGATCCAGAAGAACAGGCCCGGCGCACGCTGCGCGAGGAAGGAGAAGTCCTCGCTCGCCGTGTGGCGCGGGTTGATCCGCAACCCGTCACGGCCGGTGACGCGGGCCAGGCTCGGCGCCATGCGCTCGGCGAGCGCGGGGTCGTTCACCAGGGTGGCGTAGCCGCCCGGCTCCCACACCACCTCGGCCGTGCCGTCCATGCCGCGTGCCACGCCCTCGGCCAGCGCGGTGACGCGCCGCTGCATGAAGGCGCGCCGCCCCTCGTCATAGGTCCGCAGCGTGCCGCTCATCTCGACGCGATCCGGCACGATGTTGTGCCGCGTGCCGCCCCCGATCGTGCCGATGGTCAGGACGGAGGGATCGTTCACGTCGACCTGCCGGCTCTGGATGCTCTGCAGCGCGCTCACGACCTGCGCGGCGATCACCACCGGGTCCACCCCGTCCCAGGGCATCGCGCCATGCGCCTGGCGCCCGCGCACCGTGATGCGGAAGGTGTCGGAACTGGCATGGGCCGGGCCGGGCCGGTAGGCGATCTGGCCGGTCGTCATGCTCGTCAGCACATGCAGCCCGAACACCATGTCGGGCTTCGGGGCGTCGAAGGCGCCCTCGTCCAGCATCCGCCGCGCGCCGCCGATCTCGCCGCCCGGCAGGCCTTCCTCGGCGGGCTGGAACAGCAGCACGACGGTGCCGCGCAGAGCCGCACGATGCGCCGCGAGCACCTCGGCCGCGGCCATCAGGATGGCGACGTGGCAGTCATGGCCGCAGGCGTGCATCACCGGCACCTCCGCCCCGTCCCAGACGGCGCGGCGGCGCGAGGCGAAGGGCAGCCCCTCGGGCTCCTGCACCGGCAGCGCGTCCATGTCGGCGCGCAGGGCGACGACCGGGCCGTCCCCGCCCCCGCCTCGCAACACGCCGACGACGCCTGTGGCCGCGACGCCCGTGCGGACGTCGTAGCCCAGGCGGCCGAGATGCGCGGCGACCAGCGCGGCGGTCCGGTGCTCCTGGTTGCCGAGTTCCGGGTTCGCGTGGATGTCGCGGCGCCAGCCGATCATGCGGCCCTCGATCGCCGCTGCGGCCGCGTCCAGGCGGCGATGCAGCGGCGCGGTCGCGCCGGGCGGGACATGCGCCGCGGCGAAGCGCGGGGCGAGCATGCCTGCGGCGCAGCAGGCGCAGGCGGCCA
>NZ_JAKJIB010000076.1 GCF_021864505.1 Falsiroseomonas oryziterrae
GCGGGCGGCGGAGTCGCCGACGCCCGAGGGCCGCCGCTACGCCGCCGCTGTACGGCTCGGCGCGGCCCCGGAGTTCCGCTTCGTCGAGGCACCGGCGACCGAGGGCTGGCCGGCCCGCGCCTGGGTCTTCTGCGACCTGCTCGCGCGGCTCGAAGCGGTCGGGCGCGCGGCCTTCGCCCGCGCCTGCCAGGACCGCGTCACCGCGATGCGCTGAGGGCGGCACGGCCGCTTGTCGCTCGTCCAACTTCTGGTGGACGCGGCGATCGGTTGAACGTTAGCCTCCCGCACAGGTTGCATGTGCGGCGCAGTGCCGCCCGCAACGCGGGAGGATCGCAGCATGCCGGCGAAGAGCATTGTCGTCGCGACCAAGAACAACTTCTTCACCTATTTCCAGGTCGACGGGCAGACGGTCGCGTATCGGGAGCGGACCCAGATCTGGAATTCCGGCGGGATCTCGATCCAGGTCCAGGGCGACCTGCCACCGGCGGCGAATGCCGGCACCTACAACTCCTTCGGCAAGAAGCACCTGCTCACGACGGCGGGCGGCGACGCGACCAAGACCAACGACCGCAGTGCCCAGGGCAAGGCGATGCGGATGCTGACCAAGCGCATGAAGGTCGCCGACGGAGGGATCAACCCGACGGGCAAGCGCGAGCAGAAGCTCAAGGGGATCAAGGACGGGATCGGCGGCGATACGAAGAAGCGGCACCCGACCGCCGTCGGCCACTTCGAGCTGAAGGCCTATGGCGACCAGAAGACGAACAAGAACACGGTCATCCTGCTCGACACATTCGCCAACCTGGACGAAGTCGCCGCCTGCTTCGCCGAGGCGATCAACGACATCAAGGACTGGGCGACGAATCCGAGCCAGGACGTGGATGTCCTGCTCAACAAGGATTCGGTGATGACCGTCGAGACAGGGAAGCCGCCGGTCTACGCCAACGCCGTCGAGGTCTCGGTCTATTTCCAGCCCGGGGCGCCGGACATCTACCATGTCTACCATCTGGGCGACGCCTACGAGAGCATGGGGCTCATGAGCCTGTTCGGCAGCTGACGCGCCCCGTCTCCCGAACGAACCGCCCCCCGGCTTCGCCCCGCGCCGCCGCGTCCCTATCTTGCGGGGCGAGGCAGGGCGGAGACGGGCGATGACGGCGCAGCAGCCGATCCGGAAGCAGGTCACGGCGGACGAGCGCCTGCGCCTGCTGCGCCAGGTCGAGCGCAAGCTGCTCTGGCTCTCGGCCTGGATGATCCACCACGCCAACCACATCCGCCCGAATCGCGACGGGCTGAAGGTCGGCGGCCACCAGGCGAGCTGCGCCTCCGCCGTCTCGATCATGGCGGCGCTGTATTTCGAGGTGCTGCGGCCGCAGGACCGGGTGGCGGTGAAGCCGCATGCCGGCCCGGTCTTCCACGCCATCAACTACCTGCTCGGCCGGCAGTCGCGCGACAAGCTCGCCACGCTGCGCGAGTTCGGCGGCATCCAGCCCTACCCGTCGCGGGTGAAGGACGGGACGGAGGTGGATTTCTCGACCGGCTCCGTCGGCCTCGGCGTCGCGCTGACGACCTTCGGGAGCCTGGTGCAGGACTATGTCCACCTGCACGGCCTCGCGCGGCCCGACGTGCCCGCCGGGCGCCATGTCGCGATCGTCGGCGACGCCGAGCTCGACGAGGGCAACATCTACGAGGCGCTGCTCGAAGGCTGGAAGCACGACGTCCGTAACGTCTGGTGGGTGGTGGACTACAACCGCCAGAGCCTCGACAGCGTGGTGCCAGACCGGCTGTTCGGCCGGATCGAGGGGCTGTTCCGCGACATGGGCTGGAACGTCGCCACCCTCAAATACGGCCGCCGGCTGCAGGCGGCCTTCGCGCGGCCGGGCGGCGATGCGCTCAGGCGCTGGATCGACGACTGCCCGAACAGCCTCTACGCCGCGCTGACCTTCCAGGGCGGCGCCGCCTGGCGCAACGCGTTGCTCGCCGAGCTCGGGCGCGAGGGGGGCGTGCGCGCCATCATCGACCCGCTGACCGATGACGAGCTGGCCGCGCTGATGACCAATCTCGGCGGCCACGACATCGAGACGCTGACGGAAGCCTTCCGCGCGCAGGATGCGGCGGGCGACCAGCCGACCTGCTTCATCGCCTACACCATCAAGGGCATGGGCCTGCCCTTCGCCGGCCACAAGGACAACCATGCCGGCCTGATGACGAAGGAGCAGATGGCGGCCTTCAAGCAGGCGATGCGCATCCGCGACGGCCATGAATGGGACCGCTTCGAGGGCCTGGACGCGACCGAGGCGGAACTCGAGGCCTTCATCGCCGCCGCCTCCTTCGCCGCGCCGCTCGCGCCCGAGGGCCGCCGGCTGCGCGCGCCGGCGGTGCACGTCCCCGCCCAGCTGCCCGCGCCGCGCATCTCGCCCGGGCGCAAGGTCTCCACCCAGGCGGCCTTCGGCGACATCCTCGCCGAGATCGGCCGCGGCCATGGGGAGGCGGCGGAGCTTGCGGCCCGCATCGTCACCACGAGCCCCGACGTGACGGTCAGCACCAATCTCGGCCCCTGGGTGAACCGGCGCGGCATCTTCGACCGGCACAAGAAGAACGACGTCTTCCGCGACGCCAAGCTCGCCTCCGCGCAGCGCTGGGGCATGTCGCCGGAAGGCCAGCATGTCGAGCTCGGCATCGCCGAGCAGAACCTGTTCCTCGTGATGTCGGCGCTCGGCCTCAGCCATGACCTCTACGGCGCGCGGCTGCTGCCGGTCGGCACGGTCTACGACCCCTTCGTGAACCGCGGCCTCGATGCGCTGATCTATGGCTGCTACCAGGATGCGCGCTTCCTGCTGGTCTCGACGCCCTCCGGGCTGACGCTCGCCCCCGAGGGCGGCCAGCACCAGAGCGTCAACACGCCGCTGATCGGCATCGCGCAGGACCGGCTCGCGAGCTTCGAGCCGGCGCATGCGGACGAGCTCGCGGTGCTGATGCGCTTCGCCTTCGCGCACATGCAGAAGCCGGACGGATCGGCGGTGTGGCTGCGGCTGTCGACGCGCGGGCTGGCGCAGCCCGAGCGCGTCCTCGACGCGGCCGGCGTGATCGCCGGCGGCTACTGGGCCGTGCCGCCGGCGCCCGGCGCGCGCATCGCCATCGCCTACCAGGGGCCGGTTGCGCCCGAGGCGATGGAGGCCTTCGAGGCGCTGCGCGAGGAGGAGCCGGAGGCCGGCCTGCTCGCCGTCACCTCGCCCGACCGGCTGCATGCCGAATGGCTGGCTTCGCGTCGCGCGCGTCGCGCGGGCGGCGGCGGCCATCCCTGCACCATCGAGCGCCTGCTCGCGCCGCTCGCACCGGATGCGGCGCTGGTGACGGTGCTGGACGGGCATCCGGCGGCGCATGCCTGGATGGGCGCGGTGCGCGGCCAGCGGGTGGTGCCGCTCGGCGTGGACCGCTTCGGCCAGGCGGGCGACATCCCGGACCTCTATCGCGAATACGGCCTCGACGCCGATGCCATCCTGGATGCCTGCGCGGAGGCGCTGCTGCCCGGCTGACGTGGCAGCGCGCGCGGGCGATGCGCCCCCCTCGACCGGGGGCGTGAGATGCCGCATCTCTCTGCCTGCGCGGGCGTGGTGGAACGGTAGACACGCTGGATTTAGGTTCCAGTGGCGCAAGCCATGGGGGTTCAAGTCCCTCCGCCCGCACTGAGCATCCCGACGACGCCGCCTGCGGCGTCGCCGCGGGGGCCCGTTGTGCTGCCCGTTCTCGGGTCGCGGCTCATCCTGGCGCGGCAGAGCCGCGCCAGGGCCACGGGGGGCGGAAGGGCCGGCACGGGCGCGGCGGCCCTTGCGGGCCGCATCCTCCCGGCGTGGGCTGATCCTGACGGGGTGTCGCCTGTTGTCGGGGCGCGGCTGCCCCCGGACGGCATGTCGGGCCGGCGGGCATTGCCGCCGGGCGCGCGTGGCGCTAACGGGGCGGGCTTGATGCGTTTGGGCGGCGCCCGCCGGGGGGCCGCGACAGGGATTCCGAGGATCACATGCAGGTCACCGAGCTGCCCGCCGAAGGGCTGAAGAGGGCGTTCACGGTCGTCGTGCCGGCCGCGAGCCTGGCGGAGCGCCGTGATGCCCGCCTCAAGAAGCTCGGCGCCGAGCTCCGCCTGCCCGGCTTCCGCCCGGGCAAGGTGCCGCCCGCGGTCGTCAAGGCGCGCTACGGCCAGGCGGTGGCCGGCGAGGTGCTCGAGGAGAGCGTGAACGAGGCGACGCGCCAGGTCATCTCCGACCGCGGCCTGCGCCCTGCGCTGCAGCCGAAGATCGAGCTGGTGAACTACAGCGAGGGCGCCGACCTCGAATACAAGCTCGACCTCGAGCTGCTGCCCGAGATCCCGATGCCGGAGTTCGCGGGCATCGAGCTGACGCGGGAGAAGGCGACGCCGGGCGAGGCGCAGGTGGAGGAATTCCTCCAGACCATGCGCGAGCGGCTGGCCGGCGCCGAGGACGTGGCCGAGGCCCGCCCCGCGGCCAAGGGCGACATCCTGGTCTGCGACTTCGAGGGGCGCCTGAAGAAGGACGACGGCAGCCTCGACGAGCCGTTCAAGGGCGGCACGGCGAACGACATGCCGATCGAGGTGGCGGGGACCGGCTTCATCCCCGGCTTCACCGAGCAGCTCGAGGGCATGTCGGCCGGCGAGACCAAGGACATCGACGTGAGCTTCCCGGCCGAGTACGGCTCGGCCGAGCTCGCGGGCAAGGCGGCGGTGTTCAAGATCACCGCCAAGACGCTGCGCGAGAAGAAGCTGCCCGCGCTCGACGACGACTTCGCCAAGCGCCTTGGCGTCGAGGACGTCGCCGCGCTGAAGGCGCGCGTGACCGACAACCTGCAACGCGAATACGACGCGCTGGCGCGGATGAAGGTGAAGCGCGCGCTGCTCGACGCGCTCTCCGAGAAGGCGAGCTTCACCGTGCCGGAGGGCATGGTGGAGGCCGAGTTCGGCCAGATCTGGCAGCGCGTCGAGGCCGACATGAAGGCCGGCAAGCTCGACGAGGAGGACCAGGGCAAGGACGAGGCGACGCTGAAGGCCGAGTACCGCGCCATCGCGGAACGCCGCATCCGCCTCGGCCTGCTGCTGTCGGAGATCGGCCGCACCAACAACATCCAGGT
This sequence comes from Falsiroseomonas oryziterrae, assembly GCF_021864505.1. Lineage (GTDB taxonomy): Bacteria > Pseudomonadota > Alphaproteobacteria > Acetobacterales > Acetobacteraceae > Falsiroseomonas > Falsiroseomonas oryziterrae. The sequence goes on from NZ_JAKJIB010000076.1 coordinate 5,134, forward strand.
CTCGAACGACGAGCTGGCCAATGCGATGCGCATGGAAGCCAGCCGCTACCCGGGCCAGGAGAAGCAGGTGCTGGAGTTCTTCCGCTCCAACCCGCAGGCGGTCGAGGGGCTGCGCGCGCCGATCTTCGAGGAGAAGGTGGTGGACTTCGTCCTCGAGCTGGCGAAGGTCACCGAGACGCCGGTGGAGCCGAAGGCGCTGACGGAGGCGGCGGGGTAGGGCCGCTCAGCGCTCTTCCGCCGAAACGGGCGCGGCTGCGGAGGGTGCGGCCCGAAAAGGGCCGCCGCGCCGCGACCGTCAGCGTCGCCGGGCGCGCCAAGTCTGCGGCGCGCCAGCGTCACGCCGCAGGCGTGCCTTCGGCACGACGCCGCCGGGGGCGGCGCCGGCGTTTGAGGCAACGAACGGCTCCGGGGGGTTTTCGGGTCGGGGCCGGCGGGCCACATTGGGCGGGAACTTTCGTGCCGCCCGGGAGTCCGGGCCAGCCAAGGACACCCCATGATTCGCGATCGCGACCCGGTCGAGGTCTACAACAACACCCTGGTGCCGATGGTGGTCGAGCAGACCGCCCGCGGCGAGCGTGCCTTCGACATCTACTCCCGCCTCCTGAAGGAGCGGATCATCTTCCTGACCGGGCCGATCTTCGACCAGGTCGCGAGCCTGGTCTGCGCCCAGCTGCTTTTCCTGGAGAGCGAGAACCCGAACAAGGACATCGCCTTCTACATCAACAGCCCGGGCGGCGTGGTGACGGCCGGCCTCGCGATGTACGACACGATGCAGTACATCCGCTCCCCGGTCTCGACGGTGTGCATCGGCATGGCGGCCTCGGCCGGCAGCCTGCTGCTGACGGCGGGCGAGAAGGGCAAGCGCTTCGCCCTCCCGAACAGCCAGGTGATGATCCACCAGCCCTCCGGCGGCGCGCAGGGCCAGGCCTCCGACATCGCGATCCAGGCGCGCGAGATCCTCAAGACCCGCGAGCGCCTGAACAAGATCTATGTCCACCACACGGGCCAGCCCCTCGAGGAGATCGAGGCCAAGATGGAGCGCGATACCTACATGTCCGCCCACGAGGCCTGCGAGTTCGGCCTGATCGACCAGGTGGTCGAGCAGCGCCCGATGCCGCCGGCCGAGGCACCCAAGGGCTGATCCCGACCGTACCGGGCCGGGTTCCCCCGGCCCTTCCCACGCTCGTTACGGCCAAGCCCCTTTGGCGGGGCGGGCCGGGCGGCGGTTCCGCTTTCCCCGGGGGCTCCCGGGGGCTATGGTCTCCCATGGCCGACCTCCCAGCCGGGGGGCGGGCACGACCTGACGCCACGGCCGCCGGCAGGCGGCCGGGGCTCCTGGAGCGCGCATGAGCAAGTCCGGCGACTCGAAGAACACCCTGTACTGCTCGTTCTGCGGCAAGTCGCAGCACGAGGTCCGGAAGCTCATCGCCGGGCCCACCGTGTTCATCTGCGACGAATGCGTCGAGTTGTGCATGGACATCATCCGCGAGGAGCACAAGACGCACCTCGTGAAGTCCCGCGACGGCGTGCCCACGCCGCGCGAGATTTGCAAGGTCCTCGATGATTACGTGATCGGCCAGGACCACGCGAAGCGCGTGCTCTCGGTGGCCGTGCACAACCACTACAAGCGCCTCGCCCATGCCGGAAAGTCGGGCGACGTCGAGATCGCGAAGAGCAACATCATGCTCATCGGGCCCACCGGCTCGGGCAAGACGCTGCTCGCCCAGACGCTGGCCCGAATCCTCGACGTGCCATTCACCATGGCGGATGCGACGACGTTGACCGAGGCCGGCTATGTCGGCGAGGACGTCGAGAACATCATCCTCAAGCTGCTCCAGGCGGCCGACTACAATGTCGAGCGGGCGCAGCGCGGCATCGTCTACATCGACGAGGTCGACAAGATCAGCCGCAAGTCGGACAACCCCTCCATCACCCGCGACGTGAGCGGGGAGGGCGTCCAGCAGGCGCTCCTCAAGATCATGGAGGGCACGGTCGCCTCGGTCCCGCCGCAGGGCGGGCGGAAGCATCCGCAGCAGGAATTCCTGCAGGTGGACACGACCAACATCCTGTTCATCTGCGGCGGCGCCTTCGCCGGCCTCGAGAAGATCATCGGCGCCCGCGGCAAGGGCTCGGGCATGGGCTTCGGCGCCGAGGTGCGCTCGCCGGATGACCGCCGCACCGGCGCCATCCTGCGCGAGGTGGAGCCCGAGGACCTGCTGAAGTTCGGCCTGATCCCCGAGTTCATCGGCCGCCTGCCGGTGGTCGCCACCCTCGAGGACCTGGACGAGAAGGCGCTGATCGAGATCCTCACCAAGCCGAAGAACGCGCTGGTCAAGCAGTACCAGCGGCTGTTCGAGATGGAGGGGGCGAAGCTCACCTTCACCGAGGACGCGATGCGCAGCGTCGCGACGCGGGCCATCCAGCGTCGGACCGGCGCGCGCGGCCTGCGCTCGATCATGGAGAGCATCCTGCTCGGCACCATGTTCGACCTGCCCGGCCTCGAGGATGTCGAGGAGGTCGTGGTCAACGGCGAAGTCGCCGAGGGCCGCGCCAGTCCGCTCTTCATCTACGGCGAGCGCAAGGCGGAGCAGGCGGCCGGCTAGCGCGCCTTGGAACCCCCATCCGCCACCCCGGAGCCACACCGGTCGGCCATGCGCCGGCTGGGTGCTTGCGGCGAGGGGGTGGGGGGGCCACTTTCCATGTCAGTCCCGTGGCGACGGGGCCGTGCCGAGAAAGCGGCAGGCTTGAGAGGCCTGCCGTGGGCGGCCCCGCGCCGATCGTCCCAAGCGAGGTCCTGATGGCGGCCAATACTCCCGAATCCCCCGTCGGCCGCGGCGAACTGCTCCCGGTTCTGCCGCTGCGCGACATCGTCGTCTTCCCCCACATGATCGTCCCCCTCTTCGTAGGCCGCGAGAAATCGGTCCGCGCGCTGGAGGCGGTGATGCGCGACGACAAGCAGATCCTGCTGGTCGCGCAGCGCAACGCCGCGCAGGACGATCCGGGGGTGGACGACCTCTACAAGGTCGGCACGGTCTCCACCGTGCTGCAGCTGCTGAAGCTGCCCGACGGCACCGTGAAGGTGCTGGTCGAGGGCGGCCGGCGCGCGAAGATCGACGCCTACAAGTCCACCGATCCCTATTTCGAGGCCTTCGCCGGCCCGATGGCCGAGGAGAAGGGCCCCGAGGGGCGCGAGCAGGAGGCGCTGGCGCGCAGCGTCGTCACGCAGTTCGAGAGCTACATCAAGCTCAACAAGAAGATCGCGCCCGAGGTCCTGGTCTCGATCAACCAGATCGAGGACGCGTCGAAGCTCGCCGACACGGTGGCGAGCCACCTGAACCTCAAGATCAGCGAGAAGCAGGAACTGCTGGAGACCGCCGGCGTCGGCCCGCGGCTCGAGCGCGTCTTCGCCCATATGGAGGGCGAGATCGGCGTGCTGCAGGTGGAGAAGCGCATCCGCAACCGCGTGAAGCGGCAGATGGAGAAGACGCAGCGCGAGTACTACCTGAACGAGCAGCTGAAGGCGATCCAGAAGGAGCTCGGCGAGGGCGAGGACGGCAAGGACGAGGCCGCCGAGCTCGAGGCCAAGATCAAGGCGACCAAGCTGTCGAAGGAGGCGCGCGAGAAGGCGATGGCGGAGCTGAAGAAGCTCCGCACCATGAGCCCGATGAGCGCCGAGGCGACGGTGGTGCGCAACTACCTCGACTGGATGCTGAGCATCCCGTGGAAGAAGAAGACGCGCATCCGCAACGACATCGTGGCGGCGGAGCAAGTGCTCGACGCCGACCACTACGGGCTCGAGAAGGTCAAGGAACGGATCATCGAGTACCTGGCGGTGCAGGCGCGCAGCCAGAAGATCCGTGGGCCGATCCTCTGCCTCGTCGGCCCGCCCGGCGTCGGCAAGACCTCGCTCGGCAAGTCCATCGCCAAGGCGACGGGCCGCAACTTCGTGCGCATGTCCTTGGGCGGCGTGCGGGACGAGGCGGAGGTGCGCGGCCACCGGCGGACCTACATCGGCTCCATGCCCGGCAAGGTCGTGCAGGGCATGAAGAAGGCGAAGTCGTCGAACCCGCTCTTCCTGCTGGATGAGATCGACAAGCTCGGCGCGGACTGGCGGGGCGACCCCTCGGCCGCGCTCCTCGAGGTGCTGGACCCCGAGCAGAACGGGACCTTCAACGACCACTACCTCGAGGTGGACTACGACCTGTCGGACGTGATGTTCGTCACCACGGCGAACTCGCTGCGCATGCCGCAGCCGCTGCTCGACCGCATGGAGATCATCCGCATCCCCGGCTACACCGAGGACGAGAAGGTCGAGATCGCCAAGCGCCACCTGATCCCGAAGGTCTCCGAGGCCAACGGGCTCAAGAAGGGTGAGTGGACGATCAGCGACGACGCGATCCGCGACATGGTGCGCTACCACACACGGGAAGCCGGCGTGCGCAACCTCGAGCGCGAGCTGTCGGGCGTCGCCCGCAAGGCGGTGCGCGAGATCGTCGCCAAGAAGGCGAAGAAGGTCGCGGTCAGCGTCAAGAACCTCGAGAAGTTCGCCGGCGTGCGGAAGTTCCGCTACGGCGAGGCAGAGGCGGAGGACATGGTGGGCGTGGTCACCGGCCTCGCCTGGACCGAGGTCGGCGGCGAGATCCTGACGATCGAGAGCGTGATGGTTCCGGGCAAGGGCGCGGTGAAGCACACCGGCAAGCTCGGCGACGTCATGCAGGAGAGCGTGAGCGCCGCGATGAGCTACGTCCGCTCGCGCGCGACGCAGTTCGGCGTCAAGCCGACGCTGTTCGAGAAGCGCGACATACATGTGCACGTGCCGGAGGGTGCGACGCCGAAGGACGGTCCGTCGGCAGGCATCGCGATGGCGACGTCGATCGTGTCGGTGCTGACCTCGATCCCCGTCCGCAAGGACGTCGCGATGACGGGCGAGATCACGCTGCGCGGCCGCGTGCTGCCGATCGGTGGGCTGAAGGAGAAGCTGCTGGCGGCGCTGCGCGCGGGCGTCACCACGGTCTTCATCCCGAAGGACAACGAGAAGGACCTGGCCGAGATTCCGGACAGCGTGAAGAAGGCGCTGACGATCATCGCGGTCAGCCATGTGGACGAGGTGATCGGCAAGGCGCTGGTGCGTCAGCCGGAGCCGATCACCTGGGAGGAGCCGGCGGAGACGCCGCCCGCGACAGCCGCCGGCGACGCCGCGGGCGTGCGCCCGCACTGACGTCGCGTCGCAGCGCGGCTTTCCGCAAGGGCGTCCGTCGCGAGGCGGGCGCCCTTTCGATTCGCGGCGCTGCACAAGGCGTTGCGAGGCGCCAGCCGCTGCATGCGGCGCGTTCCGCGGTGCGGCCGTTGCAAGCCTGTGGAAAATGGCGGTTATCCGCCAGAAATCGGCCCTCCGCACGTTGACGTGAGCGGAACGGCACGCCTAGTGTCCGCCAAGACGCGTCGGAGTCGGGCCGTCCGCTCCATCTCGTCTTGGGAGACCCTAGGGGGGTTAGGACATGAACAAGCAGGATCTGGTCGCGATCGTCGCCGAAGCGGGCGACATGCCGAAGTCGAAGGCGGGCGACGTGCTCGACGCGGTCTTCGAGGCGATCACCAAGTCGCTCAAGAAGAAGCAGGAAGTCCGCCTGGTCGGCTTCGGCACCTTCTCGACCTCGAAGCGGAAGGCCGGCAAGGGCCGCAACCCGCGCACGGGCGAGGAGATCAAGATCCCGGCCAGCACCACCGTCCGCTTCAAGGCCGGCAAGGGCCTGAAGGACGCGGTGAACTGAGGTTGCGCCGACCGGCATAGGCCGGTTGCGTCAGGGGGGCCGGTCCAGCGGGACCGGCCCTTCGTGTTTGCGGGCCTTGGCGTTTCCGGGCCTTGGCGTTGCGCGCGCGGCAGCGTAGGGCGGGGGACGCGGGCGCTTAGCTCAGTGGTAGAGCGGCGGTTTTACACACCGTTGGTCGGCGGTTCGAATCCGTCAGCGCCCATTCGCCTTCGCGACCCCGGATCGGCCGCCCAAATCGCGTTCACGCTTGTCATCCCGCATCCAGCGTCGGAAGGTTGTTCGTGAGCCGAAACCTCTCGACGCCGGATCGTGGAGACGGGACCACCCGCTCGGGGATCCTCGCAGCTTGCCTCCTCGTGCTCGCCGGGGCGACCGCGCTGCCGGGTGAGGCGCGCGCGCAATCCGCCGCCCTGGCGCCGCTCCTCCGGGCGGAGCTGGCGCCGGTCGAACTGCATGGGGTCACGCTTTACGAGCGCGATGCGCTGCTCGCCTATGCCGAGGGCGTTGCGCTGCAGGAGGGTGCTGCGGGCCTGCCCGCGATCGCCGCCGTCGTCGAGCGGCTCTACCACGAGGATGGCTGGTTCCTCGCGCGCGCCCGGGCCTTCCAGGATCCAGCCTCGGGGCGCCGCGGCATCGTGGTCGATGAGGGCGGCGTGCGCCGCCTCGAGGTCATCGGCGTCGCGCCGGCGATGGGCAACCGGATCGCGAGCTACCTGACCCCTGTCCTCGACGGCTCGCCGCTCGGCCTCGATGCGTATGAACGCGCACTGATGCTGGCGGGCGACCTGTCGGGGGTAGCGCTGCGCTCGGAATTCGTGCCGGATCCCGCCAGCGGCGAGTACCGGCTCGCGGTCCATGCGCAGCAGCGCCGCTCGGCCGTCGCCGCCCTGGTGGACAACGTGCCGCGCGCCAATGCGGTGGACGGCTTCGTCAGCGGCGAGGTCTATTCGCTGCTCACCCCTGGCGACATGGCGCGCGTCGTCGTCGGCGCCACCAGCCGCACCAATGCCAGCGAGGGCGGGTTCAACGGCGCGGTCTTCTACCGCGCTCCGATCGGCGACGACGGCCTCTATGCGGAGGCCTTCGCCTCCAACCTCGTCTATACGCGCGAATTCCCAGGCGCCACGGCGGAGCGCCGGCAGCAGCGCGGCGAGTTCTACGGCGCGCTGCTCGGCTATCCGCTGCGTCGGCGGATCGACGAATCGCTCTACGTGATGCTGGAGGCCGATCACCGCGCCATTGACGTGGACGGCAGCGACATCGGCGCCGACCGGTCGAGCGCGATCCGGCTTGCGGCCTACTACACCTCCTTCGACCGGCAGGCGCCGGCGTTCCGGCTCGGGCTGACGCTCTCGCTCGGCACTGCCTACAGCAGCTGGAATCCGAACGTCGACGACAGCTTCTGGCATCTGCGCGCGGTGGCCGGGACGGTGCTGCGGCTCGGCGACCCGGCGGCGGGCTACGCGCTGCGCCTCGAGGGCTATGCGAAGTATTCGCCGCGCTCGCTGCCGGAGACGGAGCGCCTCTATCTCGGCGACCGCGAGCGGATGCGCGGCTACGGTCTCGGCACCGCCACCGGCGACAGCGGCGCGATCGGCACCCTCGAGCTCAGCCGCCATATCCCCCTCGGCTGGCGCTTCGTCGAGGCGGTCACCCCCTCCGTCTTCCTCGACGCCGGGGCCGTGCGACGGAACGACGACTTCCCGATCACCCCGCCAAGCCAGACGCTGCCGCGAACGGTCGGTCGGTCGAGCCTCGGCCTTGCCTCGGCGGGCCTCGGCTGGAATGTCCGGCTCGCGCAAGGCTTCGCCGTCTCGGGCTGGGTCGGCGTGCCGCTGGTGGACGACGGCACCGACGTGCAGTTCAAGCCGGCCGCCTATCTGCGGCTGACCAAGGCGTGGTGAGGGAGAGGGCGATGCGCAGGGTCCTGCTCGGCACGCTGGTGCCCGCCGCGCTGCTGCTGGCGGCGCAGGAGGCAGCGGCGCAGGCGACGGCGCAGACGCGGAGCGCGGCCAACGGCAACCACTTCGGCTGGTGCCAGGGTGCGCACAACCCGCATGGCGGTGCCTGCGGGCTGGCCGTGCCGGTGAACCCGCTTGCGGTGACGGGCCAGCCGCAGCCGGCACGCGTGCCGGATTCCAACCAGCTGCCGCCGCAGCAACAGACGATCGTGGTGCCGACCCAGACGCCGCCGACGCTCGTATCGCCGGGGGGCGGGGGCGGGCCGCAGGTCGTGCCGCCCGGCGTCACGACGATCCCGCAGCCGCGCCCGCCGCAGCCGATCCTGGTGCCGCCATTGGCGGGCCAGACCGTGACGCCCGTCCCGGTGCCGCAGCCCGTGCCGATGATGGTGCCCGCGCAGGTGCCGCCGCCGCTCTCGGCGCCCGGAGGCGGCGCCGTGCCGCAGCTTGTGCCCGGCGGGGTCACGCAGATGCCGCAGCCGGTCGTCCCGCCGGTGATCGCCGTGCCGCCGCTGCCCGGGCAGGTCGTCCAGGGGCCCGTGGCCGTGCCGCAGACCCGGCCGCCGGTCGTCCAGACGTTGCCGCAGCCGCCGCTCGCGGTGCCGCCGGCCGCACAGGGCCCGGTGCGCGGCCCGACGCCTCAGGGACCTGCTGTCCTGCAATCGGGCACGGCGCAGCCGCTGGTCGCGCCGCCGGATCCAGGGCGGGTGCAGCCAGGGCAGGGGCAGTCCTCGCAGATGCCTCCATCCGGGTTGCGTCCGCAGGCGCCAGGCGTGCCGACCTTGCCACCGGGCCGGCAGCCGCTGCCGCAGGCCGTGCCCGTGGCGGTGCCGCCGGATCCGAGGCGGCCGCCCTCGCTGCAGGTGCCCCTCGCGCAGCCGCCGCTTGATCG
>NZ_JAKJIB010000077.1 GCF_021864505.1 Falsiroseomonas oryziterrae
GCGGGCTCGATGCCGTGCCGCCCGTCTCGCTGCCCGTCGCCTCGCCGGTGCCGCGGCCCGCGCTGTCGCCGAAGCAGGCGCGCGCGGCGCTCGCGCGACGCGTGCTGGCGGCGCGCGGCATGCAGGATTGCGTGACCTACGGCTTCCTGGCGCGCGACCAGGCCGCGCTGTTCGGCGACACCCCGGACAGCCTGCGGCTCGAGAACCCGATCGCCTCGGACCTCGACCAGATGCGCCCGACCCCGGTTGCCTCGCTGGCGATGGCGGCGGCACGCAACGCGGCGCGTGGCTTCGGCGACGTGGCGCTCGCCGAGATCGGCGGCGCCTATCGCGAGCCGGCCTCCGGCAGCAGCCAGCTTGCGGTGGCGGCCGGGCTGCGCGCCGGGATGACGGGCGCGAACTGGGCCGCGCCGGCGCGCGCGGTGGATTGGCTCGACGCCAAGGGCGACGCGCTGGCGGTGCTGGCCGCGCTCAGCGTGCCGATGGCGGCGGTGCAGGTGACCGCGGATGCGCCGGGCTACTACCACCCCGGCCGCTCCGGCGTGCTGCGGCAGGGGCCGAAGACGGTGCTGGCGACCTTCGGCGAGCTGCATCCGCGGATCCGCTCGGCACTCGACATTCCCGGCGCGGCGGTGGCCTTCGAGGTGTTCCTCGATGCGATCGCGGAGCCGAAGCGGCGGAAGAAGGGCGTGCCCGACCTGCCGGCCTTCCAGCCGGTCCGGCGCGACTTCGCCTTCCTGGTGGATGCGACGGTGCCGGCCGAGGCGCTGCTGCGGGCCGCGCGCGGCGCCGACAAGGCGCTGGTCGCGGATGTCGTGCTGTTCGACCGCTACGCCGGCGACAAGCTGCCGGAGGGCAAGGTGAGCCTCGCGATCCAAGTGACGCTGCAGCCGCGCGAGCGGACGCTGACCGACGCCGAGATCGAGGCTGCCGGACAGAAGGTGGTCGCGGCGGTCGCGAAGGCGACGGGCGCGAGCCTGCGCGCGTGAGCGCGCCCGACGGCAAGGCGCGGCACCTCTTCGTGCTGTGCCTTGCCGTCGTGCTGACGCTGTCAGTCTGGTTCGCCGGCACGGCGGCGGTGCCGGACCTGCTCGCGGCCGGGCTGGTCACGCCGGGGCACGCAGGCTGGCTGACGGCCGCGGTGCAGCTCGGCTTCGTGGCGGGGACGCTGGTTTCGGCCGTGCTGTCGTTGGCCGACCGGTACGACCCGCGGCGGCTGTTCCTGGCCTCCGCGCTGCTCGCCTCGGCGGCGACGCTGGCACAGACGCAGGTCGCGCCCTCCGGCGGCGTGGCGCTGGCGCTGCGCTTCGTGGCCGGCGCGGCGATTGCGGGCGTCTATCCCGTGGGAATGAAGCTCGCGGCGTCCTGGGCGCGCGGCGATGTCGGGCTGCTGATCGGGCTGCTGGTGGGGGCGCTGACGCTGGGCTCCGCCCTGCCCCACCTGATCCCGACGCTGCTCGGCGGGATCGGCTGGCAGGCGGCCTATCTCGGGGCCGGGGTGCTGGCCGCGCTGGGCGGCGTCGCGATCCTCGCCTTCCGGCCCGGGCCACTGCTCGGCGCGCGGCCGCCCTTCCGGCCGGCCCAGGCGCTGGAAGCATGGCGGAACAAGGGGTTGCGGCTCGCGAACCTCGGCTACCTGGGCCACATGTGGGAGCTGTATGCGGCCTGGGCCTGGATCGGGCTGTTCCTGGCCAGCGTGCTGGGCGGGCCGCCGGGGGCGGCGGGGCCCTGGGTGTTCGGCGTGCTGGCGGCCGGGGCGGTGGGCTGCGTGGTGGCCGGCGTTGTGGCGGATCGCTGGGACCGGGCGGCGACAGCCGCGCTCTGCATGCTCGTCTCCGGGTCCTGCGCGCTGCTGGTCGGGCCGGCCTCGGCCGTCGGGGTGTGGCTCGTGATCCTGGTGGCGCTGGTCTGGGGCTTCGCGGTGGTGGCGGATTCGGCGCAGTTCAGCGCCTGCATCGTCACCCTCTCGCCGCCCGACTATGTCGGCACGATGCTGACGGTGCAGACCTGCATGGGCTTCCTGCTGACCGTGCTGGCGATCGGGATCGTCCCGGCGGCGGTCGCCTGGCTCGGCTGGACCTGGGCCTTCGCGGTGCTCGCACCCGGCCCCCTGCTCGGGGCCTGGGCGATGTGGCGGCTGCGGCCGATCCTCGCGGCGCGAGGCTGAGCTTTCCAGGGCGGCCGCGACCCCCTATCTGAGCGGCGAACCCTCAGGCCCCCGCATGACCGACGTCCCGCTTTCGCGCATCCGCAACTTCTCGATCATCGCGCATATCGACCACGGCAAGTCGACGCTCGCCGACCGGCTGATCCAGTCGACCGGCGCCGTGACCGCGCGCGAGATGAAGGAACAGCTCCTCGACAACATGGAGCTCGAGCGCGAGCGCGGCATCACCATCAAGGCGCAGACCGTCCGGCTGAACTACCAGGCCAAGGACGGGCAGACCTACACGCTGAACCTCATGGACACGCCGGGCCATGTGGACTTCGCCTATGAGGTATCGCGCAGCCTGGCCGCCTGCGAGGGCTCGCTGCTGGTCGTGGACGCCTCCCAGGGGGTCGAGGCGCAGACGCTGGCGAACGTGTACCAGGCGATCGACGCCAACCACGAGATCGTGCCGGTCCTCAACAAGATCGACCTGCCGGCCGCCGAGCCCGACCGGGTGAAGCAGCAGATCGAAGACGTGATCGGCCTCGATGCCTCCGACGCCGTCATGATCAGCGCCAAGACGGGGCTGAACATCGAGGGCGTGCTGGAGGCGATCGTGACCCGCCTGCCGCCTCCCAAGGGCGACGTGAACGCCACCACCAAGGCGCTGCTCGTGGACAGCTGGTACGACGCCTATCTCGGCGTCGTCGTCCTGGTGCGCGTGAAGGATGGCGAGCTCCGCAAGGGGCAGCGCATCCGCATGATGTCGAACGGCTCGGTCCACACGATCGAGCAGGTCGGCGTCTTCACGCCGAAGATGGTGCCGGTGGACCGGCTCAGCCCTGGCGAGATGGGCTTCGTCACCGCGGCGATCAAAACCGTGGCCGACACCAATGTCGGCGACACCATCACGGACGACCGCAACCCCGCGGGCGCGCCGCTGCCGGGCTTCAAGCCCTCCATCCCCGTGGTCTGGTGCGGCCTGTATCCCGTGGACGCCGACGATTTCGAGAAGCTGCGCGAGAGCCTGGCGAAGCTGCGGCTGAACGACGCCTCCTTCCACTTCGAGCCCGAGACCTCGGCCGCGCTCGGCTTCGGCTATCGCTGCGGCTTCCTCGGCCTGCTGCACCTCGAGATCATCCAGGAGCGGCTGTCGCGCGAGTTCGACCTCGACCTGATCGCGACCGCGCCCTCGGTCGTCTACAAGATCCGCAAGACCAACGGCGAGGAGATCGAGCTGCACAACCCGGCCGACATGCCGGACGGCAGCGTGGTGGACGTGATCGAGGAGCCCTGGATCAAGGCCACCATCATGGTGCCCGACGACTACCTCGGCCCCGTGCTGACGCTCTGCAACGAGCGGCGCGGCCGGCAGATCGAGCTGACCTATGTCGGCAACCGCGCCATGGCGGTCTATCGCCTGCCGCTGAACGAGGTGGTGTTCGACTTCTACGACCGACTGAAGTCGGTGAGCCGCGGCTACGCCAGCTTCGACTACCAGCAGGACGGCTACGAGGAAGGCGACCTCGTGAAGATCTCCATCCTGGTGAATGCCGAGCCGGTGGATGCGTTGTCCTTCATGGCGCATCGAAGTGCCGCCGAGCGGCGCGGGCGGCAGATCTGCGAGAAGCTGAAGGAGCTGATCCCGCGCCAGCTCTTCAAGATCCCGATCCAGGCCGCGATCGGCGGGCGCGTCATCGCGCGCGAGACGATCAGCGCGCTGTCGAAGGACGTCACCGCCAAGTGCTACGGCGGCGACATCACGCGCAAGCGCAAGCTCCTCGAGAAGCAGAAGGAGGGCAAGAAGCGCATGCGGCAGTTCGGCAAGGTCGAGATCCCGCAGAGCGCGTTCATCGCAGCCCTCAAGATGGACGCCTGAGGCGCCGCGCGCCGGGTGACCCGGCGCGCCCTCCGCCTTGCGCGGGACGCCGGCCAGCAGTCATGTTGGCCGGCCATGCCCGATCAACCTTCCGTATCGGCTCCCCCCGAAGGGGACCCGGCGCTCGCGGCGCTCCGCGCGCGACTCGACCTGCTGGAGGCGGAGAAGGCGGCGATCCTGCGCGCCCTCACGGATGGCGGGGCGCCGGCGGACGCGACCGACGATATCGGCGGGATGCTGCGGCTCGCGCAGGACGCGGGCGGCATCTGCTCCTGGCAGTGGGACGTGCAGACGGGGGCGCTGCGCTGGTCTGACAGCTGCCACCTGCTGCACGGCACCGGGCCGGCGGAAGCGCCGAGCTACGAGCGCTGGTTCTCCGGCATCCACCCGCTGGACCGCGACCAGGTCCAGTCGGCGCTGGAGCACGTGCTGGCGGGCGGCAGCGACAGCTGGGACACCGAGTTCCGCTACACCCGGCACGACGACGGGTCGGTGCGCTGGCTGGTCGGACGCGGGCGCGTGATGCGCGACCCCGCGACCGGCGCCCCGCAGCGCCTGCTCGGCATCGGGCTCGACATCACGGCCATCAAGGCTGCGGAGGAGCGGCAGGCGCTCCTGATGCAGGAGCTGGATCACCGTGTCCGCAACCTGCTGGCCGTGGTGCAGGCGGCGCTGCGCCTGACGCCCAAGGGCGACCCCGAAGCCTATGCGCGAGCCGTCGAGGGACGCATCGCCGCCCTCGCCCGCGCGCACGGGATGCTGGCGGCGGCGCGCTGGGGCGGGTCGGATTTGCGCGACCTGTTGGCAGGGGAACTCGCCGCGTTCCTCGATGGGCGGCGCGTCGAGCTCGATGGGCCGTCCGTGATGCTGCCGGCGCGCATCACCCAGGCGCTGGCGATGACGGTGCACGAGCTTGCCACCAACGCGGTGAAGCATGGCGCGCTGTCCGGCCCGCAGGGGCGCATCGCGGTCAGCTGGGCGGTTTCGCCCCACGGGACGGAGGGGCCGCTGCTCTCGATCCGATGGGCAGAGCGTGGCGGGCCGCCGGCGGCCGCGCCGCGCCGCCGCGGCTTCGGCTCGCGCGTGCTGGACGCGGCAATCCGCGTCCAGCTCAAGGGCACGTTCCAGAAGGACTGGGGCGCAGAGGGCCTGGTTTGCCGACTGGACGTCCCGCTCGGCGCGGACGGCACCGAGACCTCCAGGGTGGCGCCACGCTCCCCCCGGCCGAAGTGACGTCGCGGATGGGTGGAACGGCGCCCTCGGGCGGCTCCACCCCTCCGGAAGGCGTCAGCTCTCGACGGTGATGTTCGCCTCGCGCACCACGCGGGCCCACTGCTCGCGCTCGCGGCGGGCGAAGTCGGCGAGCTCGGCGGGGGTGGAGGGCTCGAGAACGCCGGCCTGCTGGCGGAACACCTCGACCGTCTGCGGGTGCGTGCCGGCCTGGCGGACCGCCTCGTTCAGGCGCTGGATGATCGGCGCGGGCGTGCGCGCCGGGGCGAAGAGCGCGAGCCACAGGCCGGTGGCGAGCGGCACGCCGAGTTCCTGCAGCGTCGGCACGTTCGGCGTCAGCTCCACGCGCTGCGGATGCGCCAGCGCGATGATGCGCGCCCGGTTGTCCACCGCCAGGCTGTTCGCGCCGCCGACGGGGAGCATCATGCTGTCCACCTGCGCGGCCGTGACGGCCTGCATGCCCGGCGCCTGCGCCGCGAAGGGGACGTGGAGCTTCTCGAAGTTCTGGTGGCGGGCCACGAATTCGAAGGCGAGGTGCGAGGAGGAGCCGACGCCCCAGGAGGCGTGGGAGAGCCGCCCGGCCTCGCGCCGCGCCTCGCGCACGAAGCTGGCGAAATCGGTGATCTCGCGGCGGTGCGCGCCGACCATCAGGGCGAAGGGCACCCGGGTCACCATCGAGATCGGCGCGAAATCCGTCTCGTCATTGTACTGCAGGTTGCGGAAGGTCGAACGGTTGATCGCGAAGGTGTCGGTGATGCCCATGGTGATCGTGGTGCCGTCGGCGGGCGCGCGGGCGGCGGCGAGCGTGCCGATGGTGCCGTTCGCCCCCGGCCGGTTCTCCACGATCACCGGCTGCCCGAGGGCGGCCTGCAGGCCGGCGGCGGTGCCGCGGCTGATCACGTCGGTGATGCCGCCCGCATTGTAGGGGACGATGATGCGGATCGGGCGGTCCGGCCAATTGGCCTGCGCCGAGGCAAGGCGCGGCGCGGCGAGGAGGGCAGCGGCGCCGGCGAGCGCCCCGCGACGGGAGAGCTTCATCACTTGGACATTCCCTGTTTGGATTACGCGCGGTTCATCTTCCGTCCATGTGCGGAGAGTCAAGCGAGATCTTTTCAGGTTACAATTTTCCCTGAAGCGGGCTGCCTTACGCCCGCCACGCGCGTATGGATCGGGGAACTGGCGCGATCCGGGCGGCTCGCCTACATGCTGCGGACACGCGCACCGGCCCCCGCCGGCGGGCCAACATGAACCCAACGTGGAGACGCCATCATGATCCTTCTCGGCAAGCGGGCCCTTCTGGGCGCGGCAGCGGGCCTCGCTCTCTCGGCGCCGGCCCTGGCGCAGGGCACCTACCCGACCCGCCCGATCAGCATGATCATCCCCTTCGCCGCCGGCGGACCGACGGACACGGTCGGCCGCCTGATCGCGCAGGTGATGGGCAACGACCTCGGCCAGACGGTGGTCGTTGAGAATGTCGGCGGCGCCGGCGGCACGCTCGGCGCCCAGCGCGTCGCGCAGGCGCGTCCCGACGGCTACACGATCCTGCTGCACCACATCGGGATGAGCACCATCCCGACGCTCTATCGCCGTCTGGCCTACGACGCCGTCAACGGCTTCGAGACGATAGGCCTGGTGACCGAGGTGCCGATGACGCTGGTCGCGCGCCGCAACTTCCCGGCCAACAACCTGGCCGAGATGGTGCAGGTGATCCGCCGCGACCGCGACCGCATCAACCTGGCGAATGCCGGCGTCGGCGCGGCGAGCCACCTGTGCGGCCTGCTGTTCCAGAAGGCGCTCGACACCGCGGTGACCACCGTTCCGTATCGCGGCACCGGCCCGGCGATGAACGACCTCGTCGCGGGCACGGTGGACGTGATGTGCGACCAGACCACCAACACGGTGGAGCAGATCCGCGCCGGCACGATCCGCGGCTTCGCGGTGACGACGCCGTCCCGCATCGCCGCGCTTCCCGACATGCCGACGGCGGCCGAGGCCGGGCTCCCGAACTTCGAGGTCAGCGTGTGGCACGGCCTCTACGCGCCGCGGAACACGCCCGCGCCGGTCGTCGAGCGCCTGAACCGCGCGCTGGTGGCGGCGCTGCGCGACGAGAACATCGCGCGTCGCTTCGGCGACCTGGGCACCGAGCCGGTGGCGGTGGCGCGCGCCACGCCGCAGGCGCATCGCGAGTTCTGGCAGGCGGACATCGCGAAGTGGCGCCCGCTGATCCAGGCTGCCGGCCAGTTCGCCGACTGAGCCGGGCGTGATTCCGCCCCCGGCTGCAGCCGGGGGCGGCGTTCCGGCATGACGCCCGGCGGGGTTGCCGGTCCGGGGCCGGCTGGCTAGAACCCGCGGCCTGCGCTGGATGGGTGGCCGAGCGGTCGAAGGCGCACGCCTGGAAAGTGTGTAGACGTGAAAGCGTCTCGTGGGTTCGAATCCCACCCCATCCGCCACTGCGCCCCATCCGCCATTTCCCAGGTCAGCGATCATCGGTGCTGCTGCAGCGGCTGCACGGTCGGCAGCGATGGCAGGCACCGCAAGACCGCGTCCAGGTTCTGCATCACCGCCCGGCGTGACAGCGGATCGCGCCTACCCCGGCCGGCTGCGGCGCTGCGGCCGCGCCTCCTTTCAGGCGCGCAATCTCGCCGTTATATCCCTGTCATCGAATCGTTCCGCCCGGGAGGAACATGATGACGACACGCCGCCAACTGATCGGCGCCGCGCTTGCCGCACCTGTGCTGAGCCCCGCCTTCGCGCAGGCGCCGGCTTGGCCGCAGCGCCCGGTGCGCTTCGTCGTCGCCCTCGCGCCCGGCGGCTTCGTCGACCTGATCGGGCGGCTTGTGGCCGAGCACCTGACCGAGATCTGGGGCCAGGCGGTCGTCGTCGAGAACCGCCCCGGCGCTGGCGGCAACGTGGCCGCGCAGTTCATGGCGCGGGCGACGCCGGACGGCTATTCGGCGCTCGTCACCTCGGCGGCCTTCACGAGCAATCTCAGCCTGTCGCGCAATCCGGGCTACAGGGCGGAGCAGTTCCTGCCTGCGGCCGTCATCGCCGGCCAGCCGCAGCTCTTCCTCGTGCGCGCCGACAGCCAGATCCGGACGCTGCGCGACCTGGTGGAGGCGGCTCGGCGACGCCCGGTGAATTTCGGCTCGCCCGGCGTGGGATCCCCGGGCCATCTCCTGTCCGAGCTCCTGTTCAAGCGCGCCCCCGGCACGGACACGACGCACGTCGCCTATGCCGGGGGAGGACCTGCGATGACGGCGTTGCTCGCGGGCGACGTCGACATGGTGGCGACGGGCCTTGCGGCGGGGGTCCCGCTGATCCGGGGCGGCCGGGCGCGTGCCATCGCGGTGACCAGCGACCGCCGCAACCCGGCGCTGCCCGATGTGCCGACGGTCGCGGAATCGGGTGTCGAGCCGATCGTGGACAGCAACTGGGCCGGGGTGTTCTTCCCCGCCGGCACGCCGCAGGCGGTGCTGGAGCGCGTGAACGCCGATGTGCGCCGGGCGATGGAACGGCCGGCCTTCCAGGAGCGGCTCGCGACGATGGGCTTCGACGCGATCGGCGGGGACCTGGCCGCGGCGCAGGCCTTCGTCGCCAGCGAGATCGCGAAGTGGCGCGACATCGTCGCCACCGTGGGCGTGCAGATTGACTGACAGCGCGTCGGCGCCGACCGGCGGCGTTCCACGCGCGACGGGACGCAGACGCTCGGCCTGGGGCGGGCCGACGTCGTCGTCACATCCGTAGCCCCGGCGCCTCCTGTCCCGTGCGGGCGACGTATTCGCTGTAGCCGCCGTCGTAGTCGTGGAGGCCCTCGGGCGTCAGTTCCAGCACGCGGTTCGATAGCGCGGCCAGGAAGTGGCGGTCGTGGGAGACGAACAGCATCGTCCCCTCGTAGGCCGCCAGCGCCGCGATCAGCATCTCCTTCGTCGCCATGTCGAGGTGGTTGGTCGGCTCGTCGAGCACCAGGAAGTTCGGCGGGTCGTAGAGCATCCGCGCCATCACCAGCCGCGCCTTCTCGCCACCCGACAGCACGCGGCAGCGCTTCTCCACATCGTCGCCCGAGAACCCGAAGCAGCCAGCCAACGCGCGGAGCGAGCCCTGCCCCGCGCGCGGGAAGGCATCCTCCAGCGCCTGGAACACGGTCCGGTCGCCGTCCAGCAGCTCCATCGCGTGCTGCGCGAAATAGCCGAGCTTCACGCTCGCCCCCAACGTGACCGTGCCCGCATCGGGCTCCGTCGCGCCCGTGACCAGCTTCAGCAGCGTGGACTTGCCTGCGCCGTTGACGCCGAGCACGCAGCAGCGCTCCCGCCGCCGCACCAGCAGGTCGAGCCCGTCATAGATCACGCGGTTGCCGTAGCGCTTCGCCACCTTGCGCAGGCTCGCGACGTCGTCGCCGGAGCGCGGCGCGGGCGGGAACTCGAAGGACACGGACTGGCGGCGGCGCGGCGGCTCGACACGCTCGATCTTCTCGAGCTTCTTCACCCGGCTCTGCACCTGCGCGGCGTGGGAGGCGCGGGCCTTGAAGCGCTCGATGAAGTTGATCTCCTTCGCCAGCATGGCCTGCTGCCGCTCGAACTGCGCCTGCTGCTGGCGCTCGGCGATGGCGCGCTGCTGCTCATAGAATTCGTAGTCGCCGGAATAGGTGGTCAGCGTGCCGCCATCGATCTCGATCACCTTGCGCACGACGCGGTTCATGAAGGCGCGGTCGTGCGAGGTCATCAGCAGCGCGCCGTCGAATCCCGCCAGGAAGCCTTCCAGCCAGATCAGGCTTTCGAGATCCAGGTGGTTGCTCGGCTCGTCGAGCAGCATGACGTCGGGGCGCATCAGCAGGATGCGGCCGAGCGCGACGCGCATCTTCCACCCGCCCGACAGCGCGCCGACATCGCCGTCCATCATCTCCTGGCTGAAGCCGAGGCCCGCCAGCACCTCCCGCGCGCGGCCCTCCATCGCGTAGCCGCCGAGCTCCTCGAAGCGGGCCTGCACCTCGCCGAAGCGCTCGACCAGCGCGTCGAGCTCGTCGGCGCGATCGGGATCGGCGAGCGCGTGTTCCAGCTCGCGCAATTCGGCCGCGACCTCGCTGACCGGGCCGGCGCCGTCCATCACCTCGGCCACCGCGCTGCGGCCGGCCATCTCGCCGACATCCTGGCTGAAGAAGCCGATGGTCACGCCGCGCTCGACGATCACCTGGCCCTCGTCGGGCGGCTCCTGGCCGGTGATCATGCGGAACAGCGTCGTCTTGCCGGCGCCGTTCGGGCCGACGAGCCCGATCTTCTCGCCCCGCTGCAGCGCCGCCGACGCCTCGACGAACAGGATCTGTCGGCCGTTCTGCTTGCCGATGGTGTCGAGGCGGATCATCGAGGCCCGGTTTGTGGTGGTGCGGCGGGCTTATCGCACGGGTCGTGCCGCCTGGCAGGGCCGGCGCGCGCATGGCGGCCCGGCGCCGGGACGCAGCGTGGCGGTCAGGACCTCACGGCCAGGCGGCGCAGGCTTCCCAGCCGATCTGGCGTGCCTCGGCCTCGGCGCCGGCCACCCATTCCGCGACATAGGGGTGCGCCAGCACCGCCTCGGCGTAGGCCTGCGCATCGGGGGCGAGGGTGACGGAATAGGTGCGGAAGCGGCTCGCCATCGGCGCCCACATCGCATCGGCGAAGCAGAAGCGCGGCCCGAACAGGAAGGGCCCGCCCTGCCCCCAGGCTGCGCGGGTCTGCCGCCAGCTTTCCTGCACGCGCGCCACCTGCGCCTCCACCCCCGGCCGCCCGAGCAGCTTCACGTTGGAGGGGATGCCGTTCGCGATCGGCCAGCGCTTGACCAGGTTCATCGGCAGCGCCGAGCGCAGCTCGGCGAAGTGCGCATGCATCTCGGCGGCCGACATGCGCGCCGCGGTGCGCGCCTTCAGCTCGGCCGGCCAGATCTCGCAGCCCGGCGCGAGCTCCCAGAGGTATTCGGCGATCGCCATGGTGTCGGTGACGAGGAAGCCGTCATGCTCGAGCACCGGGATCAGGCCGGTCGGCGAGGCCTGGGCGAGCTTCTGCTTGCTGTCGGGGCGCGACAGGTAGAGCGTCTCGGCCTGGAAGGGCAGGCCGGACAGGCGGCAGGCGAGCCAGCCGCGCATCGTCCATGTCGAGGACCACTTGGCCCCGATGATCAGGCGCATCATCGCCCGTCCGCATGCTCCCCAGCAGCGACCGCGATGGGCGCAGCATGGGCACGCCGGTGCGCGGCCGGCAAGGGTCACGTTGACCGCCCCACCCGGCCCGCCGACCATCGCGGGACAGATAGCGGATGGGCGGCGATGGACGAGGCGATCGGGCGGCTGCGTGCGGCGGACGGATCGGGCGAGGCATCGCTCGCCTTGCTGCGGCGGCTGATCGGGCTGCAGCGCGAGGGGGAGGTCGCGGTGCAGGCCTGCCTCGCGGCGGCCTTCGAGGCCGCCGGCTGTGCGGTGGAGCGGCGGCGCTATCGACCGGCCGAGGTGACGCTGCGCGAGGAATTCGCCGACGGCTCCGCGATGGATGGCGAGGAGCGCGAGGCGGTTGTCGCGCGGCTGCCGGGCAGCGGCGGCGGGCGCAGCCTGATCCTGTTCGCGCATCCGGACAGCGAAAGGCTGCAGGCCGATCACGGCTGGCGCCACGACCCCTTCGCCGGCGTGGTCGAGAACGGGCGGCTGCATGGCTGGGGCGTGGCCGACGATCTCGCGGGCGTGACCACCATGGCCGCGGCGGCGCGGCTGCTGCGGGAGGCCGGCATCCGGCTGCGGGGCGACCTGATCATGGCCAGCACGCCGTCCAAGCGGCATGCGCGCGGGGTGCATGCGCTGCTGCATGGCGGCGTGACCGCCGACGCGGCGGTCTATCTCCACCCGGCGGAATCCGGGCTCGGCATGCGCGAGGTGAAGGCGCTGGCCCCGGGGCAGCTGATCTTCCGCATCGTCGTCCCGGGCCGCCTGCCGCCGACCGAGGAGCCGGGCCACGCCGCCTTCGCGCATCTCGCCGTCAACCCGATCGACAAGGCGATGGTGGTGCTGGCGGCGTTGCGCGCGCTGGACGCAAGGCGCGGCGCGCGCATCCGGCATCCGGTGCTGGACGCGGCGGTCGGGCGCTCCACCAACCTCCTGGTCGGCGACATCCGCGCGCTCGGCGATGGCCGCGCGAGCCGCGTGGCGCCGGCCGTGCAGCTCTCCTGCGCGCTGGCCTTCCCGCCGGGGGAGAAGCTGGCGGACGTGCAAGCCGAGGTCGAGGCGGCGATCGCCGAGGCCGCGCGCGCCGACGCATTCCTGCGCGAGACACCGCCCCAGCTCGTCTTCCTCTCCGGCGTCACCGGCGCCGAGGTGCCGGAGGGGCACGCGCTGTGGAACGCGACGGCGGAGGCGGTGCGGATCGGCACCGGCCAGGTGCCGCAGGTGAACCCGCTGCACACCTCCTCCGACATCCGCAACCCGATGGTGCAGTCCGGCATCCCTTGCGTGGGCCTCGGGCCGCTTTGCGGCGACCTGACGCAGAACGGCCGGCGCGACGAATGGGTGGACGCGGCGGATTACCGGCGCGGCGTGGTCGTGATCGCGGCGCTGGCCTGCCTCTGGTGCGGGGTCGCGCCCTCGGCCTAGGCTCCCGGCCGGACCGCCGAATCGCGAGAGGAGAGACGCATGGAATCGCCGATCCCGCTGAAGGAGCCCGCCTGGCTGCGCGAGTTCAAGGCCTTCATCATGCGGGGCAACGTGATCGACCTCGCGGTCGGCATCGTCATCGGCGCCGCCTTCACCACCATCGTCTCGAGCCTGGTCGAGGACCTGGTCAACCCGATCATCGGCCTGCTGATCGGCGGCATCGACTTCTCGAACCTGTTCATCGTGCTGTCGGGCGAGCGGAAGCCGTCGCTCGAGGCGACGCGGGCGGCCGGCGCATCCGTGCTGGCGGTCGGCGTCTTCATCAACGCGATCATCAAGTTCCTTATCGTCGCGATGGCGATCTTCTGGCTGCTGAAGGTGCTGACGAAGCTCCGCGTGCGCGAGGAGGCGAAGCCGAAGGAGCCGACGCCGACCGAGGCACTGCTCGCCGAGATCCGCGACGAGTTGCGCGCCCGCCCGAAGGTCTGAGGCCGAAGGTTTGGCCGGCGCGGCGCGCGCGGCCAAGGCCGAAGCCTAAGCCTAAGCCGCGGCGCTTGTGGCCGCCGGCCGTCGCGTCCACCTTCGCCGGGTGTCCGATCCCGTCCCGTCACGCGCGCCAGTCCTGGCGCTGCGCCTCCTGCTGCCGCATCTGCGTCCCTATCTCGGCCGCGCGCTGGGCGCCGCCGCGGCGCTGCTCGTCGCGGCGCTGCTGACGCTCGCGCTCGGCCAGGGCGTGGCGCGGCTGGTGGACAGCGGGCTCGCCGCGGGCAGC
>NZ_JAKJIB010000078.1 GCF_021864505.1 Falsiroseomonas oryziterrae
GTGGCCCCCCGACTACAGCCTGCGCTGCCGCACGACGGGCCGTGCGCTCATCGCTGGCTGCCCCCCCCGGCACCCTGCCGCGGCTTCGCCGCGGCAGGAGGAGCCACGCCGCCCAGGAACGACGCCCACACGGGGCCCCCACGACGGCGCCGCAGGCGCCGTCGTGGGGAACCAATCAGCTGTCGAGACGGATCCCGAGCTCGCGGATCAGCGGCCGCCAGAGCGCGTTCTCGCGGCCGACGAAGGCGTTGAACTCGGCGGGCGATTGCGGGCGGTACTCGATGTCGAGGTCGCGCAGCCGGGGCGCGATCGCCTCCGACTGCATGGCCCGCATCATCTCCTCTGACAGGCGGGCGACGATCGGCGCCGGCGTGCCGGCCGGCACGCTCATGCCCTGCCAGCCATAGGCGACCGCATCGTGGCCCAGTTCGCGCGCGGTCGGGACCGCGGGCGCGAGGCGGGTGCGGTTGTCCGTCAGCGCGACCAGGGTGCGGACGCGGTTGTCGCGGATGAAGGGCGTGCCGGTCGCGGTGTCGATCACCACCACGTCCACGTTGCCGGCCAGCAGGTCGGTCATCGCCGCCGGCCCGCCGCGGTAGGGCACGTGCTCCGCCGCCAGCCCGCTCCGGCGCTTGAGCAGTTCCATCGCCAGGTGGTGCGGCGAGGCGACGGCGGGGGTGCCGTAGGTCGGCGCCCGGTTGCGCGAGGCTGCGAGGAGCGCGGCGAAATCGGCCCAGGGCGCGTCCGGCCGCACCACGACATAGAGCGGGAAGAGCCCGATGAAGCCGACGCCGGTGAAGTCGCGGTCCGGGTCGTAGGGCAGGCGGGCGTAGAGCGCCGGGTTGTAGGTCAGGATGCCGTTGTCGACATGCATCCAGGTGTAGCCGTCGGCGGGGCTGCGGGCGACCGTCTCCGACGCCACGACGGCGCCGCCGCCGGGCCGGTTCTCCACCACCACGTTCTGGCCGAGCCGCGGCGCCATCTGGCCGGCGATCAGCCGGGCGAAGGTGTCGGAAGCCCCGCCGGGCGGGTAGCCGACGATCCAGCGAATCGGCCGGTCGGGCCAAGCCGTCCCCTGGGCCCGGGCCGCCGGGGCGGAGCCGAGGAGGGATGCGCCCCCAAGCGCGCCCAGCATACTGCGACGTCCGATCATTCCGTCCCTCCTCGACGCTGCCCCGATCCTGCTTGGGTTGCGCCCGATGCGCCAGCGCCACGCCGCGTCCAGATATGCGCGAGGCGCCGTGCTGCGCGCGAAACACTGTCTTGATCCTGCCACATCATCGCATGAGATTGGCCAGCATGCGGGCCCTGATCGGCATCTCCTGCTGCAACAAGCCATTCGGGCTGTTCGCCACGCCGAACCACGCCGCCTCCGACAGCTATGTCCGGTGCACGCTCGGCCCGGTCGGCGGTGTGCCGGTGCTGCTGCCGGCCGCGGGCGAGGCGCTGGTGCCGGAAATCCTGCCGCGACTCGACGGGCTGATCCTGACCGGCAGCCGGTCGAACGTGCATCCGGACCATTACGAAGGCCCGGCGCATGCGGAGGGGACGCCCGAGGACCCGCAGCGCGACGCCACCACCCTGCCGCTGATCCGCGCCGCCATCGCGGCCGGGCTGCCGGTGCTGGCGATCTGCCGCGGCTTCCAGGAATTGAACGTCGCCCTCGGCGGGTCGCTCGACCAGCGGATCCAGGACCTGCCGGGGCGGCTGGACCATTCCACCCCATCCGACCAGCGGCTGCCGAAGCTGCGCATCGGCAAGGCGCATGCGGTGCGGGTCGCCGTGGACGGGATGCTGGCCCGCATCTGGGACGGCGCGGGGCTGCCCTGGCGGCCGGAGGGCGTGGCGGTGAACTCGCTGCACAACCAGGGGATCAAGCGGCTCGCGCCGCGCCTGGTGGCGGAGGCCTGGGCGCCGGACGGCACGATCGAGGCGGTGCGGGTGCCCGACGCGCCCGGCTTCGTGGTCGGGGTGCAGTGGCATCCCGAATATGATTGGGAAGAGGACGCGCTGAGCCGTGCGCTGTTCGAGGCCTTCGGCGCGGCGGCCGCGGCCTGGGCGGCGGGCGATCGTCCCGCGAGCGGAATGCCGCGACTCGCCGCGGCCTGACGCCGGCGCTGCAACCGCTGCGCGTGGCGCTTCAACTGCACGCGAACGGGGCGCTTCCCGGGCGTTTTCGTGGCCCTGTCCTGCATTCGGGTTTTGCATGGCGGGCTGTGGACGCGCTATTGTCCACAGGCCGGCCGAATTAAGCCGGCGTGCGATCCGGTTCCCCTGCCGGTTCGCCCGACCATTCCGTACGGAACAAAGACCAGTAGCGCCCGGTCACCCCCCTGACCGGGCGCATTTTCTTTGCAGAGCTGATCCGATTCGGAAAGCCCCTTTCGCGATCTTGCCACCTGCCGCCCAGCCTCTATGACCGCTGGCAGGCCAAGGCTGCCAAGGGGGAACCTCCGCTTATGTCCGATTTCGTCATCGCGCCGCCCGCGGTCCCGTACCTGCCGGTGAAGGGCGGCGGGAAGTTCCCGGTGCGCCGCATCTTCTGTGTCGGCCGCAACTACGCCGAGCACGCGATCGAGATGGGGTCGGACCCCACGCGCGAGCCGCCCTTCTACTTCGCGAAGCCCGCCGACAGCGTCGTCATCGACGGCGCCGACATGCCGTACCCGTCGCAGACCAAGAACCTGCACCACGAGATGGAGCTGGTGGTCGCGATCGGCACCGGCGGCGCGGACATCGCGATCGGCGACGCGCTGAAGCATGTCTGGGGCTGGTGCGCGGGCTTGGACATGACGCGGCGCGACCTGCAGAACGAGGCGAAGAAGACCGGCCGTCCCTGGGACATGGGCAAGGGCTTCGACCACTCCGCGCCGATGGGCCTGCTGGTGAAGCACGACGGGTCCTATGACGGCTCGAAGGGCAAGATCGAGCTGAAGGTGAACGGCGTGGTGAAGCAGGTCTCCGACCTGTCCAAGCTGATCTGGTCGGTGCCGGAGGTGATCGCGAACCTCTCCGGCCTCGTGCGGCTCGAGCCGGGCGACCTCATCATGACCGGCACGCCGGAAGGCGTGGCGGCGGTGGTGAAGGGCGATCTGCTCGAGGGCTTCGTCGAGGGCGTCGGCGAGGTCCGGACGAAGATCGTTTGACCAAGGCGCAGACGTCGAAGGGCGCGGCGAAAGCCGCGCCCGCCACGACGAAAGCACGCGCGGCTGCGCCGGCCGTCGTGGCCGGCCGGCGCCCGCTGCGCGTCGTCACCTGGAACATCAACTCCGTCCGGCTGCGCCTGCCGCTGCTGCAGGACCTCGTCGCGGCGCTCGAGCCCGACGTGGTCTGCCTGCAGGAGACGAAGTGCCCGGACGAGCACTTCCCGCATGAGGGCGCGGCCGCGCTCGGCTTCGGGCATCGCGCGATCCGCGGGATGAAGGGCTACAACGGCGTCGCCATCCTCTCGAAGCTGCCCTTCGCGACGCGCGACGGGCAGGATCCCGACTGGTGCGGCAAGGGCGACTGCCGGCATATCGCGGTGGAGCTCGACGCGCCGGGCGGCGCGCTGGAGCTGCACGATTTCTACATCCCTGCCGGCGGCGACGTGCCGGACCGCGACGCCAACCCCAAGTTCGCGCACAAGCTCGACTTCGTGGCCGAGGCGACGGCGTGGTCGGCGCGGCGTCACGCCGCCGGCGGCTTCCGGCGCGCGGTGCTGGTCGGCGACCTCAACATCGCGCCGCTCGAGCACGATGTCTGGTCGCACAAGCAGCTGCTCGACGTCGTCTCCCACACGCCGGTGGAGACCGAGGCGCTGACCGCGATGCAGCGCGCCGGGCAATGGTACGACGCGCTGCGCCACTTCGTGCCGGAGGACCAGAAGCTCTACACTTGGTGGAGCTATCGCGCGGCGGATTGGCGTGCGTCGGATCGCGGGCGGCGGCTGGACCATGTGTGGGTCTCGCCCGACCTCGCCGGCGGGCTGCGGTCGCACGCGGTGCTGAAGGACGCCCGCGACTGGGCGAAGGCGTCCGACCACGTCCCCGTGCTGGTCGAGGTCGCGACCTGAGGCCTCTCCGCCTCAGGCCTGCGCCGGCATCACATCCGCCGCATGCGGGTCGTTGGCGACCCGCCGGAGCCTGAGGCCGAGCGCGACGAAGAGGATCCCGATCGCCACGGCCTCGATGCCGATGATCCAGATCACCGCCAACAACCCTGGCCCCGGCGCCAACACCAGCCAGATGCCGAGCAGGACGGGCAGCACGCCGAGAAGGCCAAGGAGCGCATTGCCGGTGCGCCAGGCGAGCACGATGCGGGTCACGCCAACGGCGATCGCCCAGGCGCCGACCACAAGAACCAGCGCGAAGGCGGACACGCCGGGCGCCACCAGCACGAAGATTCCGAGCAGAACCGAGAGCACGCCATCGATCGCGAGCCATGTCCGCGACCGGTTCCGCCCTTTGGGATCCGGCCCGCCGCGCAGCGCGTGCACCAGCGATGCCGCGCCGTCGAACAGCGCCCAGGCCGCCAGGAAGGCCAGGATGAAGGCGAGCCCGGCACCCGGAAACACGAACACCAGCACGCCGAACAGGATGCTGAGCACGCCGCGCAACACGAACAGCCACCAGCCGCGCGCCAGTGCCCGGATCGCGTGGAAGCGCTCGCCCTCCGTCGAGTGCGCCGGGCCCGGTGGCGTGCCGGCCGGGGACATGCCCGGTCCCTTCGTCTCGCCCATCCCTGCCTCCTCGCCACGGCGCCGCCGTGTATCAGGCCCCGTTACGCGGCCGGGCGCCTAGGGTTGCCGCGTTCCAGCATCTGGCCGATTGTCCCGCCCAACCACAATGGGGAGAGACGAGCATGATCCGCCGCCGCACCGTTCTCGCCGCGACGCTGGCGCTGCCCGCCGTGGCGCAGGCACAGGCGCCCGCCTGGCCGAACCGTCCGGTCCGCATCGTCGTCCCCTTCGGCCTCGGCGGCTCGGCCGACGTCGCTGCGCGCTTCCTGGCGGAGCCGCTGCAGGGCGCCTTCGGCCAGCCCTTCGTGGTGGAGAACCGGCCCGGCGCCGGTGCGGTGATCGGGACCGACTTCGTCGCGAAGTCCGCACCCGATGGCTACACGCTGCTGCTGATGTCCAACACGCACACGGCGAACGAGACGCTGCTCCCGAACCGTCCGTACCGCCTGATGCAGGACCTGGCGCCGGTCGCCTCGATCAACATCGCGCATCACGTGCTGGCGGTGCATCCGTCCATCCCGGCGCAGACGCTGCCGGAGCTGATCGCGCTGCTGCGGGCCAATCCCGGGCGCTACGACTACGCCAGCAGCGGCCCCGGCACGCCGTATCACGTCGCCGGCGAGGTGTTCCTCGCCATGGCGGGCGTCCAGGCGACCCACGTGCCCTTCCGCGGCTCCAACGAAGCGCGCACGGCGCTGATCAGCGGCCAGGTGCCGATCATGTTCGACGCCATCCCGACCATGCGGGAGCAGATCGTCGGCGGTCGTGTGCGCGGCCTTGCCACCACCGGCCCGCAGCGCAGCCCGCTGATGCCGGAACTGCCGACGGTGGCGGAGACGCTGCAGGGCTATGAGGCCTCGATCTGGCTGGGCCTGATGGCGCCGGCGCAGACGCCGCTGCCGATCCGCGAGCGTCTGAACGCCGAGATCAACCGCATCATGGCGCTACCGGCGACGCGCGAGGCGCAGGCGCGTGCCGGCGCGCAGCCGATGAGCATGTCGATCGCCGACTTCGACGCCTTCCTGCGCCAGGACATCACGCGCCAGGCGGAATACGTCCGCATGGCGCGGATGACGCCCACCTAAGCTCCCCACGACGTTGCTTCGCAACGCCGCCGGGGCCCCGATGGGCGCTGATCCAGCGGCGACGGCTCATCCTGCCGAGGCGAAGCCTCGGCAGGGCACCGGGGGGCCACCCCGCTTCGATAGGTTCATCCGATGGTTCGGTTCGAATTGAACGGCGCCGCGGTCGCGCCTGAGATCGAGGAGGACGCGACGCTGCTCGCGGCGTTGCGCGGGCCGCTCGGCCTGTCGGGGCCGCGCTTCGGCTGCGGCGCGGAGCAATGCGGCGCCTGCGTCGTGCTGCTCGACGGCGCGCCGGTCTTCGCCTGTACGCTGCCCGCCGCGGCCGCCACGGGCAGGCGCGTGGAGACGGTGGAGGGGCTCGGCACGCCGGAGGCGCCGCACCCGCTGCAGCGCGCCTTCCTCGAGCTGCAGGCGGGGCAATGCGGCTTCTGCCTCTCCGGCATCCTGATGGCAGCCGCCGCGCTGCTGCACCGCGTGCCACGGCCGAGCGAAGCACAGGTGAGAGAGGCCCTCGACCCGCATCTGTGCCGCTGCGGCGCGCACAACCGCATCATCCGCGCTGTGCTGCGCGCGGCGGAAGAAGGCGTCGCGGCATGAACCTCGCCTTCAAGGGCATCCCCGAGGACGGCAAGCCCAGGCTGCCCGGCAGCCTGCACGTCAACCGCCGGCTCGACCGCTGGCTGACCTTCCACGCTGACGGCCGCGTCACCATCCGCCCCGGAAAGGTGGAACTCGGCCAGGGCATCCTGACGGCGCTCGCGCAGATCAGCGCGGAGGAGCTGGACGTCGCGCTCGCCCGCATCCGCGTGCAGGCGGCGGCGACGCCCGAAAGCCCCGACGAGGCGGTGACCTCCGGCTCGCTCAGCGTGCAGGAGAGCGGCATGGCGCTGCGCCACGCCTGCGCCGATGCGCGCCGCATCTTCGTCAGTGTCGTCGCACAGCGGACCGGCGTGCCGGCCGAGGATATCGCGGTGCGCGATGGTGACTTCTTGGCGCCCGATGGCCGCGTGCTCGGCTCCTATTGGGCGATGGCGGAGGCGGAGCTGCTGGCGACGGAAGCCTCGCCCGAGGCGACGCCGAAGCCGGCGGCGGATCGCCAGGTCGTCGGCCGTTCCGCGCCGCGGCTCGACCTGCCTGACAAGGTCTTCGGCGCCGCGCGCTACGTGCACGATCTCCGGCTGCCCGGGATGCTGCATGCGCGCGTGGTGCGCCCGCCCTCGCGCGGCGCCGTGCTGGGCGAGCTGCGCGACGGC
This sequence comes from Falsiroseomonas oryziterrae, assembly GCF_021864505.1. Classification (GTDB taxonomy): domain Bacteria; phylum Pseudomonadota; class Alphaproteobacteria; order Acetobacterales; family Acetobacteraceae; genus Falsiroseomonas; species Falsiroseomonas oryziterrae. Next base: position 7,059 of record NZ_JAKJIB010000078.1, read on the forward strand.
CCGCTGCCTGGCGATGCGCGCGTGCATCGCGACGGCAGCTTCCTCGCCGTCGTCGCCGCGCAGGAACACCACGCGGAGCAGGCTGCGGAGCGCGTCGCACGCCGCGCGGGCTGGGATGAGCGCGACACGCTGCCCGACGACGCGGCGCTCGAATCCTGGCTGCGCAGCGCGCCGAGCGAACCCATCGAGGTCGCGTCGCGCGAGGCCGAGACGCCGGCGCCCGCGCATCGCATCAAGGCGAGCTTCTACCGGCCCTTCCTGGCGCATGCCTCGATCGGCACCTCCTGCGCCGTCGCGCGCTGGGATGGCGCGACGATGGAGATCTGGACCCACAGCCAGGGCATCTTCAACCTGCGCGCCGACCTGACGAAGGCGCTGCGCCTGCCGGCCGAGGCTATCGTCGTGCGCCACATGGAAGGCGCGGGCTGCTACGGCCACAACGGCGCCGACGACGTCGCGCTGGACGCCGCGCTGGTGGCGCGTGCCAATCCCGGCCATCCCGTGCGCATACTCTGGAGCCGGGCCGAGGAGCTCGGCTGGTCGCCCTTCTCGCCCGCGATGCTGGTGGAGGTGGAGGCGGAGGCCGATGCGGGCGGCACGCTGCAGCGCTGGTCGCAGCAGGGCTGGTCGAACGGCCATTCCGGCCGGCCCGGCCGCGGCAAGGACCCGACGCTGCTCGCCGCCTCGATGCTCGCCGAGCCTTTTCCGGTGCCGCTCTCCATCAACCCGCCGGCCGCGGGCGGCGGCGGCATCCAACGCAACGCGGTGCCGCCCTATCGCGTGCCGGCGCTGGATGTCCGCGCGCATCGCCTGCTGGAGATGCCGGTGCGCGCCAGCGCGCTGCGCGGCCTCGGCGCGCTGGTGAATGTCTGGGCGATCGAGAGCGTGATGGACGAGATCGCGACGCTGGCGGCCGAAGATCCGCTGGCGCATCGCCTGCGCCACCTGGACGACGCGCGGGCGCGCGACGTGCTGTCCGAAGCCGCGCGCATGGCCGGCTGGGCGACGCGCGAGAAGCAGGAGGGACGCGGCTTCGGCCTCGCCGTCTCGCGCTACAAGGGCACCGGCGCCTATTGCGCGGCGGTGGCGGAGATCGAGGCGGCGGAGCGCATCTTCTGCCGCCGTCTCTGGCTCGCCTGCGACGTGGGCGAGGCGATCAACCCCGACGGCATCGCCAACCAGGTGGAAGGCGGCGCGATCCAGGCGACGTCGATGTGCCTGATGGAAGCCGTGCGCCACGACACGCGCACGGTCACGTCGGATGCGTGGGAGCGCTACCCGATCCTGCGCTTCAGCGAGGTGCCGCAAGTCGAGGTCACCATGGTCAGCCGGCCGGAGGCGCCGCCGCTCGGCGCCGGCGAATGCAGCCTCGGCCCGACCATCGCCGCCATCGCCAATGCCATCGCCGATGCGCTCGGCGTCCGCGTGCGCCACTGGCCCTTCACGCCCGACAACCTTTCCCGAGCGATGTGATGCTGACGCTGGCCACCACCCTCTCCGACCGCACGCGCCCCATCCATGACGGGCGGGTGAAGGTCGAAGGCTTCGACATCGCGCCGCTGGCCGGCGAGCCGGAGGAACTGTTCCGCATCGCGATGCAGGAGGCGCGGCACGCGATCACCGAGCTCTCGATGTCGAGCCACATCCTCTCGGTGGCGCGCGGCGACAGCCGGTATGTCGGCATCCCCGCCTATCCCTCGCGCAGCTTCCGCCACGGCGCGATCTACATCCGAACCGACCGCGGCATCGCGCGACCGGAGGACCTGGCGGGCCGCACCGTTGGCGTGCCGGAATACCAGCAGACCGCGGCGCTCTGGGCGCGCGGGATGCTGCGCGAGCAACACGGCGTCGATACGCGCGGCATCACCTGGATCTCGGGCGGCGAGCGCACCGCCATCACGCTGCCGGACGGCTTCACGCTGCGCCCAGTGGCGCCGGGCGACACGCTGGAGGCGATGCTGGCGGAAGGCCGCATCGACGCCTTCATCGGCCCGCGCGCGCCCGCCTGCTTCCTGAACCGCACGGCGCCTGTCGCGCGCCTCTTCCCCGACACGCGCGCGGCGGAGGAGGCGTATTTCCGCGCCACCGGCTTCTTCCCGATCATGCATTGCGTCGCGATCCGCCGCGACGTGGCCGACGCGCATCCCGGCCTGCCCGCCGCGCTGATCCGCGCCTTCGCCGAGGCCAAGGCGATGGCGCTGGCGGAGCTTGCGATGGTCAATGTGCTGCGCGTCTCGCTGCCCTGGATCGCGTCCGAGGTCGAGCGCCAGACGGCGCTGATGGGCGGCGATCCCTGGCCCTATGGCTTCGCGCGCAACCGCGACGAGCTGGCCGCGATGTGCCGGTACGCGCAGGAAGATGGCCTCGCCGCGCGTGCCGTCGCGCCGGAGGAACTGTTCCACCCCTCCGTGCTCGGCGCCTGATCCGCGCCTACCGCGCTCCGGCGGCGTCGCGGATCCGCTCGATCCGCAGCTCGCCCTTGGCACCCCAGCCGGAGACACCCTCGCGCACCTCCGGCCGGAAGGCCTCGTAGAGCCGGAAGCCGAGGCGGTTCAGCTCCTCGGGCGGCAATGACTGCGCCAGCGCGCGCATCGCCGCATGCACCTCCTCGAGCCGCTTGCCGAAGGCGCGCTCGACGTAGCGTAGGGCAGGTTCGTGCGGGCTGGGTCGGCCTTCGCCATCCGCTGCGCGCAGCGACCCATCGGCAGCCGTCAGCACCGGCACCGCGTGGCCCAGCAGCTCCACGCTGCTGCGCGGCGGCACCGGCGCGCCGCTCCGCGCGGCGTCATCCTCCGCGATGCCGAGCCGCCTGGCCTTTGCGCGCGCCGCGGTGCCTGCGACGGCGCTGGCAAGGCTCAGCGCCGTCTCGGGCGGGTGGCCGAGCCGCTCCGCGACAACCGCGGCCCAGAGCGTCAGCACGGGCGCGCGGTTGACGCGGACCGGCGTCACCGCCGCGCCATGCCCTTGCGGATCTCGCGCTCCACCGCGCTGCGCTCCGCCGAGCCGATGCGCCGGATGATCTCGCGCACGATCGCGGGGGAGATGCGATGGCGCTTCGCCAGATACGTCACCTCCTCCTCGATGCGCGCGGCCTCGGCCGGATCCTGGGCCGTCGGGCCGGTCTTCGTCTGTGCCATGGCTGTCCCGCCTGTGGCCCGCAAGACGGGCCGATGGTTGTTGCGTTGCAGCCAAAGCGCGCCGCACCCGGCGCGCGTTGCATGTCACCCGCAACCGGATTGCGGGGACCTGGGCGCCTGGATGGCGCTCAACTGACCGGGGAAGCGCGGCGCAGCGAGGGAGGCTCTTTGCCGCCCGAGGCCGCCTGCGCACGGATCGCGTGATCGCCCCCGAGGGTCAGGCCCACGCGGCCGCCGCCACGTGGCTCCCCGGCGTGCGCAGTATAGCCGAAGTCGCCGCGGACGTAATTGCCGGCCGCCCGGTGCGACCGCGCCCCCGCGATCGTCGGGCCGAGGTCACGCCCGCAGCGGGATGACCCGTTCCAGCCGGCACGCCACCGCCTCGCCGGGCGCGAAGGCGGGCGCTGCAGCCGGGGTGACGACGAAGAGCATGCCGGCGGCCGTCTCGATCTCGTATTCGCGCGTCTGGCCGAGGAAGGCGGCGCGCTGGATGCGGCCGGGCAGCCCGTTGCCGGCCGCAGCGAGCGTCACCGATTCCGGCCGCACCGCGAGTTGCGCGGGGCCGACCGGGTGGTCGCGCATCTGGGTGGCCAGCGCGACGCCGCCCAGCGCGACCTGGCCGGGGCCCAGCACCTCGCCCTGCAGCACATTCGCCTCGCCCATGAAGTCGGCGATGAAGGCGTCGGCCGGATCCTCGTAGAGTTCGTTCGGCGTACCCATCTGCGCGATCTTCCCGGCGCGCATCACGCAGACCAGGTCGGAGACGGCCAGTGCTTCCTGCTGGTCGTGGGTGACGTAGACGACCGAGAGGCCGAGGCGCCTCTGCAGGTCGCGGATGTCCTCCCGCACGCGGCGGCGCAGCCGCGCATCGAGGTTGGACAGCGGCTCGTCGAACAGCAGCACCTTCGGCCGCAGCACGAGCGCGCGGGCGACGGCGACGCGCTGCTGCTGGCCACCCGAAAGCTCGGAGGGCAGGCGGTGGCCGAGGCCTTCCAGCCCGAGGGTCTTCAGCATGGCCAGCGCATCGGCCTCGGCCGCAGCCTTGCGCGCGCCGGCCACGACGAGGCCGTAGGCGACGTTCTCCAGCACGTTCATGTGCGGGAAGAGCGCGTAGGACTGGAACACCATCGCGATGCGGCGCTCCGCCGCGGCGAGCCGCGTGACGTCCCGCCCCTCGATGGTGATGGAGCCCTCGGTCGGCAGTTCAAGCCCGGCGACGAGGCGTAGCGTGGTGGTCTTGCCGCAGCCCGACGGACCGAGCAGCGTGACGAGCGCACCTTGCGGCAGGTCGAAGCTCACCTCGTCCACGGCGCGGACGGTGCCGAAGGCCTTGGTGACCCGGTCGAAGACGATGGCGCTGTCGGACATTCAGGCTCCCGCTCTGACCGGCACCGCGGCCGGGGCGTTGCGCGCGACCGGTGTCTCGGACGAGGCGCGGCGGCCGATCTGCGCGCGGCCGACCAGCTTCTCGATCGCCAGCACGACGGCCAGCATGATGAAGATGAGCACCGTGGAATAGGCGATGGCGAGCGCGATCTCGCCGGCCTCCACGCGGCCGACGATGTAGACGGTGGCCAGGTTGTGCTGGGCGGAGACGAGGAAGATCACCGCGGAGATCGCCGTCATCGCATGCACGAAGCTGAAGGCCAGCGCCGTGACGATGGCCGGCCGCAGCAGCGGCATCACGACGCGGCGCAGTGTGTCGAAGGCGCCGGCACCCATGGTCGCGGAGGCCTCGTCGAGCGACTTGTCGATCTGCGCCAGCGCGGCGATGCCGCCGCGCACCCCGACCGGCAGGTTCCGGAAGACGAAGCAGAGGATGAGGATCAGCGCCGTTCCGGTTAGCTCGATCGGTGGCACGTTGAAGGACATGACGTAGGCGACGCCGACCACCGTGCCCGGGATGGCGAAGGACAGCATGGTGACGAATTCGAGCAGCCGCCGCCCGCGGAAATCCTGCCGCGCGATCAGCCAGGCAAGCAGGATGCCGAGCGCCGCCGTGATCGGCGCGGCGACGGCGGCGACCTGGATGGTGGTCAGCAGGCTGTCCCAGGCGGCGCCGCGAAGTGCGAGCCCGTCGTGCCATTCCAGCTCGAAGGCGGTGATGATGTGCCGCCAGGTGAAGGTCATGTCGCCGCGACCGATGTCGCGGACGAAGGCGCCGACCAGGATGATGCCGTAGACGATCGCGGTGAAGGCCATCCAGGGCCAGACGACGAGCGAGGCGCCGATCTTCAGCCCGCGCGGCAACGGCGCCGGCACGCCGGAATCGCCCTTGCCCGTCACCGTGGTGTAGCGCCGCTTGCCGAGCCACCAGGCCTGCAGCGCGAAGGCGCCGAAGGTGAGCGCGAGCAGCAGGATTGCCAGCGCCGCGGCGCGGCCCGGATCGTGCCGCGCGCCGGCGATGGCGAAGAAGATGCGCGTGGACAGCACGTCGAAGTCGCCGCCGAGCACCAGCGGGTTGCCGAAATCCGACAGCGATTCGACGAAGCCGAGCAGGAAGGCCGCGGCCAGCGCCGGCTTCAGCAGCGGCCAGGTGACGGTGCGGAAGATGGTGAAGCGCCGCGCGCCCATCGTCGCCGACGCCTCCTCGAGGCTCGGCGAGATGGCGCGCAGCGCGCCGTCCAGCAGCAGGAAGGCGATCGGCGCCTGCGCCAGCACCTGCGCCAGCAGCACGCCCGGCAGGCCGTAGATCCAGCGGCTGCGCGGGATGTCGAACCACTCCCACAGGAAGACGGTGACGATGCCGGTGCGGCCGAACAGCACGATCAGCGCCATCGCCACGACGAAGGGCGGCGTGATCAGCGGCAGGATCGTCATGGCGCGGAACAGCGGCGCCGCGCGCACGCCGCCGCGCACCGCCAGCAGCGCGAAGAAGAGGCCGATGGCGGTCGAGATGACGCCGGTCAGCGTCGCCAGCAGCAGCGTGTTCCACACCACGCCGCAGCCCTGGTGCGTCGCGATGCAGGCGAGGCTCCAGGCCTCCGGCGCCGTCAGCCGCTCGGCCAGCGCCTCGGGTGCGAAGCGGTCGCCCTCATAGACCGCGGCCAGCAGGATGGTGGCGAGCGGCGCGAAGACGAAGAGGAACAGCAGCAGCGCACTGCCGGTGACGAGGAAGGCGATGAAGGCGTCGGCACGGAAGGCGCCGCGCGCCGCGAGGCCGGCGGAGAGCAGCCCGGTCGCGCCGGTCAGCACCAGGAAGGCGCCCCAGCCCAGCGCAGGTTGCGGCGGTGGGTCGCCCAGCAGCGGCGCCAGCCACTCCCAGTCGAGGCCGCGCAGCCCGATCGCCTCGCCCATCACGAAGGTCCAGGCGAGGATGCCGGCTCCGGCCCCGACCAGCAGCGTGCCCTGCGCGCGGCCGCGTGCGAGCGGGACGGCGGCCGCGGCCAGCAGCAGCGCGACGGGCCAGAGCCACCAGCGTGCGCCGCTCAG
>NZ_JAKJIB010000079.1 GCF_021864505.1 Falsiroseomonas oryziterrae
CGCGGCCTACTTCGGCCTCGGCGCCTATGCGGCGGGGTTGCTGGTGGTGAAGGCGGGCGTGCCGATGGAGCCGGCGCTGGTCGCGGCGCCCGTCGTCGGCGGGCGGCGCGTTCGGCCTGGAGTTCGTCGACCTGGCGCTGCAGCGCGTCGATGCGCCGCATCAGCTCCTCGATGCTCGGCTGCTGCGCGAAGGCGGCGGGCGCGGCCAGCAGGGTGGCGACGCCCACGAAAGCTGGTATCCTGCGCATCCCGACGCTCCTCCGAACGGACCTCCGATCGCTCCAGACCGTAGGGCGCCGTCGTCCCGGGCCGTGAGTGTCCGGCGTCTCAGCGATGCGCGGTTGGTTCCATCCGGCCTGCCGGTCGGGACGGGACAACGGGTCCGTCGCCCGGTCCCGGATGGGTGGCCGAGTGGTTTAAGGCAGCGGTCTTGAAAACCGCCGTGGGTTCACGCCCACCGTGGGTTCGAATCCCACCCCATCCGCCAGCCCGTCATCCGCGTGTCGAGGCGCGTTCGGCCAGTTCCAGGTAGAGGGCTTCCAGCTCCCGGCAGAGTGCGGCCGGGTCGGCGGCAGGGCTTGCCGCGACGCGCTCGCGCTGCGTTGCCCGGCGCGCGGCGAGTGCGTCGGGGTCACGCGCCATCGCCGCGGCGCGCGCCACCAGCGCCGCTTCGTCCGGCAGCACGTCCTCGGGAAAGCCGGCCGCCAGCAGGAGCGAGCGACTGGTCCGGCCGGCCCAGCGGTCGCCGACCGTCGTCAGCACCGGCACGCCCTGCCACAGCGCCTCCGCCGTCGTGGTGCCACCGTTGTAGGGGAAGGTGTCGAGCGAGATGTCGATCTCGTCGTAGGTGCGGAGGAAGTCCTCGTGCGCGGCGCCGCCGCGCAGGTCGAGCCGCTCGGCCCCGATGCCATGCGCCGCGAAGCGCGCGACGAGCTCGGCGCGGTTGCCGGCGTGGTCGAGCGCGCGGTTGCGCAGCAGCAGGCGCGATCCCGGGCAGGCCCGCAGCACCGCGGCCCAGGTGGCGAGCGTGCGCGAGGTCAGCTTGTAGGCGGAAGCGAGGCTGCCGAAGGTGACACGGCCGGCCTGCAGGCAGGGCGGCGGCGCCACCGGCGGCGTCGCGTAGAACATCCAGAACGGCAGGTAGGTGTGCGTCACCCGACGCACCGGTTCGGAGCAGAACCGCTCCTCCTCCGGCAGGATGGCGGAGGCGTCGCCGACGAGGGCGTCGAGATGCGGGAAGCCGGTGGTGGCGAACATCCCGTTCCAGGCGACCTGCACCGGCGCCGCCCGATGCAGCAGCAGCGGCAGGCGCGCGACATGGCTGTAGCCGTTGAGGTCCACCAGCACGTCGATCCCGGCCTCGGCGATGTGGCCGGCAAGTTCGTCGTTGGGAAGTCCGGTCACCTCCCAGATCCGGTCGTCGTCGTGATCATGGTAGCCGGCCTCCGCGCAGGGCGGCGCGCCGTCGACGATGAGGTTGATCTCGAAGCGGTCGCGGTCATGGGCGTTGATCACGCCCATGTACATCTTCATCCAGTTCCGCTGCGCGAAGAAGGCGCCGTAATAGGCGATGCGGAGCTTCGCCCCGCGGCGCGGGCGGGCCATGAGCGGCGTGACCGAGGCGGCCTCGGACAGCGCCCAGCGTCGTCGGATGCGCAGGATCTCGGCATTGCCGAGGTCCGGGTCGCCGGGCGCCATGATGGCCTGGTTGCGCAGGGCGAGCGCCCGCACCTCGGCGTCGCCCTCGCGGATCGCCCGCTCCGTCTCGCGCATCGCCTCGGAAACGTGGCCGAGGGCGAAGAGCGCGCGGGCCAGGTTCACCCGCAGCCCCGCTTCCGCCGGAGCCAGCGCCAGCGCGCGCCGGAAGGCCGGAATCGCATCCGCGTAGTCGAGCGTCGCGGACAGCGCCTCGCCGAGGCCCGCCCAGGCCGCCTCGACGCCCGCCGTGGCTGCGGCGGCGAAGGCGCGCGCGGCCTCCGCGGCGCAGCCGGTGTCGAGCAGATGCTGCGCCTCCGCGAGGCGAGGGTCGGTCATGCGGCGGATCCGGTTGAAAGGCGGCCCCGGCGCCCGGCAGGGGCGGCGTCGCCGGGACATTCGCACCCCGGCCGCCCGCCTGCTATCCTCCGTCCGTGAACATCCTCGCCCCGCCGCGGGCCCGGCTGCAGATCGAGGTCGTCTTCGACCTGGTCTGCCCCTGGTGCTACCTCGGCACCCACCGCCTGCGCCGGACGCTGCGGTCGCGCCCGGACCTGCTGGCCGACATCAGCTGGCGCCCCTTCCTGCTCAACCCGGACATCGCGCCGGGCGGCGTCTCGCGCCAGGACTACCTGCTGCGGAAGTTCGGCGGCGAGGATCGCGCGCGGCGCCTGCACGCGACGATCGCGGAGCTCGGGCGGACGGAGGGGCTGCGCTTCGCCTTCGACCGGATCCGGCGCATCCCCCCTTCGCTCGACGCCCACCGGCTGGTCCGGATTGCGGACCGCCAGGGCCTGGCCGACGCGACCGTGCAGCGGCTGTTCGAGGCCTATTTCGCGGAAGGGCAGGATATCGGCGACCAGGGCGTGCTGGTCGGTCTCGCCGCGAGCCTCGGGATGGATGCGGTCGCCACGCGCCGAGCGCTGGCCGGGATCCAGGAGACCGAGGCGGTGCACGCCGACAACCTCCGCGCCCATCGCCTCGGCATCAACGGCGTGCCCTGCTTCGTGGTGCAGGGGCGCCACGCCATTGCGGGCGCGCAGGAGCCGGAGGTGCTGGAGCGCCTGCTCGACGTCGCCCTGGTCGAGGCGCAGGGCTAAAGGGCTACCGCTTCCAGCGCCCCGGCAGCGGGATCGGCTTGCTGCTGGCGGCACCCTTCGGTGCGGGCGGCAGGACCGTCGGACGGAAGACGCTCTTCTTGGCAGCGGCCGACTTGGGAGCCGGCACGCTCGGCACCGCGGCTCGCGGCTGCTTCGGTGATGCCCCGCCGCGCGCCTCCGGCGCTACGGGCACCCTGCCCTGCGCGACCTCGGCCAGCGCCGCGAGAAGGCGGCGCGCCTCGCGGATCCGCGCCTCGTAGGGCATCTCCTGCGCCAGGGCGAGCTTGTGGTCCGGCCGCAACTTCACCGCCCCGCCCTGCCCCGCCACCCACTGCACCAGCGCGGCCGGATCGGCGAAGCGGTTGCCGCGGAAGCCGAGCACGATGCCCTTGGGCCCGACATCCAGTTTCTCGACGCCGGCCTGGCGGCACAGCTGCTTGAGCAGCACGACCTGCAGGAGCGTCTCGGCCTCCGCCGGCAGCGGGCCGAAGCGGTCCGCCAGTTCGGCGGCCATCGCCTCGATCTCCGCCTCGTTCTGCAGCCCACCGATGCGACGATAGAGGCCGAGGCGCACCGGAAGGTCGCGCACATAGGCCTCGGGCAGCATGACCGGCAGGCCGAGATTGATCTGCGGCGTCCAGTCGCGGTCCTCCGCCGTGTCCTTGCCGCTGCCGTGCTTCAGGTCGTTCACCGCCTCCTCCAGCATCTGCTGGTAGAGCTCGATGCCGACCTCGCGGATGTGGCCGGACTGCTCGTCGCCGAGCAGGTTGCCGGCGCCGCGGATGTCGAGGTCGTGGCTGGCCAGCGTGAAGCCGGCGCCAAGGTTGTCGAGGGTCTGCATCACCTCGAGCCGCTTCTCGGCCGCCGCACTCAGGCGATGCGTCTGTGGCCAGGTGAGATAGGCGTAGCCGCGCTGCTTGCCGCGGCCCACGCGGCCGCGCAGCTGATAGAGCTGCGCGAGGCCGAACATGTCGGCGCGGTGGATCAGCAGCGTGTTCACCGCCGGCATGTCGAGGCCGGATTCCACGATGTTCGTGGACAGCAGGATATCGTGCTTCTGGTCGCCGAACTCGGTCATCACCCGCTCGAGATCGGTCGGGGAGAGGCGGCCATGCGCCTCGGCCACGCGCGCCTCCGGCACGATCTCGGCCAGGCGCTCGCGGACTTTCGGCAGATCCTCGAGGCGGGGCACCACGCAGAACACCTGGCCGCCGCGGAACCGCTCGCGCTGGATCGCCTCGCGGATCACCACGCCGTCCCAGGGCATGATGAAGGTGCGCACGGCGAGGCGGTCCACCGGCGGCGTCGCGATCACGCTCATCTCCCGCACTCCGGTCAGCGCCAGCTGCAGCGTGCGCGGGATCGGCGTCGCGGTCAGCGTGAGCACATGCACGTCGGATTTCAGCGACTTCAGGCGTTCCTTATGGGCGACGCCGAAATGCTGCTCCTCGTCCACGATGACGAGGCCGAGATCGGCGAAGTCCACGCCCTTCGCCAGCAGCGCATGGGTGCCGACCACGATGTTGATGGAGCCGTCCTTCAGCCCGTCGCGGACGGCCTGCGCTTCCTTGGCCGTGACCATGCGCGAGAGTTGCGCGACCCTGACGGGAAGTCCCTCGAAGCGACTCGAGAAAGTGCGGGCGTGCTGACGGGAGAGCAGCGTGGTCGGCACGACGACCGCCACCTGCGATCCCGACATGGCGACGCAGAAGGCGGCGCGAAGCGCCACCTCGGTCTTGCCGAAACCGACATCGCCGCAGATCAGCCGGTCCATCGGCTTGCCGGCCGAGAGATCCTCGAGCACGTCGGCGATGGCGCGCTGCTGGTCGTCGGTCTCGGCGAAGGGGAAGCGGGCGCAGAACTCGTCCCAGGCACCCTCGGGCGGGATGGCGGAGACGGCCTGCTTCGTCGCGCGCTCCGCCGCCACGCGGATGAGCGCGGCGGCCATGTCGGCGATGCGCTGCTTCGCCTTCGCCTTGCGGGCCTGCCAGGCGCCGCCGCCGAGCTTGTCGAGCGCGACGCCGGCCGCCTCGCTGCCGAAGCGCGACAGGATCTCGATGTTCTCGACCGGCAGGAAGAGCTTGTCGCCGCCGTCATAGATCAGCCGCAGGCATTCATGCGGCGCGCCGCTGACCTCGATGGTGGCGAGCCCGTCGTAGCGTCCGATGCCATGCTCCTGGTGCACGACGAGGTCGCCCTCGGCGATCTCGGTCGCGTCGGCGATGAACTGGTCGGCGCGCTTGCGCCGCCGCGGCGGCCGGGCGATGCGCTCGCCGAGCAGGTCCTGTTCGCCGGTGACGACGAGGTCCGGCAAGCCGTCGTCCCGCGCGCCTTTCGGCGCGAGGAAGCCGCGCTCGATGCCGACCGTCGCCAAGGCCACGACACCGGGCGCGAGGCGCTGAGCGGCGCGGATGTCCTCCACCGGCTCGCAGGCGATGCCGTTCTCGCGCAGCAGGTTGGCCAGCCGCTCGCGCGAGCCGCGCGTCCAGGCGGCGAGCACGGGGCGATGGCCGCGCGCCACCATCGCCTTCGCATGCTCGCCATAGGCGGCGAAGACGTTTTTCCCCTCGGCGCGCGCATCGCTGAAGAGCCGGCCCGGCCGCCCGCCCGCATCCACCACGCCCGGCAGGTCGGATGCGGGGGCGAAGGGCACGAAGCGCATCACCGTCGCCTCGGCCAGCATGCCCTCCCAGGCATCGAGATCCAGGTAGAGCCGGTCGGGCGGCGCCGGGCGATACGGCACCTCGCCCTCTCGCGTCGGGCCGCGCCGCGCCTCGTAATGGTCCGTGACCATCTCGAGGCGGACGTCCAGCGCCTCCTCCGACTGGTGGTCGAAAGACACGGTGGCGCCCTCGCCCAGATGGTCGAGCAGTGTCTCCATCACCTCGTGGAAGAGCCCGGCCCAGTGCTCCATGCCGGGATGCTTCCGCCCGGCGCTGACCGAGACGTAGAGAGGGTCCTCGGCGGCCGCGGCGCCGAACAATTCGCGATAGGCGCTGCGGAAGCGGCTGATCGAAGGCGGGTCGAGGAACATCTCGCCGACCGGGCGCAGCACCAGCCCGTCCAGCCTCTCACCGCTGCGCTGGGTGGCGGTGTCGAAGCGGCGGATGTCCTCGATCTCGTCGCCGAAGAGGTCGAGACGGATCGGGTCGGGCTCGCCGGCCGGGAAGAGGTCGACGATGCCGCCGCGAACGGCGTACTCGCCATGCTCCATCACCGTGCCGGTGCGGTGGTAGCCATTGGCCTCGAGGAACTCGGCGAGCTTCTGCGGGTCCTGCCGCCCGCCGCGGGCGAGCGACAGCGTGGCACCCTGGAAGGCCGCGCGCGGAGGGACCTTCTGCACCAGCGCATTCACGGTCGTCAGCACGATGCGCGGCGTCGGCACGCGCTCGGCGAGCCGCGTCAGCGTCGCCACGCGCTCCGCTACGATCTCGGGGTTCGGCGAGACACGGTCGTAGGGCAGGCAGTCCCAGGCCGGGAAGCGCAGCACCTCGAAATGCGGGGCGAAGAAGGTGAGCGCCTCCGCCAGCCGCGCCATGCGTGCGTCGTCGCGGCAGACATGCAGGACGGGGCCCCGCGTCTCGGCGCGGCGGCGGGCGAGCAGCAGCGCGTCGTAGCCCTCCGGCGCGCCATGGACGAGGATGGTGTCCATCAGGCCTTGGCTTCCGGCGGCACCCCGGCGCCCGGCGTGGCGCATTCCAGCGCCATGCGCTCCAGCATCGGCGTGGTGACATGGGCGGGAATGGCTCGGCGGCCGGAGAGCCAGTCCGCCAGGTCGACGTCGGGCAATTCCAGCACGGCTTCCAGCTCGTCCAGCTCGCGCTCCGTGAAGGTTGCGATGTGCCGCTTCACGAAGCCGCCGATCATCAGGTCGGCCTCCTTGGTGCCGCGGTGCCAGGCGCGGAACAGCAGGCGCCGGCGGCGGGGCGGAAGTTCGGTTTCGGTCTCGTCGGGCATGTCGGCTTCGGCGTGCGGGGCTGCCATATAGGGGTGCATGGGAATCCTGTCAGCCCGACCGGCGGCATGCCTGACCTGACCGCCGCGACATTGGAGGACGCGCCGGAGATCGCGCGGTTGCTCGCGCCGGTCGGGACGCTGCACGGTGTCGGCCCGACGCTGGCCGCGCTGCTGGAGGAGGCGACGGGCGGCGACCGCGTGCTCGACCTCTTGCTGCACCTGCCGGAGCGGGTCGTCCTGCGCCGCCGCGTCGCGAGCCCCGAGGACGCGCCCCCGGACCAGGACGTGATCCTGGAGGTCGAGGTGAAGAGCCTGCGCGCGGCGCGGGCGAAGTCCACCGGCCGCCCCTATGTCGAGGTGAAGGCGACGGCCGGCGGCTGGCCGCTGACGCTGCGCTACATGAACGGGCGTCTGCCCTGGATCCAGAAGCTGCTGCCGCCCGGTGCCTTCCGCTTCCTGGCCGGCCGCGTGCTGGCCGAGGGCAGCCGGGGCTGGACCATGCTCAACCCGCTCTCGGCCGAGCGGCCGGAGGCGCTGCCGGTGGTGGAACCGGTCTGGCCGCTGGTCCGCGACCTCACCCCGAAGCGGCTGCGCGGGGCAATGGAGGCGGCGCTGGAGACGCTGCGCCCCTTGCCGGAATGGGCCGACCTCGCGTTGCTGCGGCGTGAGGGCTGGCCGGCCTTCGACGTCGCGATCCGCACCCTGCAGCGGCCGGCCGGCCCCCTGCCCCAGGCCCCGCGCCGCCGCCTCGCCTATGACGAGTTGCTGGCCAGCCAGGTGGCGATCGGCCTGGTGCGACGGCGCCAGCGCAACCGGCCGGGTCGCGCGCTGCCCGGCACGGGCGAGTTGCAGGCGCGGGCGCTCGCCGCCTTCGGGCACAGCCCCACGCCCGGGCAGGAGCAGGCGCTGGCCGAGATCGGCGCCGACATGGCCGCACCGCGGCGCATGCTGCGGCTCCTGCAGGGCGATGTCGGCGCGGGCAAGACGCTGGTCGCCGTGCTCGCCATGCTGCGCGCGGTCGAATCCGGCGCCCAGGCCGCGCTGATGGCGCCGACCGAGCTTCTGGCGCGGCAGCACCTGCGGACACTGGTGAAACTCTGCCACCCGGCCGGCGTCGATGTCCGCCTGCTGACCGGCAGCGTGAAGGGCGCCGAGCGCAAGGAGGTGCTGCGCGGCCTCGCCGCGGGCTCCGTGGGCATCGTCGTCGGCACCCATGCGCTGTTCCAGGATGCCGTCGCCTTCCGCGACCTGGGGCTGGCCATCGTGGACGAGCAGCACCGCTTCGGCGTCGCGCAGCGCCTCATGCTCGCCAACAAGGGCCGCGACGCGGACATGCTGGTGATGACCGCGACACCCATCCCGCGCACGCTGCTGCTGACGCAATGGGGCGAGATGGCGGTGAGCCGGCTCGAGGGAAAGCCGGCCGGGCGCCAGCCCATCGTGACGCGCGTGGTCTCGCAGGAGCGCCTGCCCGATGTAGTGGACCGACTGGGCGAGGCGCTGGCCCGCGGCGAGCGCGCCTATTGGGTCGTGCGCGCCATCTCGGGCGGCGAGAGCGACGACAGCGTGGCGGCGGAAGACCGCTTCGCCGAGCTTTCGAAGCGCTTCCCCGGCCAGGTCGGCATGGCGCATGGCCTGCAGGAGCTGGCGGTTCGCGAAGCGGCGCTGGCCGATTTCGCCGCCGGCCGCACGAAGCTGCTGGTCGCGACGACGGTGGTCGAGGTCGGCGTGGACGTGCCGGAAGCCACGATCATGCTGATCGAGCAGGCCGAGCGCTTCGGCCTCGCGGCGCTCCATCAGCTCCGCGGGCGCGTCGGGCGCGGCGCGAAGCCCTCTTCCTGCCTGCTGGTTCATTCGGAAGGCCTGTCGGAGTCCGAGAAGCGCCGCCTGCTGGTGCTCCGCGACACCGAGGACGGCTTCCTGATCGCCGAGGAGGATTTGCGCACCCGCGGGGGCGGCGACGTGTTGCGCGAGCGGCAATCCGGCACCCAGGCTGGCCGGCTGCTCGACCCGCAGGAGGAGCCGGAGGAGTTCGACCGGCTGACCCACATCGCCCATCGTGACGCCCAGGCGCTGCTCGAGCGAGACCCGGAACTCTCATCCCCGCGCGGGCGGGCGGCGCTGATGCTGCTCGCGCTGTTCGGCCACGACCCCACCCTGGCCAAGCTGGACGCCGGGTAACCCATTGCTCTCACGGGGGGTTGATCCGGGGGGCGCGCCTCCTTAATCGGCCTCGCGGGGAAAGCTGGGGACCGCGCGTGACCGCCTTGATCGAGATCGAGCGCCTCACCAAGCGCTTCGGGGCCTTCACGGCCGTGGACGACGTGTCCTTCACCGTCTCGCGCGGCGAGGTGGTCGGGTTCCTTGGGCCGAACGGGGCCGGCAAGTCCACCACCATGCGCATGCTGGCGGGCTTCATGACGCCGACCGCGGGGACGGCCCGGATCTGCGGCGAGGATGTCGTGGACCGCCCGGTGAGTGCCAAGCGCCACCTGGGCTTCCTGCCGGAGGGGGCGCCGACCTACCCCGAGATGACGGTCGAGGGGCTCCTGGGCTTCTGCGGCCGCGCCCGCGGCTTCCGCGGCTCGGAGCTGTCGGATCGCGTGGCGCGCGGCATCGAGCTGACGCAGCTCGGCGGCGTGCGGCTGCAGCCGGTCGAGACGCTGTCCAAGGGCTTCAAGCGGCGCGTCGGGCTTGCCGCGGCGCTGCTGCACGACCCGCCGGTGCTGGTGCTCGACGAGCCGACGGACGGGCTCGATCCGAACCAGAAGCACGAGGTGCGCAACCTGATCCGCGCCATGGCGCCGGAGAAGGCGATCGTGATCTCGACCCACATCCTTGAGGAAGTGGCGGCCGTCTGCACGCGGGCGCTCATCATCGCGCGCGGCCGCGTGGTGGCGGATGCGACGCCGGAGGCCTTCGCCGCGACGGGCGAGACGATGGACGACGTCTTCCGACGCCTCACCCTCGGCGCCGCCTCGACAGCGGTCACGGACGAAGCCGCGCGGGAGGTCGCGTGATGGGTGGCGTGCTCACCGTCTTCCGGCGCGAGCTGGCGGGCTATTTCGCGACGCCGGTCGCCTATGTGTTCATCGTCATCTTCCTGGTGCTGGCCGGCGTGCTGACCTTCACCATCGGCGGCTTCTTCGCCCGCGGCCAGGCGGATCTCGTGCCGTTCTTCGGCTTCGTGCCCTGGCTGTTCCTGTTCCTGATCCCTGCCCTCAGCATGCGGCTCTGGGCGGAGGAGCGGCGGCTCGGCACGATCGAGCTGCTGCTGACGCTGCCGCTGGCGCAATGGCAGGCGGTGGTGGGCAAGTTCCTCGCCGCCTGGGCCTTCTGCGCCATCGCGCTGGCGCTGACCTTCCCGCTCGTCGTGACGGTGAACTACCTCGGCGACCCGGACAACGGCGTGATCCTGACCGGCTATATCGGCTGCCTGCTGGCGGCCGGCGCGTTCCTGGCCGTGGGCGCCGCCCTCTCGGCGCTCACCAAGAACCAGGTCATCGCCTTCGTCCTCTCGGTCGCGGCCTGCTTCTTCCTCGTCGCCGCCGGCAGCCCGATCGTGACGGAGTTCCTCTCGCGCAACCTGCCGGTACTGGCGGACATCGCGCGCGGCATCAGCATCACCGACCGCCTGCAGGGCTTCACGCGCGGCGTGGTCTCGGGCCGCGACCTCGTCTTCTTCGCGACCTTCATCGGCTTCTTCCTCTTCGCGAACACGGTCGCGGTGGACCAGAGGAAGGCGGACTGAGCATGAGCGCCACCACCCAAGCCCCTGCCCCGGTCCTGCGCGGCAAGCGCGGCCTCTCGGCCTCCCTCGCGCTGCTGCTCGCGGCCATCCTCGCCGTCGGCGTGAACATGCTGGCCGACCGGCTGCTGCCGCATGCGCGCATCGACCTGACGCAGAACCGCCTCTACACGCTGTCGGACGGCACGAAGCAGGTGCTGCGCGGGCTGCAGGACCCGATCACGCTGCGGCTCTACTACTCGCGCAAGCTCGGCGTCGCCGTGCCGCCCTATGGCGCCTATGCCGACCGCGTGCGCGCGCTGCTCGACGAATATGTCGCCGTCAGCAACGGCCGGCTGCGGCTCGAGGTGCTGGACCCCGAGCCCTTCACCGAGCTCGAGGACCGCGCCATCGCGCTCGGCCTGCAGGGCGTGCCGGTGGACCAGTCGGGCGACCAGGTCTTCTTCGGCCTCGTCGGCTCCAACCTGCTCGACGACGAGCGGACCATCCCCTTCTTCCAACCGGAGCGCGAGCGCTTCCTGGAATACGACCTGACGCGGCTGGTCTGGGAGCTGTCGAACCCGCGCCGCCCGGTGCTGGGCGTGATGTCCTCGCTGCCGATGAACGGCGATCCGCGCGCGCTGATGATGCGCCAGCCGGGCATCGGCCAGCCCTTCGTGGTCGCGAACCAGCTGCGCCAGTTCTACACGGTGCGCGACGTCGCGCTCGACGCCCAGGTCATCGAGACCGACGTGCAGGTGCTGATGGTGGCCCATGCGCAGGGGCTGTCGGAGGCGACGCTCTACGCCATCGACCAGTTCGTGATGCGCGGCGGGCGGCTGATGGTCTTCACCGACCCGCACAGCGAGGGCCAGGCGAACCGCCCCTCGATCAACCAGCCGCAGGTGCGCGACGCGTCGAGCAACCTCGACCGGCTCCTGAACGCCTGGGGCATCGAGGCGCCGTCCGATCGCGTCGTGCTCGACCAGCGCGGCGCCTGGCGGGTGCGCGCCGACACGCGCGATCGCGTGCAGGCGGTGGACTACATCGCCTGGTTCAACGTCCCCCAGGCCGGGCTGAACCGCAGCGAGGTGGCGACGGCCGAGCTTGCCCAGGTGACCGTCGCATCGGCCGGCGAGGTCCGGCGGCGCGACGGGGCGGCCATCGAGTTCGTGCCCCTCATCACCAGCAGCGAGCGCAGCGCGGTCGTGGATGCGGCGCGCGTCCGCCAGGACCCGAGCCCGACGCGGCTGCTGGCCGAGTTCCGGCCGGAGGGCGGACCGCGTGTCATCGCCGCGCGCATCCGCGGCCAGCTCTCCTCTGCCTTCCAGGGCCCGCCCGACCCGCCGGAGGGGGCCGAGCGTCCGGCCGACTTCCCCGCCCACCGCGCCCGCACGGAAGGCCCTGCGAACCTCGTGGTCGTGAACGATGCCGACATCCTGGAGGACCGCTTCTGGGTCCGCGTGCAGGAGTTCTTCGGCCAGCAGGTGACGACGCCCTTCAGCGACAACGGCGCGCTGGTGCTGAACCTCGCCGACACCATGGCCGGCGGCGAGGCGCTCGTCTCGCTGCGCTCGCGCGGCGAATCCCTGCGCCCCTTCGACCTCGTCGACGACATCCGCCGCGGCGCCGAGGCGCAGTTCCGTCAGACCGAGCGTGGCCTGCAGGAGCGGCTCGAGGCGACCGAGCGCCGGCTGCGCGAGCTGCGCTCCGGCCCGGGCGGCGGACAGGCCGCGGCCGTCATCACGCCGGAGCAGCGCGCCGAGATCGACCGCGCACGTGACGAGATCCGCCGCACGCGGAGTGAGCTGCGCCAGGTCCAGCTCGAGCTGCGGCGCGACATCGAAGGCCTCGAGACACGGCTGCGCGTGCTGAACATCGTCGCCGTGCCGGCGCTGCTGACGCTCTTCGCCATCGGGCTCGGCGTGTGGCGCGCAAGGCGCCGTGCGGAGGCGCGGGCATGAAACGGCGTACCCTCCTGCTGTTGGGCAGCGCCGCGGCCGCGACCGTGGGCGGCGCGATCCTGCTGACGCCGGACCGCACCGATCCGCCGGTGTCGACCATCATGCCGCTCGCCTTCCCTGGCCTGGCGGCCCGGCTGGCGGATGCCGCGCGCATCGAGGTGGTGCGCCACGACGGAACGCTGACCGTCCTGCGGCAGGACGCGACCTGGGTGCTGCCCGACCGGGCCGGCTATCCCGCCCGCCCGGAACGTGTGCGCGAGGTGCTGGTCGGCCTGACCGAGCTCCGCCTGACCGAGCCGCGCACCGCCAATCCGGACCTGCTCGAGCGGCTGGGCGTCGAGGATCCGACGCGGCCCGGCGCGACCTCCTCCCTGCTCCGCGTGCTCGATGCGCGCGGCGCGCCGATCGCCGAGCTCATCGTCGGCCGGCGCCGGATGCGCGTGCAGGGCAACGTGCCGGAGACGGTGCATGTGCGCCGCCCCGGCGAGGCGCAGGCCTGGCTGGCGGAGGGACGCCTGCCGGTCGACGCCGACCCGAACCTCTGGATCGACCGCGACATCGCCAACATCCCGCGCGAGCGCGTGCGCGCCGCTGAGGTGAATCGCGCGGCCGAGGGGACCCTCGTGCTCCGCCGGGGCGCCGACGCCGATGCGCCGCTTGCCGTCGTCGAGCCGGCGGAGACGCCGGAACTCGACGAGATCAGCCTCGACGAGGTGGCGCGTGCCTTCGAGTTCCTGACCTTCCTCGAGGTGCGGCGCGAGGCCGAGATGCCGGGCGAGTGGCTCGGCGAGGCGAGCTTCGAGCTGACCGACAACCTCCGCATCGCGGTCGCGGCGCGGAAGGAGGGCGACGACCTCTGGGTCCGGCTCTCGGCCGCGGGCGACGAGGAGGCGGCGCGGCTCAACGCGCGCTGGCGCGGCTGGGCCTATCAGGTCGGACAATGGAAGGAGAAGGCCTTCCTGCCCCGGCTCGAGGACCTGGCGAAGCAGGCGCGGTGAGCGCGAACCCGCGCGAGTATCCGACCCGCCCCTGGGTCGGCATCGGCGTCCTTGCGTTCCGTGGCGAGGATGTCCTGCTGATCCGGCGCGGCCGGCCGCCGCGGCGCGGCGAGTGGTCGCTGCCGGGCGGCGCGCAGCGCCTCGGCGAGCCGGCCGAGGAGGCGG
>NZ_JAKJIB010000008.1 GCF_021864505.1 Falsiroseomonas oryziterrae
CCAGCGCGCTGCCGGCCAGCACCAGCGGGCGCTCGGCGGCGGCGATGCGCGCGGCCAGCGCCTCGAGCTGCGCGGCGGAAGCCTCGGGCACCGCGCGTGGGCGCGGCTGGGCGAGCGGGATGTCCTGGGCCGGGTCGTCGAACAGGTCCTCGGGCAGGATCACCGCGACGGGGCCGGGCGTGCCGGTCTCCGCCAGGTGATAGGCGCGCGCGATCGCCTCGCTGGCCTGGGCGGCGAGGTCCACCTCGATCACCGCCTTGGTCATGTCGCCGAGCAGCTTCGCGTAGTTCTGCTCCTGCAGCGCGTTGCGGCCCCTGTCGCGACGCTCGACCTGGCCGACGAGCAGGATCATCGGCACGGCGTCGTGGAAGGCGGTGTGCAGGCCGATCATCGCATTCGCGACACCGGGGCCGCGCGAGACGAGGCAGAGGCCGGCGCGGCGGCGCATGCGACCATCCGCGACGGCCATGTAACTCGCGCCGCCTTCGTGCCGGCAGACGACAAGTTTCAGCGTCGGTAGGTCGGTGATGGCGTCGGTGAGGCCGAGGAAGCTCTCGCCCGGGACGCAGAAGATCAGGTCGGCGTCGTGGGCGAGCAGGCTTTCGGCGACGAGGCGGCCGACGGTCCTCATTCCGCGGCCTGCGCCTTGGCTGCGCCATAGACGGGCGTCAGCCAGTGCCGGTAGCGCGGCACCCTGCCCGACACGACGTCGAAGTAGAGCGACTGGATGCGGCGGGTCAGCGGGCCGGGCTTTCCGTCGCCGACATCGTAATGGTCCACCGAGACGATCGGCGTTACCTCGTGCCCGCTGCCGCAGAAGAAGGCCTCGTCGCAGATGTAGAGCTCGGTGCGGTCCACGTCGCGCTCGATCACCTCGAGCCCGAGTTCCGCGCGGGCGAGTTCGATCAGCGTATCGCGGGTAATGCTTTCCAGGATGTCGGCGGTGACGGGCGGCGTGATCAGCTTGCCGCCGCGCACCATCATGAAGCAGGCGCCGGGGCCTTCGGCGACCTTGCCGGCCTCGTTCAGCAGGATCGGGATCTGGAAGCCGTTCAGCCGCGCATCGATGTAGGCGAGGCGCGAATTGTGGTAGTTCGACCCCGCCTTGATGCGCGACGGCGAGGCGAGGTCGGAGTTGCGCCGCCAGGTGGAGACGCAGGAGCGCACGCCCTGGTGCACCGCCTTCGTCGTCGGCTTGCTGAAGGCGAGGATGAACATCCCTGTCCGGATCTCCTCCGGCAGGTAGTCTGTCAGCTCGCCCTGGTCGAAATAGACGACGGGGCGGAAGTGGACGCTGCCGCGGTAGCCGCAGGCGCGGATCAGCTCGATGCAGGCGGCCTCGATCTCGGCATCCGTGTAGGGGATCGTCATGCGCATGATCTTGGCGCCCTGGCGCAGCCGCGCGATGTGCTCGGCGTGGCGGAACATGAAGAGCTCCTGTTCCTCCTCGGACCAGTAGGCGCGCTCGCCTTCGAAGACGTTCTCGCCGCGCAGGACGCATTCGGTGGCGATGTGCAGCGTCGCCTGTTCCCAGGGGACGAGGCTGCCATTCATCCAGGCGAAGGGGGCGGACTTGGCCATGCTCAGCCCTCGATGCTGATGACGAGGTTGCCCTGCGCGTCGAGCGTGAAGCTCGCATCGGGGCCGATGACGGTGGTGGATTCGCGCTCCTCCACCACGGCCGGGCCGGGGTAGGTTATGCCGTGGGCGAGGCGATAGCGGTCGTAGACCGCGGTCGGCGTCAGGCCGACGCCCGGGAACCAGGCCTCGCGGGTGCCCTTGCGCGGATCGCCCGGCTGGCGCGCGCTGAGCGTCGCCGGGATCTCCGGGCGGCTTGCGGTGGCGTGCAGGCGCCAGGAGAGCACTTCGGAGGGCAGGCCCTCGATGCGGCGGTCGAAGAGGCGCTGATAGGCGTCGAGGAAAGCGGATTGCACGGCCTCGGCATCGAGGCGCCCGGGCAGCGGAACGGGGATGTCAAAGCCCTGTCCGACGAAGCGCATGTCGGCGCTGCGGCGGAAGGTCACGTCGCCGGGCGCGGCGCCGGCCTCGACCAGCAGCGCGCGCGCCTCCGCCTCCATCGCCTCGAAATGCCGGCCGACCTCGTCCCAGTCGACGGCGGAGAGCCGGCGGATGCCGCTGCGCACCAGGTCGATCGCCGGTGCGGCGACGAGGAAGCCGAGGGCGGAGGCGACGCCGGCGCCGGCCGGCACCACGATCCGCGACAGCTTGAGCAGCTTGGCAAGGCCATAGGCGTGCACGGGGCCCGCGCCGCCGAAGGCGAGCAGCGCGTAGCGCCGCGGGTCCCTGCCCTTCTCCGCGATGTACATGCGCGTCGCGGCGGCCATGTTCTCGTTGACGACGGCATGTATGCCGGCCGCGACCTCCAGCACGGACATGCCGAGCGGGCCGGCGAGCTTCTCCTGCACCGCGCGTTCGACCGCAGCGCGGTCGAGTCCCATCTCGCCGCCGAGGAAATAGTCGGGCGAGAGATAGCCGAGCAGCAGGTCGGCATCCGTCACCGTGGGATGCGTGCCGCCTCGGCCGTAGCAGACCGGGCCGGGCACAGAGCCGGCCGAGTCCGGGCCGACCGTCAGCAGCCCCATCGCGTTCACCGCGGCGATGGAGCCGCCGCCCGCGCCGATCTCGATGAGGTCGATCACCGGCACCTTCAGCGGCAGGCCGGAGCCCTTCTTGAAGCGGCGGACCCGCGCAGCCTCGAAGGTGGAGGCATGCTCCGCCTCGCCGCCCTCAATCAGGCACATCTTCGCGGTGGTCCCGCCCATGTCGAAGCTGATCATGTCGGCGAGGCCGGAGGCGCGGCCGACATGCATTGCCGCGAGCGCGCCCGCGGCGGGGCCGGATTCGATCAGCTGCACCGGATGGCGGCGCGCGTGCCGCACCGTCGCGATACCGCCAGCCGACAGCATCAGATGCAGCGGTGCGTCCATCCCACGGCGGCGCAACTCCTCCTCCAGCCGCGCGAGGTAGCGGTCCATCAGCGGCTGGACATAGGCGTTCACGCAGGCGGTGTTGGCGCGTTCGTATTCGCGGATCTCGGGCGCGACGTCGGAGGAGAGTGTGACGGGAACACCAGGCAGTTCCTCCGCAAGGATCTCGCCGACGCGGCGCTCATGGGTCGGGTCGAGGTAGCTGTGGAGCAGGCAGACGGCGACCGCCTCGACCTGCTGCGCCTTGAGGGCGCGCGCGGCCGAACGGGCCTCCGCCTCGTCGAGCGGCTTCAGCACGCGGCCGGTGGCGTCGAGGCGTTCCGTCACGACATGGCGGCGCGGACGCGGGGCGAGCGGCTGCGGCTTCTCGAGCGCGAGGTCGTAGAGATCGTAGCGCATCTCACGACCCATCTCGAGATTGTCGCGGAAGCCGCGCGTCGTGATGAAGCCGATGCGCGCGCCCTTGCGCTCGATCACCGTGTTGGTGACCAGCGTCGTGCCATGCACCACCTGCCGGACCGCGCCGATGCCGCGTGTGGCTTCGTCCAGCAGCCGCGCGATGCCGTCGAGCATGGCACGGCCTGGGTCGTCGGGCGTGGTGAGGCGCTTGCCGGTCAGCACGCGGCCCTCGGCCTCGTCCACCAGGACGAAGTCGGTGAAGGTGCCGCCGACATCGACGCCGATGCGCAACGTCATGAGGTGATCCCGTAGTCGCGCCGTGCGCCGTCCGGCGTCACGTAACCGTCCTCGATGTCGCGGCGCACCGCGGCCGGGTCGCGTTGCCGCGGATCGCCGAAGCCGCCGCCGCCGCCGTAGTTCATCACCAGCCGCTCGCCAGGCTGCAGGGTGGAGCGGCCCTTGGGATGTGGATGCGTGCCGTCGGCCTTCACCACCTTGGCCGGCAGCCCCGCGCCGCCGCCCATCAGCCCGCCGGCCGGATGCTTCATGCGGTCGGAGATGAGCGAAAGGCGGACGGGTTCCTCCGTCATCACCTCCAGCTCGACCTCCTGGCCGAGGCCGCCGCGCCACCGGCCGGGGCCGCCACTGTCGGGGATCAGGTCCTTGCGCCAGACGAGCACCGGCGCGCCGGCCTCGAAGGCCTCGATCGAGCCGGAGCCGGAATTGGTCGGGAAGGCGACGGCGTTCAGCCCGTCGCGCCCGGCGCCGGCGCCCATGCCGCCGGAGCCGAACAGCACCTGGCTGAAGCGCTCGCCCTTCGCGCGGCCGGTGGTGACGGGGCGCGGCGCGGGGGAAGCGCTGTCGGCGATCACCTTCTCGGGCACGACCTGGGCAAGGCAGCCATAGATGGCACCCGACAGGAACAGCCCCGTCAGGTGCCGCGCGTTCACCGCCGCCGGGTAGCGGGCGTTGAGGATGCTGCCTTCCGGCGCGGTGACCTCGATGGCGCGGTAGCTGCCCTCGTTGCGCGGCGTGTCGGGGTCGAGCGCGCACTTCAGCGGATAGACCGTGTAGGCGTAGGTGTAGTTCATCACGCAGTTCAGCCCGCGCGCGATCTGCGGCGAGGTCCCGGCATAGTCCACCGTCAGCCGCTCGCCCTGCTTGGTGATGGCGCAGGCGATCGTCGTCTCCTGGTCCTCGTAGCCGTCCGCCTTGACCACGTGGCGCCAGGTGCCGTCGGGAAGTGCGGCGATCGCCTTGCGCATCGCCGCATCGGCACGCGCCTGTAGGACGGCGGACAGCTCCGTCAGGTCCTCCAGGCCGGTGTCGTCCAGGAATTCCGACAGGCGGCGCGCACACACGGCCTGGGCGTTCACCTGCGCCGCGATGTCGCCCATCACCTGGTCGGCGACGCGGACATTGCCGCGGATCAGGCGGACCAGCTCGCGGTTCTCCTTGCCCTCGACCATCAGCTTCGTCGGCAGGATGCGCAGGCCTTCCTCGTAGACCTCCGTGCAATCGGCCGACCACAGCACGCCGCCGATGTCGGGGACGTGGCTGGTCGCACCCGCGAAGCCGACCAGACGCCCCTTGCGGAAGATCGGCGAGACGGTGGTGACGTCGAGCTGATGCCCTGTCGCCATCCAGGCGTCGTTGGTGATCAGCACGTCGCCGGGCCTCAGCGTGTCGGCCGGCATCTCGTCCAGCATATGCTGAAGGGTTCGCGGCAGCAGGCCGACGAAGCTCGGGATGCCGATGGAGTTCTCGGCGAGGCTCGCGCCCTTCGCATCCATCAGCACCGTCGCGAAGTCGTTCGATTCGCGCACGATGGTGGAGAAGGAGGTGCGGAGCAGCGCCGCCGCCGCCTCGTCGGCGATGGAGATCAGGCGGCTCCAGAGGATCTGCAGGCTGACGGGGTCGAAGCGGTCCGCGCTCATGCCGGAAGCTTGGCAGGCAGGGCGGAGCGCCGGAAGGCCCCCCTGGACCATCGGCAGGAAGCCGGGTGAGGATGCGGCCACAGGGACGGACGAACGGGAGATCGGTCATGGGTCGCTTCACGCTCGCACGCCGCGCGCTGGCCGGCGGGCTCGCGGCCGCGCCGCTGATCGGGCTTAGGGTGCCGCGCGCCCAGGGTGCGCCGGTGCGGATCGGCGAGCTGAATTCCTACAGCCGCATGGCCGCCTTCTCGGTGCCCTATCGCAACGCGATGCAGCTGGCCGCCGAGCAGATCAACCGCGCCGGCGGCGTCATGGGCGGGCGGCCGCTGGAATTCGTCTTCCGCGACGACGGCGCGACGCCGGGCGATGCGGTCCGCGTCGCCGAGGATCTGCTGACGCGCGAGAACGTCGCCTTCATCGCCGGCACCTTCCTGTCGAATGTCGGACTGGCGGTCGCGGACCTGGCGAACCAGCGCCGGCGGCTGTTCTTCGCGACCGAACCGCTGTCGGACGCGATCACGATGCAGCAGGGCAACCGCTATACATGGCGGCTCCGGCCCAACACCTACATGCAGACGCGCATGCTGACGGAGGCGGCGCGCGGCCGCACCGCGCGGCGCTGGGCGATCGTCGCGCCGAACTACGAATACGGCCAGTCCGCGGCGGCGAACTTCAAGCGGCTGATCGGCGCCTCGATCCCCGGCGCCGAGATCGTCGCGGAGCAGTATCCGGCGCTCGGCCGCGTGGATGCGGGCGCTACGGTGGGCGCGCTGAACCAAGCGCGGCCGGATGCGATCTTCAACGTGCTGTTCGGGCCCGACCTGACGGCCTTCGTGCGCGAGGGCAACACGCGCGGGCTGTTCGAGCGGCGCTTCGTGCTGAGCCTGCTGACCGGCGAACCGGAATACATGATCCCGCTGGGCGACGAGACGCCGGAGGGCTGGATCGTGACCGGCTATCCCTGGGAGCAGGTAGAGTGGCCGGCGCACCGCGCCTATGTCGAGGCCTACCGCGCGCGCTTCAACGACACGCCGCGCAAGGGCAGCCTGCTCGGCTGGGTCACGGTGCAGGTGCTGGCCAACCTGCTGAACCGCGTGAACAGCCTGGACAACGAGGCGCTGGTGGATGGGCTGCGCGACCTGCGCACGGACACCGTGACCGGCCCGGTCGTGATGCGCGGCATCGACCAGCAGGGCACGATGGGCACCTGGGTGGGCGAGACGGTGCTGCGCGGCCGGCAGGGCGCGATGCGTAACGCGCGCTATGTGGACGGGGCGGAGGTGATGTTCCCGGAAGCGGAGGTGCGCGCCGCCCGCCGGAGCAGTTGAGTGGATTTCAGCTTCGTCGTGGTTCAGGCCCTGTCGGGCCTGGCCAGCGCGTCCTCGCTCTTCGTCATCGCCTCCGGGCTGACGCTGGTCTTCGGCGTCACGCGCATCGTCAACTTCGCGCATGGCTCCTTCTACATGCTCGGCGCCTACATCGCCGTGACGGTGGTGCCGTGGCTGCTGGAGATCGACCGCTCGCCCTGGCTGTTCTTCGTGGGCGTGCTGGTCAGCGCGGTCGCGGTCGGGATCCTCGGCGTGGTGATGGAGGTCCTGCTGCTGCGGCGCATCTACAAGGTGCCGGAGCTGTTCCAGCTGCTCGCGACCTTCGGCGTGGTGCTGATGGTGCAGGATGCGGTGCTGAAGATCTGGGGGCCGGTGGACATCACCGGTCCGCGCGCGCCGGGGCTGCGGCACGGCGTGGAGATACTGGGCCAGCGCTTCCCGGCCTATGAGCTGTTCCTGATCTTCGTCGGGCCGGCGGTGCTGGGCCTGTTGTGGCTGCTGATGCACCGGACGCGCTTCGGCATCCTGATCCGCGCCGCGACCCGCGACCGCGAGATGGTCGGCGCGCTCGGCGTCAACCAGGCGCTGCTGTTCACCGGCACGCTGTTCCTGGGCGCGTTCCTGGCGGGGCTCGGCGGCGCGCTGCAGATCCCGCGCGTGAGTGCCTCGGCGCAGATGGACCTCTCGATCATCACCGAGGTCTTCGTGGTGACGGTGATCGGCGGCATGGGCAGCGTGACGGGTGCCTTCCTGGCCGCGGTGCTGATCGGGCAGCTGCAGGCCTTCGGCGTGCTGGTCTTCCCGAAGATCACGCTGGTGCTGGTGTTCCTGCTGATGGCGGCGGTGCTGGTGGTGAAGCCCTGGGGGCTGCTGGGGAAGCCGGAGGCCGCGGCGGGGCGGGCGGCGCTGCCGGAGGGCATCCTGAACCCTGCGCGTTTCGCGGCGGTCGAGAAGGGGCTGCTGGCGCTGTCCGTCACGGCGCTGCTCGCCCTGCCCTTCTTCGGCTCGGCCTATACGATGAAGGTGGCGACCGAGGTGCTGGTCTTCGCGCTGGCCGCCTTCTCGCTGAATTTCCTGGTCGGCAATGGCGGCATCGTCAGCTTCGGGCACGCGGCCTATTTCGGCCTCGGCGCCTATGCGGCGGGGTTGCTGGTGGTGAAGGCGGGCGTGCCGATGGAGCCGGCGCTGGTCGCGGCGCCCGTCGTCGCGGGGCTGTTCGCGGCGCTGTTCGGCTTCTTCGTAGTGCGGCTCTCCGGCATCTACCTCGCGATGCTGACGCTTGCGTTCGCTCAGATCGCCTATGCGGTCTGCTTCCAATGGGTGGAGTTCACCGGCGGCGACAACGGCGTGGTCGGCGTCTGGCCGAGCGCCTGGGCGGCCTCGCGCCACGTCTATTTCTATGTCGTCGCCGTGCTGGTGGTGGCGGCGATCCTGGCGCTGCGCCACGTGGTCTACGCCCCCTTCGGCGCGACGCTGCGCGCGGCGCGGGATTCGGAACAGCGGGCGGATGCGATCGGGGTGGATGTGCGGGTGCATCGCTGGCTTGGCTTCACGCTGGCCGGCGCGGCCGCGGGGCTGGCGGGCGGGCTCTATGCCTTTTCGAAGGGATCCATCGATCCGACGATGCTCGGCATCCCGATGTCGGTGGATTTCCTGGCGATGATCCTGCTGGGCGGCATCCAGACGGTGATGGGGGCGGTGGTGGGTGCGGCCGCCTTCCACGCCATCAAGGACGTCTTCATGCCGCTGACGGATTTCTGGCGGTTCTTCCTCGGCGCCTCGATCATCGCGCTGGTGCTGATCTTCCCGCGCGGACTCGGCGGCGCCTATGCGGCGCTCCGCCGCCAGCCCGGCGTGGTGCGCGCATGACGCTGCTGAGCGCGGAGGGACTGAACAAGAGCTTCGGCGGCGTGGTCGCGGCGCGCGACGTGTCCTTCGCGCTGACGGCCGGGGAGATGCTGGCGATCATCGGGCCGAACGGCGCGGGCAAGTCCACCACCTTCAACATGGTGGGCGGCCAGTTGCGGCCGGACAGCGGGCGCGTGACGCTCGCCGGGCAGGACATCACCGGCATGCCGCCGCGCGAGGTCTGCCGGCTTGGCGTCGGGCGGACCTTCCAGGTCGCGCAGACCTTCCTGTCCATGACCGTCGTCGGCAACGTCCAGATGGCGCTGATCGCGCATGCGGGGCGGACGCGCGACGTGGTGGCCGATGCGGAGCGGCTGTTCCGGGCTGAGGCGCTGGCCCTGCTGGATCGCGTCGGCATGGCGGATGCCGCGGACCGGCCGATCGGGGAGCTCGCCTATGGCGACGTGAAGCGCGTGGAACTCGCCATCGCGCTCGCCGCCGCGCCGCGGCTGCTGCTGATGGACGAGCCGACGGCGGGGATGGCGCCGCGCGAGCGCGCCAGCCTCATGCGGCTGACGGCCGGTATCGCGCGGGAGGAAGGGATCGGCGTGCTCTTCACCGAGCACGACATGGACGCCGTCTTCGCCCATGCCGACCGGATCCTGGTGCTGGTCCGCGGCGAGATCATCGCCGCCGGCGCGCCGGAGGAGGTGCGCGCCAACGAGCAGGTGCAGCGCGTCTACCTCGGCACCACCGGCGTGAAGGCCGCGCTGCGCGCGCGTCGCGCCCATGGCTGAGGCGGTGCTTGAGGTCGAGGCGCTGCATGCCGGCTATGGGCCGGCCAAGGTGCTGTTCGGCGTCTCGCTATCGCTGCGCCGGGGCGAGGTGGCGGCGCTGATGGGGCGCAACGGTGCGGGCAAGTCCACCACGCTGAAGGCGATCATGGGCCTGCTGCCGCCGCGCGGCGGGCGGGTTCGCTTCGCAGGGCAGGACATCACAGGGCTGCCCCCCTTCCGCATCGCGCGGCTCGGCCTGGGCTATGTGCCGGAGGAGCGGCGGATCTTCACGGACCTGACGGTGTACGAGAACCTCGAGGTCGGACGCCGCGCGCCGGCCGCCGGCCGCGCCGCCTGGACGCCGGAGCGGCTCTTCACGGTCTTCCCGAATCTCGCCGAGATGCGCGGCCGCCGCGCCAGCGCCATGTCGGGCGGCGAGCAGCAGATGCTGACCATCGCGCGCACGCTGATGGGCAACCCGGAGGCGGTGCTGCTGGACGAGCCGTCCGAAGGTCTCGCGCCCGTGATCGTCGAGCAGATGGCGGATGCCGTGCTGCGCATGAAGGAGGAAGGAATCGCGGTGCTGCTATCCGAGCAGAACCTGGACTTCGCCGCGGCGGTGGCGGATCGTGCCTATGTCATCGAACGCGGCGAGATCCGCTTCCAGGGCGCCATGGCGGCGCTGGAGGCGGATGAGCAGGTCCGCGAGGCGTATCTGACGGTATGAGACGCGTTGCTGGCATCGACGTCGGCGGGACCTTCACCGACCTGCTGCTGCAGGAGGCGGACGGGACCGTGCGGCTGGCCAAGGTCCCGACCACGCCCAACCAGGCCGACGGGGTGATGGATGCGATCGCGGCGGCCGGCGCCGATCCCGCGGCGATCGACCTCATCATCCACGGCACCACGGCCACGACGAACGCGGTGCTGGAACGCAAGCTGGCCCGCGTCGGGCTGATCACCACGGCCGGCTTCCGCGACGTGTTGGAGCTCGGCCGCCGCACCCGGCCGCAGCCCTATGGCATGACGGGCAGCTTCGAGCCGCTGGTCCCGCGCGAGTTGCGCCGCGAGGTGGCGGAGCGCATGGATGCGCGCGGCAGCGTGGTGGCGCCGCTCGACGAGGCGGCCGTGGCGCGCGAGACGCGGGCGCTGCTCGAGGCAGGCTGCGAGGCGTTGGTGATCCATTTCCTGCACGCCTACGCCAACCCCGCGCATGAGCGCCGCGCGGGCGAGATCGCGCGCAGCATCTGGCCCAATGCCTACGTCACGCTCGGCCACGAGCTGCTGTCGGAGTTCCGCGAATACGAGCGCGGGACGACCGCGAGCGTGAATGCGGCGGTGCAGCCTGTGCTCGACCGCTACCTGCACAGACTGCAGGAGGGGCTGGCCGCGCGCGGCCACCGGCGCGACCTGCTGGTGATGAACGGCAATGGCGGCACGGTGCCGGCGCGGCTGGTGGCGCGCGAGGCAGCGAAGACCGTCATGTCCGGCCCGGCGTCGGGCGTCATGGCGGCGGCGGCGACGCTGGCGCAGAGCGGGCTGCGCAACGCCATCACATACGACATGGGCGGCACCTCGACCGATGTCGCGCTGATCGCCGGCGGGGTGCCGGAGGTCTCGGCGGAGCTTTCCATCGCCTATGGCCTGCCGATCCACCTGCCGATGGTGGATGTGCGCACCGTCGGCGCGGGTGGGGGCTCCATCGCGGGGCTCGATCGCGCGGGCATGCTGCGGGTCGGGCCGGAAAGCGCGGGCAGCACGCCCGGCCCGATCTGCTACGGGCGCGGCGGCACGCAGCCGACCATCACCGACGCCAATCTGGTGCTCGGCCGGCTCGACCCGGCGCGGCTGCTGGCGGTGCGCGAGCCGGTCCCGCTCGAGCGCCTGCGCGAGGCCTTCATGCGCGAGATCGGCGCGCCGCTCGGCATCTCCGTCGAGCAGGCGGCGGAGGCGGCGATCCGGCTGGCGAATGTCCACATGACCGGCGCGATCCGCATGGTGTCGCTCTCGAAGGGGCACGACCCGCGCGACTTCGTGCTGTTCGCCTTCGGCGGCGCGGGGCCGCTGCATGCCGTGGCGCTGGCACGCGAGATCGGCATCCCGGAGGTGCTGGTGCCCGCGCGGCCCGGCCTGACCAACGCGCTCGGCTGCCTGGTCGCCGATCTGCGGCAGGACCTGGTGAACACGCTGAACCGCGGCCTGGACGACATCCCGGAGGAGGAGATCGCGGCGGTGCTCGGCGCGCAGCGCGAGCGCGGCCTGGCCACCGTGCTGGCCGAGCGCGGCGAGGTGGAGGAAGCGGTGGTGCTGCATTCCGCCGACATGCAGTTCCGCGGCCAGACACACTTGATCCGCGTCCCGCTGCCGAGGCCAGCGCCCTCGCGCGCCGAGATCCAGGCGGCCTTCGAGGCGGCGTATTTCGCGCGCTTCCAGATCCGCATGCCGGAGATCCGCGCTGTGCTGGTGAACCTCAACACGAGCGTCATCGGAAAGCGGCGCGGCTTCGCCCTCGGCGCGCTGCTGGGTGGGCCGCGCGGCGAGGCGCGGATCGGCACGCGTCGGCTCTACGCCGACGGCGCCTGGCACGACGCGGCCGTGTGGCAGCGCGAGGCGCTGGCGGAGGGCGTCCGCATCGCGGGCCCCGCGATCCTGCAGCAGGCGGATGCGACGACGGTGCTGGAGCCGGGGAGCGAGGCCGTGGTGGACGCGATCGGCAACCTGCGGATCCGGGTGGCAGCATGACGGACGCACTGACGCTTGCCGTGATCCAGGCAGGGCTGCAGCAGGTCTGCAACGAGATGGACATCGCGTTCTCGCGCGCCGCCTTCTCGCCGGTGATCGCGGAGGCCGACGACCGCTCCGACGGCATCTACGGGCCGGAAGGCGAGCTGATCGCGCAGGGCGAGTTCGGCCTGCCGGTCTTCGTCGGCACCATGGCGCATTCCGCCGCGCATCTCGCGCGCCTGATCCGCGAGGGCGCGGTGGCGGCGCCGGAGCCAGGCGACATCTACATCGTCAACGATCCCTATCTCGGCGGCACGCATCTGATGGATGTGCGCTTCGCGAAGCCGGTCTTCGTGGAGGGCGAGCTGTTCTGCTGGCTGCAGAACACGGGGCACTGGCCGGACATCGGCGGCATGGTGCCGGGCGGCTTCAGCGCGCATGCGACGGAGGTGGAGCAGGAAGGCCTCCGCCTGCCGCCCGTGAAGCTCTTCAAGCGCGGCGAGCTGGACCGGGAGATCGTCTCCATCATCCAATCCAACATCCGCGTCGCGGGGCAGCGGATCGGCGACATCAAGGCGCAGGCCGCCGCGCTGCTGGTAGGCGAGCAGCGGCTCAGCGAGATGCTCGCGCGCTACGGCGCGGCGGGGCTGAAGGACGCGATCGCGGGCATCCGCGCCCGGGCGGCGGAGCGCATGCGGGCCGAGATCCGGCGCATCCCGGACGGTGTCTATCGCGCCGAGGCCTTCGTCGATTCCGACGGCGTGGTGAACGAGCCGCTCCGCATCGCGCTGACGGTCACCAAGCAGGACGAGACGCTGACCTTCGACCTGTCCGGGTCGTCGCCGCCCTGCCGCGGGCCGATGAACTCGGTCTGGTCGACCACCTGCTCCGCCATCTATCTCGGCATGAAGCACGTCTTCCCGCATGTGCCGATCAATGCCGGCACCTTCGAGCCGCTGCGGGTGATGCGTCCCGAGGGCACCTTCCTCGATGCCCGCTATCCGCGCCCGGTCTCGGGCTGCGCGGCGGAGGTCAGCCAGCGCGTCGCGGAGGCCGTCTTTCTCGCCCTCGCCCAGGCCATCCCGGACGAGCTCTGGGCGGCGCCCGCCGGCACCTCCGGGAATTTCGCGCTCGGCGGCTTCGATCCGGCGCGGGACGCGGGATACGTGATGTACCAGATCACCGGCGGCGGCCATGGCGGCAACGCGCGCGAGGACGGGCTGACCAATGCCTGCTCGACGATCGGCATCAGCAAGACGCCGCCCGTCGAGGTGATGGAGCAGTACTTCCCCATCCTGTTCCGCCGCTTCGCGATCCATGAGGGCTCGGGCGGCGCCGGGCGGCGGCGCGGCGGTTTCGGCGTGCATTACGAGGTGGAACTGCTGCGCGGCGAGGCGCGGGCGAGCTTCGTGATGGATCACGGCCGCTTCGGCCCGCCCGGCGTGCTGGGCGGGCAGGATGGCGCGCCGAATGTCGTGCGGCTGCACCGCGGCGGCGTCACGACGGTGCCGGAGCACCTGTCGAAGGACCAGGGGCTGCGCCTGGTCGCGGGCGACCGGGTGGAGGTGATGACGCCGGGCGGCGGCGGCTATGGCGATCCACGCGAGCGGGAACGCGACCTCGTCGCGCGCGACGTGGCGCGCGGCTACTACACGGCGGAACAGGCGGAACGACTGTTCGGGCCATGATCGCCTATCACCGCCCCCGCAAGCTGGAGGAGGCGCTGGCGATCCGCGCTGCGCAGGACGTCGCGGTGATCGCGGGCGGGACTGACGTCTACCCCGCCGCCGCCGGGCGCCGCGCCTGGGGCGACCCGACGCACAAGGACGTGCTGGACATCACTTCGATCCCGGGCCTCGACCGGATCGAGGAAACCGCTTCGGGCTGGCGCATCGGCTGCCTCGTCACCTGGTCGGCGCTGGGACGCGCGGCGCTGCCGCCTCTGTTCGATGGGCTGAAGGCGGCCGCGCGGGAGGTCGGCGGCGTGCAGGTGCAGAACCGTGGCACGATCGTCGGCAACCTCATCACCGCCTCGCCGGCCGGGGACGGGATCCCCAACCTGCTGGCGCTGGAGGCCCAGGTCGACATCGCCGGGCCGCGGCCACGCCAAGTGCCGCTGCGCGAGTTCCTGACCGGCTATCGTGCGACCGCGCTGGAACCGACGGAGATCTTGGTAGCGCTGCATGTGCCGCGGCTCGACGGTGCCCGCAGCGGCTTCGTGAAGCTCGGCGCACGGCGCTACCTCGTCATCTCCATCGCCATGGCCGCCGGCGTGGTCGCGGCTGACGCGACGGGCCGCATTGCCGAGGCCCGGCTGGCAGTCGGCGCCTGTTCGGCCGTGGCGCAGCGCCTGCCGGCGCTGGAAGCCGCGCTGCGCGGGGTGGCGATCCGCGAGGCGGCGGAGGTGGTGCAGGCCGATCATCTCGCCGCGCTGTCGCCGATCGACGACATCCGCGCCTCCGCCGCCTACCGCCGCGGCGCGGCGCTGACGCTGCTGCGCGATCTGCTGCGGGGCCTCGCATGATCGCCTTCACGCTGAACGGGCGCCACGTGGAAACCGATGCGGCGCCGTTCGCGCCGCTGTCGGACACGCTGCGCGAGCGACTCGGCCTGACCGGCACGAAGGTGGGCTGCGAGGCGGGCGATTGCGGCGCCTGCACCGTGCTGCTGGACGGCGCGCAGGTCTGCGCCTGCCTGGTGCCCACCGCGCAGGCGGAGGGTGCGCGCATCACGACGATCGAGGCGGAGGACCCGCTGGTCGAGCAGCTTCGCGCTGCCTTCCTGGCGCATGGCGCGGCACAATGCGGCATCTGCACGCCGGGCATGATCATGGCCGCCCGCGACCTGTTGACGCGCGACCCGACGCCCTGCGCGCCTGCGGTGGAGGAGGCGATCAGCGGCGTACTCTGCCGCTGCACCGGCTACCGCAAGATCGTGGACGCGGTGCTGGATGCGGTGCCACATGCAACGCCGATGCCGTCGGCCGGCGGGGCGGTGGGTGCAGCAGTGGCGCGGCTGGACGGCGCGCCGAAGGTCGCGGGCACGGACCGGTTCGGGGCCGATGCGGCGCCGCCGGATGCGCTCTGGCTGCGGGTGGTGCGCTCGCCGCATGCGAGCGCGCGCTTCACGCTGGGCGACCTGGAGGCCGCGCGCCGCGGGCTCGGGCTGCAGGCCATCCTGACGCATCGCGACGTGCCCGGGATCAACGCCTTCGGCATCATGCCGAACCTCAAAGACCAGCCCGTGCTGGCCGAGGGGCTGGTGCGATTCCGCGGCGAAGCGGTGCTGGCGCTTGTTGGCGAACGCGCGGCGGTGGAGGCGGTGCGCGATGGGGACCTGCCGATCGCGTGGGAGCCCCTGCCGGCGCTGCATGGCGTGGAGGCCGCGCTGGCCAAGGGCGCGCCGCAGCTCCACGCGCATGCGCCGGGAAACGTGCTGGTGCGGGGGCGGCTGACATCGGGCGATGCGGACGCCGCGCAATCCGCTGCGCAGGCCGAGGGCGCGTTCGAGACCGCCTTCGTCGAGCACGCCTATATCGAACCGGAAGCGGGCTACGCCGAACCGACGCAGGGCGGCATGACGATCGTTGCCTGCACCCAGGCGCCCTACATGGACCGGGAGGAGACGGCCCGCGTTCTCGGCGTGGCGGAGGAGGCGGTGCGCATCGTGCCCACGGCCTGCGGAGGCGGCTTCGGCGGCAAGCTCGACGTCTCCATCCAGCCGCTGCTCGCGGTGGCGGCGCGCGCGGTGAACCGGCCGGTGCGCGTGGTCTATTCGCGCACCGAGAGCATGGCGAGCACGACGAAGCGGCACCCGGCAATCCTGCGCGCACGCATGGCGGCCGATGCCGAGGGACGCTTCACCGCCTATGCGCTCGACGCCGATTTCAACACCGGCGCCTATGCCAGCTGGGGGCCGACGGTCGCGAACCGGGTGCCGGTGCATGCCTCCGGCCCCTATCGCGTGCCGAACGTCCGCAACCGCACGCGCGCGGTCTACACCAACGACACGCCGGCCGGCGCCTTCCGCGGGTTCGGCGTGCCGCAGGCGGCGATCGCGACCGAGGCGCTGGTGGACGACCTGGCGGAACAACTCGGGCTCGATCGCTGGGAGATCAGGCGGCGCAACGCGATCGGGCATGGCGACGTCACGCCCTCGGGGCAGGTGCTGCACGCCTCGGCGGGGCTGCCCGAATGCCTGGATGCGCTGAAGCCGGTGTGGGATGCGATGTTGTCCCGAGTTGCTGCGCACAACACCAGCGCGACGCGACACCGTCTCGGCGCCGGCATCGCCTGCATGTGGTATGGTTGCGGCAATACCTCCATGTCGAACCCGTCGCGCATGCGCGTCGTGCTGGGCCGCGACGGCACGCTGACGCTGTTCAACGGCGCGGTGGATATCGGCCAGGGCAGCACGACGGTCATCGCGCAGATCTGTGCCGATGCGCTCGGTCTCCCGCTGTCCGCGTTCCGCTTCGTCCTGGGCGACACGGCGCTGACGCATGACGCGGGCAAGACCTCGGCCTCGCGCCAGACCTTCGTCAGCGGCCGCGCGGCGCTGGAGGCCGGGCGCGACCTGCGGCGGAAGATCCTGGCGCTCGCCAATGCGGGGGAGGATGCGACGCTCGCGCTGTCCGGTGCGACGCTGCATGTCGCGGACCGGGCGGGCGGCGGGCGGAGCATCGACCTCGCCGCGTTGGCGAGCGACCTCGAAGGCGACGGGCGCTACGATCCGCCGACGACGGCGCTGGATGAAGAGGGCCAGGGCATCCCCTACGCGACCTATGGCTTCGCGGCGCAATGCGCGCTGGTGCGGGTGGACACGGTGCTCGGCACGGTGAAGGTGGAGGAGATCGTGGCGGCGCAGGATGTCGGGCGCGCGGTGAACCCGACGTTGGTCATCGGCCAGATCCATGGCGGCATCGCGCAGGGCCTCGGCCTCGCGCTGATGGAGGAGTTCATCCCCGGCCGCACCGAGAACCTGCATGACTACCTGATCCCGACCGCGGGCGACGTGCCGCCGATCCGCGTGCACCTGATCGAGGATCCGGAACCGGAAGGCCCCTTCGGCGCAAAAGGCGTGGGCGAGCCCGCGCTGGTGCCGACCGCGCCGGCCATCCTCGGCGCGATCCGGCACGCGACCGGGGTGCGCGTGACGCGCGTGCCGGTCCTGCCGCACCGGCTGTGGGAGGCGCTGCATGTCCGACAGGGTTAGCGCGGAGGCCAGGAGCGAGAAGTTCGGGCAGTCCGAGGGCGAGGGCATCATACGCTGCGACGCCTGCCCGGTGCTCTGCCGCATCCGGCCGGGTCGCGCGGGCGCGTGCAGCCGCTACGCCAACGAAGACGGCAAACTGGTGCGTACCGATCCGGCGCTGGCGCTTGCGCATGCCGTGGAGACCGGCGCGCCGCTCGTCGCCTTCGCGGACGGGGCCTGGGACGGCAAGCTGCTCGATCCCGGCCGCGCCTTCGTCACCGGCGTCGGCGCCGGCACCACCTATCCCGACTACAAGCCGGCCCCCTTCATCGTCGGCTCGACGCATGACGGGGTGGACACCGTCACCGTCGTGACGGAGGGGATGTTCAGCTACTGCGGCGTGAAGGTGAAGATCGACACCGACCGGCATCTCGGGCCCGAGGCGGCCGCGGTGCGCTGCAAGGGCGAGCAGGTCGGCCATGTCACCACCGCCGAGTACGGCAGCCAGATGCTGAGCCTCGGCGGCGTGCGGCACCTGACGGGCGGGTCGAAGCGCGAGGGCGTCGTCACCTGCGAGACGCTGCTGGCGCTGTGCGCGGCGGAGCCCGTGACGCTGACCATCGATGGCGGGCACGAGGTCGTGGTGCAGGCCGGCCGCGCGCCGGTGGTGGACGGTGTCGAGGAACGGCGCATGCGCGTCGGCTGCGGCAGCGCGGCGGTCGGCATCTTCGCGCAGCAGTGGCTCGGGCATGCCGACGAGGTCATCGTGGTGGACGACCACATCACCGGCGTCCTGAGCGAGCACCAGGCAGGCAAGGTGCTGGGGATGCGCGCGACGGGCATCCGCGTGCGCGGCCGACGCTCCACGCCGGGGCGGTATTTCCAGGTGGCGAAGCCCGGCCTCGGCTGGGGCGGGACGGATGTGACGGACCCGCTCTCCATCATCGAGAGCATCGACCCGAAGCTCGCCTGGCCGGGCTTGCGGCTGCTGATGACCTCCACCACCGGCGACCATGCCGCCTGGTTCGTGCTGGACGAGGCGCTGCGCCCGGTGCCGGCGGAGATGCCGGCAGCGGTCCGTGTCGTGGTGGAGCGGATCGGCGAGAATTGCGAGCCGTCGCTCTGCTCCGTGCTGTTCATGGCGGGCGCCGGCGGATCCTTGCGCGCGGGCGTGACGGAGAACCCGGTGCTGCTGACGCGCGCCGTCGCGGCCGGCGAGGTGCGCGTGACCATGGGCGGCGCCCCCGCCTATCTCTGGCCGGGCGGCGGCATCACCGTGATGGCGGATGTGCTGCGCTTCCCGGGCAAGGCTTTCGGCTACGTGCCGACGCCTGCCCTCGTCGCGCCGATCGAGTTCACCCTGCCGCGCGCGCTCTATGCGCAGCTCGGCGGGCACATGGACGAGATCGTGCCGGTCGAGGAATTGCTGCGCGGCCTCGGCGACCAGCTGCGCGTCGAGGGCTGGATCCCCGGCAATCCCTGGCCCTTCGCGCGATGATCGCGCAGCGCCTCGCGGGCGAGCGGCTGCACCTGCAGCACGGCCCGATCGACGTGGTGCTGCGCGTCTGGGGGACGCCGGCGGAGGTGGCGGCGGCGGAGCGTGCGGCGGCGCTTCGGTTCCGGACGATCCTGGACGAGCTGGTGGCGGAGCTGCCCGTGCTGCGCAGTGCCGTGACCGGCGGCACGCGGCTGACGGGTGAGGTCGCGCGCCAGATGCTCGCCGCATGCCTCCCCTTCGCGCGGCGGGGAGTCTTCGTCACCGCCATGGCGGCCGTGGCGGGCGCTGTGGCGGATGAGCTCCTGGCGGCGATGCGCGCCGCCGCGCCCGGCCTGCGCAAGGCCTTCGTCAACGATGGCGGCGACATCGCAGTCTTCGCCGCCCCTGGCGAGACGCTGGCGATCGGCCTCGCGGCCGAGCCCATCCCCGGCACGGCGTTCGACGGGGCGCTTCGCATCGCGCACGGCGACGGGATCGGCGGGATCGCGACCTCCGGCCGCGGCGGGCGGTCCTTCTCGCTCGGCATCGCCGACGCCGTGACCGTGCTGGCGCGCGACGCGGCGACCGCGGATGCCGCGGCAACGCTGATCGCCAACGCCGCGAACCTCGACAGCCCCGCCGTCACGCGGCGCCCGGCGCGCACGCTCGATCCCGACAGCGACCTCGGCGAGCGCTTGGTGACCGTCGCGGTCGGTGCGCTGGCGCCGGACGAAATCGCGGCGGCGCTCGATGCCGGCGCCGAGCGCGCCGAGGTCTGGCGGCGCGAGGGCCTGATCCTCGGTGCCGCGCTGCGCCTGCGCGGCCAGGCCCGCATCGTCGGCACGCCACTCAACGCCCTGGAGGCCGCATGAGCCAGGAGATCGCGATCCGGAAAACGGTGCTGCATGTCGAGGAGGTGCGCCACGACGGCGGCCCACCGTTGGCGAAGCCCGTCCTGAAGGGCTGGTGCGCCGTCGTTCTGCGCAATCCCTTCGCCGGCCGCCACGAGCCCGAGCTGATGTGGATGATGGAGGCGATGAAGCCGGTCGGGCTGATGGTGGCGGAGAAGCTGCTGGCAGGGCTCGGCGGCGACCCGACGGCGGTCGAGGCCTATGGCAAGGGCGGGCTGGTCGGGGAGGCGGGCGAGCTGGAGCACGGCGCGCTCTGGCATGTCGCGGGCGGCTATGCGATGCGCGGGCTGCTCGGCAAGGCGCTCGCCATCGTGCCGTCCATGACCAAGGTCGGGCCGATGGGGGCGCTGCTAGACCTGCCGATCCATCACCGCAACGCGGCCTATGTGCGCAGCCATTTCGACGGGATCACCTGCGTGGTGCCGGACGCGCCACGGGGGGACGAGATCCTCTTCGCGCTGGCGATGACCACCGGGCCGCGGCCGCATGCCCGCGTCGGCGGCCTGCGGCAGGAGGAGATCGCGGCCTGGGACGGCCAGCGCTGACCTTTGCGGCCGCCCCATCCGGGGCCATACAGGGGCCATGCCCCGCTCCGTCGCCATCGTGGGGGCCGGACTGGCCGGCCTGTCCTGCGCCCGGACGCTCGCCGCCCATGGCGTCGAGACTCGGCTGTTCGACAAGGGCCGCGCGCCCGGCGGACGGCTCGCGACGCGGCGCGTGGAGGCAGAGGGCCGCGCCTTCGCCTTCGACCACGGCGCGCAATACCTGACCGCGCGCGGCGCGCTCTTCCGCGCGACGCTGGAGGCATCGGGGGCGCAGGCGTGGCAGGCCGATGGCTGGCATGTCGGCGTGCCGCGCATGTCGGCGATCCCGCGCGCGCTGGCTGAGGGCCTGGAGGTCGCGCTGGCGCGCGAGGTCGTCGCCGTCGAGGGCGCAGCCGGCGCCTGGATGCTGCGCCACGCCGCGCCCCGCCGCCCGGGCCAGAAGCAGGCCGACGACACGGTCGAGGCGTCCGGCCCCTTCGATGCGGTCGTGCTGGCGATCCCGGCGCCGCAGGCCGTGCCGCTGCTGCGCGGGCCGGCGCCGCACCTCGCCCGCGTGGTCGAGATGGTGCGGATCGCGCCCTGCTGGACGCTGATGGCGGCCTTCCCGTCCCGCCTCGCCCTGCCCGATACGCTGCGGCCGGAGGGCAGCCCGATCGGCTGGGCCGCGCGCGACAGCTCCAAGCCCGCCCGCGACGCGGCGACCGAGTGCTGGGTGATGCAGGGCGGGCCCGCCTGGTCGCGCGAGCATCTGGAACTGCGGGCGGAGGAGGCACAGGCCGCGCTGCTCACCGCCTTCGCCGAGCTCGCGGGCGGGCTGCCGGCGCCGCTGCACGCCTCCGCGCATCGCTGGCGCTACGCGCTGGTCGAGCAGGCGCTCGGCGCGCCCTGCCTGTGGGAACCGGCGCTCGGCCTGGGCGCCGCGGGCGATTGGTGCATCGCGGCGCGGGCCGAGGCGGCGGTGGAGAGCGGCGCCGCGCTCGGCGCGGTGATCGCCGGCCGATGACGCTGGAGGAGGTGCTCGGCAACGCCTTCGGGCTGCTCGCGCGCGGGGTCGCGGACCGGCGCTCGGCCTTCCACACGCCCACTCTGGCGACGGTCGGAGCGGATGGCGCGCCGGAGGCACGGACGCTCGTGCTGCGCGGCTTCGATCCGGCCACCCGACTGATCCGGCTGCACAGCGACGCGCGCTCCGGCAAGGTCGCGTCGCTGGCCCGCGAGCCGCGCGCGCAGCTGCACCTCTACGACGCCAAGGCGAAGCTGCAGCTGCGGCTGTCGGGCCGGACTGCGGTCCACGCCTCCGACGAGGTCGCCGATGCCGCGTGGCGCGGCAGCCGCGACTTCTCCCGCATGTGCTATGCGGTGGAGCCCGCGCCGGGCACGCCGATCGAGGTGCCGCCGGCCGCGCCGCGCGACGCGGAAGGCGGGCGCGCGAACTTCGTCGCCATCCTGCTGCGCTTCGAGACGCTGGAGGCGCTCGAACTCGCCGCGGAAGGCCACCGGCGCGCGCGCTTCGACTGGCGGGGCGGCGCGCTGCAGGCCAGCTGGCTGGTGCCCTGATGCCCGACCACGACGCGATCGCCGCCGAGATCCTGCGCCAGACCGAAGCGCGCGGCGCGGGCAAGTCGATCTGCCCGAGCGAGGTCGCGCGCGCCCTCGCGCCGGAGGAGGAGGCGTGGCGACGGCTGATGGGCGCGGTGCGCGCCGCTGCGATCCGCCTCGCCCGCGACGGGCGCATCGAGGTGCTGCGCAAGGGCAAGGCAGTGGATGCGGAGAGCGAGATCCGCGGCGTGATCCGGCTGCGCGTGAAGGAGTGACGATGCTGCAGATGCTGCTCGGCCGCGGGACGGCCGGATTGCCGGCGGCGGCGCCGGTGGATTTCCCGACGCTCCGCCTGCCCTCCTCCCCCAACGCGCATCTCGCTGCGCCGCCGGGCGCGACCAACGAACGGCACGAGACGGTGCCGCTGCTGCCGGTCCCGGCCGAGTCCGCCTGGGGCGTCCTGCGCGGACTCGGCGACGGGATGGAGCGGGTGTGGAAGATGGCCGAATGGCCCGAGCTTCGGCAGGCGCAATGGGTCGCGCGGACGCGGCTGATGAACTACCCGGACCTGATCAACGCGCAGATCGTGGAGCTGCCGGGCGGGACCGGGCTGTTCCTCTACTCGCGCAGCCTGATCGGCTATTCCGATCTCGGCGTGAACGCGAAGCGAATCGCCGACTGGCGCGCGGCGTTCGACCGGGCCCTGTCGAATGCGCGCTGACCGCGCCCCCTGTCGAATGCGCGCTGACCGCGCGACCCCCACCCCGACCCTCCCCCGCTGACGCGGGAGAGGGAGCAGAGGATCGCCTGCATGCGCCGTCTCGGCTCCTTCCTCGGTGACGCCTGGGCGCTGGCCCGGCCCTACTGGTCGAGCGAGGAGCGCGGGCGCGGGCTCGCCCTGCTCGGCGCCGTCGTCGCGCTGAACCTGTCGCTGGTCGGCATGACGGTGGTCCTCACCTATTGGCAGCGCGCCTTCTACAACGCGCTGGAGCAGAAGGACGCGGCGACCTTCTGGGCGCTGCTGCTGCTGGGCGGCGAGGCGGAGGGCACCTGGTTCCCGGGCTTCTGCGTGATCGCAGCCGCCTACATCCTGATCGCGGTCTATGCGCTCTATCTCCGCCAGGCCTTGCAGATCCGCTGGCGGCGCTGGCTGACGGAGCGTTATCTCGCGGAGTGGCTCTCGGACCGCGCCTATTACCGCATCGCGCTGACCGACCCCGTCACCGACAACCCCGACCAGCGCATCGCCGACGACATCCGGATGTTCGTGGACGACACGCTCGCCCTCGGCCTCGGGCTGCTGACCAGTGTCGTCACGCTGTTCTCCTTCATCTTCGTGCTGTGGTCGCTGTCGGGTCCGCTCGAGGTGCTCGGCGTCTCCATCCCCGGCTACATGGTCTGGGTGGCGATCATCTACTCCGTGCTCGGCACCTGGCTCGCCCACCTGATCGGCCGGCCGCTGATCCGGCTGAACTTCCTCCAGCAGCGGGTGGAGGCGGATTTCCGCTACGCGCTGGTGCGT
Organism: Falsiroseomonas oryziterrae; assembly: GCF_021864505.1. Lineage (GTDB taxonomy): Bacteria > Pseudomonadota > Alphaproteobacteria > Acetobacterales > Acetobacteraceae > Falsiroseomonas > Falsiroseomonas oryziterrae. Next base: position 23,148 of record NZ_JAKJIB010000008.1, read on the forward strand.
GTGCGCGACAACGTGGAGGGCGTGGCGCTCTATGGCGGCGAGGCGGATGAGAAGCGCGGCCTGACGCAGCGCTTCCGCGCACTGATGGAGAACTGGTGGAGCATCATGATCGCCACCAAGCGGCTGACCTTCTTCACCGCAGGCTTCACCCAGGTCGCGTCCATCTTCCCGATCGTGGTGGCCGCGCCCGCCTATTTCTCGGGCCGCATCCCGCTCGGCGGACTGATCCAGACCAGCAGCGCCTTCGGCCAGGTGCAGGGCGCGTTGTCCTGGTTCGTGGACAACTACGCTCGCCTGACGGAATGGCGCGCCACGGTCGAGCGCCTCACCGGCTTCCAGCGCGCGATCGTCGCGGCGCGCACGACCGACGACGGCGTGCGCGCCATCCCGGGCGGCGGTGAGGCCGTGGTGGTGGAGGGCGTGACGCTCGCCGTGCCCGGCGGCCGCGTGCTGGTGGAGGACGCGTCGCTCCGCATCGAGAAGGGCGAGGCGGTGCTCATCAGCGGCGCCTCGGGCAGCGGCAAGTCCACGCTGTTCCGCGCCATCGCCGGCATCTGGCCCTTCGGCCGCGGCAGCGTGACGATCCCGGAGGGCGCGCGGGCCCTGTTCCTGCCGCAGCGGCCCTACCTGCCGCTCGGCACGCTGCGCCGCGCGGTCTGCTATCCGCTCGATGCGGCGGAGGTGCCGGAGACGGCGATCCGCGACGCGCTCGCCGCCGTGAGCCTGCCGCACTTCGCCGAACGGCTCGACGAGGAGGATGCCTGGGACCGGCGCCTGTCGGGCGGCGAGCAGCAGCGGCTCGCCTTCGCCCGCGCGCTGCTGGTCAAGCCCGACTTCCTCTTCCTCGACGAGGCGACCGCCAGCCTCGACCCGGAGGGAGAGGAGGCGCTGTATCGCCTGCTGCGCCAGCGCCTGCCCGGCACGGCCGTGCTGTCGATCGCGCATCGCCCGGCGGTGGCGCGCTTCCACGACCGCGCGCTGCGCGTCGCGGAACAGCGTCTCGCCCCCGCATGAACGCGCCCCTGCGCCGCGGCGTTGTGCCGGCCGGAGGTTCCGCATGGCACTCGACATGGCCGGCGCGCAGGCCGCGCCGCGCGCGACGCCGCGCGCAAGGGTGAGGCGCGTGCTGACCTGGCTGGGCGTGGCGCTGCTGGCGGGGCTCGTCGCCCTGCTCGCCTGGCTGTGGAACCCCGACCGTCCGCGCGCCGCGCTCGAGGCGCGCTACGCGGCGCCGCCCAGCACCTTCGTGACGGTGGACGGCGTGCGCTTCCACCTGCGTGACACCGGGCCGCGGGATGGGCAGGCGGTGCTGCTGCTGCACGGCTTCGGCGCCTCGCTCCACACCTGGGAGGACTGGGCCGCGATCCTGGACCGCGACCGGCGCGTGATCCGCATCGACCTGCCGGGCTTCGGGCTCACCGGCGCCGATCCGACGCGCGACTACACCGACGACCGCGCGGTCGTGCTGCTGGAAGGGTTGCTCGACACGCTCGGCGTTGCGCGGACGGATCTGGTCGGCAGTTCGATGGGCGGGCGCATCGCCTGGCGCTTCGCGGCGGAGCGGCCGGATCGCGTCAGGCGTCTGGTGCTGATGGCGCCGGACGGCTTCGCGAGCCCGGGGCGCGACTACGGGCAGGTGATCCGCGTGCCCTTCTGGATGAACCTGTTCACGCTGACGCTGCCCGCGCCGATGGTGCGCGGCGGTCTGGCGCCGGCCTATGCCGATGCCGCCGCGCTGACGCCCGAGGTGCTGCAGCGCTATCGCGACATGCTGCTGGCACCCGGCGTGCGGCGGGCGATCCTGGACCGCACCGAGGACAACGTCCTCGTCCCACCCGAGCCCTTCCTGCGCCGCATCGCGGCTCCGGTGCTGCTGCTGTGGGGCGAGGCGGACCGGATGGTGCCGGCGCGCCACGCCGCGGATTACGAGCGTGTGCTGCGGGTGAGCCGCACGGTGGTGCTGCCGGGCCTCGGCCATGTGCCGATGGAGGAGGACCCGGCGCGGTCGGTCGTGCCGGTGCGGGAGTTCCTCGGCGAGTGACGCGAGGCGGCACCGCCCGCGGTCAGGTGCTCATTGCGGGATGACCGGCGCATCCACCGGCGTCAGCGCGCGGCCGGGGCCGAGCGCCCATTCGGCGATCTCGTCGCGGCGCGCGAACCAGACGCCCGGATGCCCCGCCGCCCAGCGCAGGAAGCGCTCGACGCTCGGCACCACCGCGGGACGACCGGCGACGAAGTCGTGCAGCGGCACGCTCATCATGCGGCGGCGCACGGCGCCTTCCTCGTAGAGCACCTCGAATTCCTGGCGCAGCATCTGCTCGTAATCCGACAGGCTGCGCTGCTGGTTCTGGAAGAAGTTCAGGTCGTTGACGTGGCCGATATAGGGCACGAGGCAGAAGTCGCGGTCGCCATTGACCTTCTGGATCCAGGGCTCGTCGCGCGTGCGGTCGTCGATCGAGTAGATCAGGCCGAGCTCCTGCAGCAGGTCGTTGGTGTTCACGCTGCCCTGCAGGCCCTGCGCGTTGAAGCCCTTGGGCCAGAGGCCGGTCGCGGTGCGCAGCGCCTCGAAGCCTTCGCGCAGGAAGGCGCGCTCCTGGTCCTTGGCCAGGTGGAACTGCGGCGCGTGGCGGATGGCGCGGCCGCCAGCCTCGTGGCCGCGCGCGACGATCTCGCGTGCAAGGTCCGGATAGCGCCGGATGCTCTCGCCGATCATGAAGGAGGAGACGCGGCAGCCGACCCGGTCGAACAGGTCGAGCAGGCGCGGGATGCCTTCCTTCGCGCCGTAGGTGCGTTGCTGGATCAGCGGCAGGTTGGGGAAGCGCTGGCTGGCCTGGGGCGTGCCGGGCGGCCCCTGCTGCCACATGGCGGGCTGGCCGCCATCGGCCTCGAACATCATGCAGACGCCGACCGCGAGTCGCGCGCCGCCCGGCCAGAAGGGCCCGCGCGGCCGGGCCGGCTGCGCATCGGCGATCGCGGGCAGCGCGAGCACGGCGGCGCTTCCCAGCAGGCGTCTGCGTCCGATCATGCGATGCTCCCCGATCCGGTCGGCCGATCAGATCGGACCGGGCGCTATCCGGTCAATCGCCGACCAGCGCGACAAGCTGGTCGAGTGCCTTGCCCCAGCCCTCCTCGAAGCCCATGGCGGCGTGGCGGTCGCGGTCCCCGGCGTCCTTGTGCTGCACCCAGGCCGTGTAGCGCGTGCCCTCCGGTGTCTCCTCGAAGGTCAGGGTGCCGGTGAAGAAGGGCTTGCCGGTCGGCCGGAAGCCAGGGCCCAGGGCATCGGTGAAGACCAGGCGGGACTGCGGCACGACCTCGAGCCAGCAACCCGCATTATCGAAGCGCTCGCCGGACGGTCCCTCCATCACGGTGCGGAAGATGCCGCCGGGCCGGAGATCGACTTCGGCCTCGGTGGTCCGCCAGGGCTTCGGGCAGAACCACTGCGTCAGCAGCGCGGGCTCGGTCCAGCCGCGCCAGAGCGCGCGCGCGGGCACCGGCACGAGGCGGGTGAAGAGCAGGTCACGGGCCGCGTCGAAGGGGCAGAGCATCAAGGGAGGCTACGCCCGGGACAGGGGCGGCGATACCGGCAACCGCCCGCTCACGCGGCTGGCATGCAACTGGCATGGATCGCACTGCCCTCCCCGGCCGGCCGCGCGATTGCCTGCGCGGGCGGCAGATGCGGGCCCATGACTGCTTCCGGGATGATCAGAATGCTTCGCCGCTCGCTTCTCGCGACCTCCCTTGCCCTGCCGACGCTGCTGCCGTCGGGCGCCTTCGCCCAGGGCTTCCCGAACCGCCCGATCCGCATCGTCAGCCCCTTCTCGCCGGGCGGCACCTCGGACGGCGTGGTGCGGCTGCTCTCGCCGACGCTCGAGCGCGTGCTGGGCCAGTCGGTGGTGCTCGACAACCGGCCCGGCGCGGGCGGGACGGTCGGCACGGCGCATATCGCTGCCGAGCGGCCGGACGGGCATTCGCTGGTGCTGGCCAATGCCGGGCCGATGGCGATCGCGCAGACGCTGTTCCCCAACCTGCCCTACGACGTCCGCCGGAGCTTCTCCTACGTGATGCTGGTGGGCGGCGCGCCGATGGTGGTCGGCGTCCGCCCCGACAACCCGATCCGCAACATGGCCGACTACCTGGCCGCCGCCCGCGCCCGGCCGGAGGCGATGAGCTACGGCACCGCCGGCATCGGCTCGGTCGGGCACCTCGCCGGCATGCTCTGGGCGCGCGAGACGGGGGTGCAACTCCTGCACGTGCCGTTCCGCGGCGGCGGAGAGGCGGAGCAGCAGGTGCTCGGCGGCAGCCTTGGCTCGCTCTGGAACACGCTCGGCGCCCATGCCGGCAGCGTGCGCGGTGGGACGCTGCGGGCGCTGGCGCTCAGCAGCGGCGAGCGGATGTCCACCTTCCCCGACGTGCCGAGCATCGCCGAGGCCGGCTTCCCGAATGCGACCGCGATCAACTGGTTCGTGCTGGCGGGCCCGGCCGGCATGCCGGAAGCCGCGGTGGCGCGGCTGCGCGAGGCCTTCACCGTGGCGCTGAACGAGCCCGGCATGACGGAGCGCGTGGCCGGGCTCGGCGTGCTGCGGATGAACGACCAGGGGCCGGCGGATGTGCAGGCCTTCGTGAACCGCGAGGTGGAGCGCTGGGCGCCGATCGTGCGGGCGTCGGGCGCGACGCCGAGCTGAGGGCCCCAGCGGTTTAAGTGGGGCGCGGGCCGCTCAGGCCCGCGCCTCGAGCGGCAGCGGCGGGGTGGCGCGCAGCGGCGCCAGGATGTCGCGCGTGCACTTGCCGCATTGCGCGCGGTGCCCGGCAGCCTCATAGACCTCCTTCGGCCGGCGCGCGCCGCAGCAGACGGCGCGGCGCACTTCCTCGTCGGTGATCCCGTTGCAGAGGCAGATGTACTCCACCCGCGCTCTCCCTTGCCCGGGGAGGACCCTAGCCGGGCGGCGGTTCAGTTGCAACTGACTCGCAATTACAGGCGCGTCATTCGGAAAGCAGCCGCAGCACCGCCGCGCCGTAGCGCTGCAGCTTGCTCGCGCCCACCCCGCTGATCGCGCCGAGCTGGTCGAGCGTCCGCGGCCGGGCGGCGGCGATCTCGGCCAGGGTCCGGTCCTGGAAGATGACATAGGCCGGCACGCCCTGGGCCTGCGCCTCGGCCCGGCGCCATTCGCGCAGCCTCTCGAACAGCGGGTCGCCGGCGGCCGCGGGCGTCGCGCCGCGCGGCTTCGGCCCGGCTGGGCGCCCGACCTCCTCGCGCAGCATGACGGGCTCGGCGCCCTTCAGGATCGGGCGCGCGGCGTCGGTCAGCAGCAGCTCGCCATGGCTGTCCACCGCCACGTCGAGCGCGCCGCGCGCCACGAGTTGCCGCGCGACGGAGCGCCAGAAGCTGTCCGGCCGGTCCTTGCCGACGCCGAAGGTCGGCAGGCGATCGTGGCCGAACTGGGCGACCTTCTCGGTCAGCTTGCCGCGCAGCACGTCCACCACATGCACGGCGCCGAAACGCTGGCCGGTGCGATAGACCGCCGAGAGCAGCTTCTGCGCCGCGACCGTGCCGTCGAAGACGCGCGGCGGGGCGAGGCAGATGTCGCAGGCGCCGCAGGCCTCGGCCGGCACCTCCTCGCCGAAGCAGCGGAGCAGCAGGGCGCGGCGGCAGGTCGCGGCCTCGGCGATGGCGATCATCGCGTCCAGCCGCTGGCGCTCGATCCGCTTCTGCTCGGGACCTGCCGGGCTTTCCTCGATGCGCTGGCGGGCGAGCGCCATGTCGCCGGCGCCGTAGAGCAGCAGGGCGCGGGCGGGCAGCCCGTCGCGGCCGGCGCGGCCGATCTCCTGGTACCAGCTCTCCGGCGAGCGCGGCAGGTCGAGATGGACCACCCAGCGCACGTCGGGGCGGTCGATCCCCATGCCGAAGGCGATGGTCGCGCACATCACCACCGCGTCGCCGCGCGCGAAGCGGCGATGCGCGGCCTTCTTCGCCTCCGCGTCCATGCCGGCATGGAAGGCAAGGGCGTCGTGCCCGTCGCCGCGTAGCCATTCGGCGGTCGCTTCCGTGCGCGCGCGGCTGCCGCAATAGACCATGCCGGCACCCGGCACGCCGGCATGCTCCTTCAGGAAGGCGCGCAGCTGCGCCCGTTCGGACTCGCGCGGCGCGGCCTCGATGCGGATGTTCGGGCGGTCGAAGCCGCCGCGGAACACCGGCGCGTCGGCGAGGCCGAGCTGGAGGCGGATGTCCTCCACCGTACGTGGGTCGGCGGTGGCGGTCAGCGCGAGACGCGGCGTGCGCGGGAAGCGCTGCGACAGCACGCCGAGGCCGCGATATTCGGGCCGGAAGTGATGGCCCCACTGGCTGACGCAATGCGCCTCGTCCACCGCGAAGAGTGCCACGGGAAGTTCGTCGAGGCGTGCGAGCATGCCGTCCAGCAGCAGGCGCTCGGGCGAGACGTAGAGCAGCTTGAGCGTGCCGTCGTGCAGGTCGTGCAGCACGCGCCGCGCCTCGCCCTCCGGCAGGTCGGAATGCAGCGCGGCCGCCGCGACGCCCTGCTGGCGCAGCGCCGCGACCTGGTCCTCCATCAGCGCGATCAGGGGCGAGACGACGACGCCCACGCCGGGCCGGCAGAGCGCCGGGACCTGGTAGCAGAGCGACTTGCCGCCGCCGGTCGGCATGAGGACGAGGCCGGAGCCGCCTGCGGCGACGTGGCGCACGACCTCGTCCTGGCGCCCGCGGAAGCCCGGATGGCCGAAGACGCCGGCGAGGACGGAAAGCGGATCGCCGGCGAATCGGCCGTCATAGGGCATGTCGCCGGATGCCACGGCGCGGGCTGTCCGTCAGCCCGGGTTGCGCGGCCGGACGGGTCGCCGCGGCCGCGCGGGGCGCATCAGCCGATATGGATCTCGACGCGCCGCGCCTCGATCGCCGCCTCGGGCCCGGAGAAGGGCGCGGCGCCACGCCCCTCGACGCGGATGCGCGTGGCGGCGACGCCGAGCCGCTGCAGCTCGTTCGCGACCGCCTCGGCGCGGGCGCGGGAGAGTGCCACCAGCGGCGCTTGGCCCGGATCGGGCGCCACGAAGCCGAGGACCCGCACGCGGGCGTTCGGGTGCTGCGTGGCGATGTTGGCGGCGTCCTGGATCACGGTCTGCGCCCGCGGGCCGACCGCCACGCTGTCGTCGGCGAAGAAGATCAGGTGGACCGGCAGCGACGCGAGCTCAGCGCGCTCCTGCGGGGACATGCAGGCCGCCAGCAGCGTGGCGGGCGCGGCGGCGAAGGCGGCAAGGGCGGCGCGGCGGCGCATCGGAGTCGCTCCGGTCAGGGTCCTGGCGATACGTCGCCCGGCCCGGCGGGGCGCGTCAATCCTGGGTGCGCGCGACAGCCGGCGCGGCTACTGCTCGACGTCGAGGGCGTAGCCGGCGGACCGCACCGTGCGGATCACGTCCGGCTGCCCATCGCCGTTCACCGCCTTGCGGAGCCGGCGGATATGGACGTCGACGGTGCGCGGCTCGACATGGATGTCGCGGCCCCAGACCGCGTCCAACAGCTGTTCGCGCGAGAAGACCCGGCCGGGGTGCTGGAGGAAGAATTCCAGCAGGCGATACTCGGTGGGGCCGAGGTGCAGCGGCTTGCCGGCCCGCGTCACGCGGTGGGCATCCTGGTCCATCACGATGTCCTGCCAGGTGATCCGGCCCTTGACCGGCGTCGCGCCGGAGCGGCGGAGCAGCGCGCGGATGCGCGCCAGCAGCGCCTCCATCGCGAAGGGCTTGGCGATGTAGTCGTCGGCCCCGGTGTCGAGCGCGCGCACTGCGTCCTGGTCCTCGGTGCGGGCGGTGACCATGATGATCGGCAGGTCGCGCGTGGCGGGGCGGCGGCGGATCTGTCGGCAGACCTCGATGCCCGACATGGCCGGCAGCATCCAGTCGAGCAGGATGAGGTCGGGCCGGGTTTCCGCGACCCGGAGCAGGGCCTCCTGCCCGTCCGTCGCCTCCTCGACCCGGAAGCCCTGCTTCTCGAGGTTGTAGCGCAGCAGGGTCAGAAGCGGCGCCTCGTCCTCGACCACGAGGATGATCGGCTTGGCGAGGTTGCCGGTGGCGTCGGGCATGGCGCGTCTCCCGCTGCGGCCTATTCGGGCGGCTGCACGACGGCGAAGGCGGAGGCGTCGGCCTTGGGCCGGTCCTCCGGCAGGCTGTCGCCGCGGACCGCGTAGTGCACGGTCTCGGCGATGTTGGTCGCGTGGTCGCCGATGCGCTCGAGGTTCTTGGCGATGAAGAGGAGGTGGATCGCCGCGGTGATGTTGCGCGGGTCCTCCATCATGTGGGTCAGCATCTCGCGGAAGATGCCGTTGTAGACGGTGTCGATCGGCTCGTCGGAGGCCCAGACCCGCTGCGCCGCCTCGGCATCGCCGTTCGCCAGCGCGTCGATCGCCATCTTCAGGTTCTCCTGCACCAGCACCGACATTCGCTGGAAGCCGTTGAGGCTGCCGATCGGCGGCTGCTGCGCGAGGACGATGCCGCGCTTGGCCGCGTTGCGGGCGTAGTCGCCGATGCGCTCGAGATCGTGGCTGACCTTCATCGCCGCGACGATGAAGCGGAGGTCGGAGGCCATGGGCTGGCGAAGTGCCAGGATGCGGATGCAGAAGGCCTCGATCTCGCGCTCGAGCGTGTCGAGGGCGGCGTCGCGGGCGACGACCTCGGAGGCGAGCTGGGCGTCGCGGCGCACCAGCGCCTGGGTGGCGTCGTGCACCTGGCGCTCGGCGAGGCCGCCCATGCGCGCGACCATGTCGCGCAGCCTGCGCAACTGCTCGTCGTAGGAGCGGACGATGTGCTCGGGCTGGTCCTGCGGCACGGGGAACCTCCTCAGCCGAACCGGCCGGTGATGTAGTCCTGGGTGCGCTTCTCGCGCGGGGCGGTGAACATCTGCGCGGCCGGTGCGACCTCCACCAGCTCGCCGAGGTAGAAGAAGGCGACCTGGTCGGCGCAGCGCGCGGCCTGCTGCATGTTGTGGGTCACGATGCAGATGGTGAAGTCGCGCTTCAGCTCGTCGATCAGCTCCTCGATCTTGAGCGTGCTGATCGGATCGAGCGCCGAGGTCGGCTCGTCGAAGAGGATCACCTCCGGCCGCACCGCGATGGTGCGCGCGATGCAGAGCCGCTGCTGCTGGCCGCCCGAGAGCCCGAGTGCGGAGGATTGCAGCCGGTCCTTCACCTCGCCCCAGATCGCCGCGCGGGTCAGCGCCCATTCGACGCGGTCGTCCATCTCGGCCTTCGAGAGCTTCTCGTGCAGCCGGACCCCGAAGGCGATGTTCTCGTAGATGGTCATGGGGAACGGGGTCGGCTTCTGGAACACCATGCCGACCTTGGCGCGGAGCTCGTTGAGATCCACCGAGGCGTCGAGGATGTTGCGCCCGTCCATGATCACCTCGCCCGCGGCGCGCTGGCCGGGATAGAGGCTGTACATCCGGTTCAGCACCCGCAGCAGCGTGGACTTGCCGCAGCCTGACGGGCCGATCATGCCGGTCACCTGCCGGTCGGGCAGTTCGAGGTTGATGCCCTTGAGGGCCTTGTTGTCGCCGTAGAAGAAATCGAGGTTGCGCACCGAGATCCGCGAGGTGGCGTTGATCTCGGAGGCGGAGCGGGCCTGCAGGCCGCCGAAGGAGCCGCTGTCGGCGGGAACGGCGGTGTCGGTGATCGAGTTCATCGCGTGATCCCCTTGCGGGCCTAGATCTTGCGGCGCAGCAGAAGCCGCGCACAGATGTTGATGGCCAGGACGCCGAGCGTCACCAGGAGCGCGCCGGTCCAGGCGATCTCGATGAGGTCCGGGAACCCCGAATTGGCCTGCTGGTAGATCGAGATGGGGAGGCTCGCCATCGCCTTCGACAGGTCGAGGGAGGCGATGTTGTTGCCGAAGGAGGTCAGCAGCAGCGGCGCCGTCTCGCCCGCGATGCGCGCCACCGCGAGCAGGATGCCGGTGACGATGCCGGACAGGGCGGCCTTGTAGCAGACGAGCGTGATCATCTTCCATTTCGGCGCGCCGAGCGCGATGACCGCCTCCCGCAGCGTGTTGGGGATCAGCTGCAGCATGTCCTCGGTCGTGCGCACGACGACGGGGATGACGATGATGGCCAGCGCCAGCGCCCCGGCGATGCCGGAGAAGCCGCCCATCGGCAGCACGACGAGCTGGTAGATGAACAGGCCGATCAGGATGGACGGGGCCGAGAGCAGCACGTCCGAGACGAAGCGGACGGCGTTCCCCATCGCCGAGTTGCGGGCGTATTCGGCCAGGTAGGTGCCGACGAGCAGGCCGACCGGCGTGCCGATCGCCGTCGCGATGGCGACCTGGACGAGGCTGCCGAGGATGGCGTGCAGCAGGCCACCCTTGGGCAGCGTATCGTCACCGAAGCGCGTCGGGCGGAACTCTGTCGTGAAGATGGTGAGGTCGAGCGCCGCCATGCCGCGCCAGACGAGGGTGAGCATGATCGAGGCGAGGAAGAACAGGCCGACGAGGGTGGCGGCGATGCAGGCCCAGCGGACCAGGCTGTCGACCAGCCGGCGGCGACGCCCGAGCGCGCGGGCCTTCGCCATGTCCTTGGCGGGCGCGCTGCGGAGCGGCCCTGCGCCCATGGTTGCGGTGCTCATCGTCCCTGCCCCCTACTTCAGCCGCGACCGGAGCAGCCAGCGGGAGGTCGCCAGCACGACGAAGGAGATCACGAAGAGCAGGAAGCCGAGCGCGAAGAGCGCCGACTGCTTCAGGCTGCCGGCGAGGCTTTCGGGGAACTCCATCGCGATCACCGAGGCGATGGTGGTGGAGGCGTCGAAGACCGATTCCGGCATGCGGTTGGCATTGCCGATGACGAAGGTGACCGCCATCGTCTCGCCGAGCGCGCGGCCGAGGCCGAGCATGATGCCGCCGACGACCGAGATGCGGGTGTAGGGGATGACGACGCCGCGCACCACCTCCCACCGCGTCGCGCCGACGCCGTAGGCGCTTTCCTTGTAGACCGGGGGCACCTGCTCGAAGACGTCGCGCATGGTTGCCGCGATGAAGGGCAGGATCATGATCGCGAGCACGAGGGAGGCCGAGAACAGGCTGGTGCCGGCAAAGTTGTTGCTCTCGAAGATGAACCCGATCAGCGGGATCGCGGCCAGTTGCTCGCCGAAGGCCAGCTGGATGTGCATCTGCACGAAGGGCACCAGCACGAAGAGGCCCCACATGCCGTAGATGATGGAGGGCACGGCGGCGAGCAGCTCGATCGCGATGCCGACCGGCCGCTTCAGCCAGTCGGGCGCGAGCTCGGTGAGGAAGAAGGCGATGCCGAAGGCGACCGGCACGGCGAAGATGATGGCCAGGATGGAGCTGACCACCGTGCCGAAGACGGCGATGAGGGCGCCGTATTCCTCGCGATGGTCCTCGACCGGGTTCCAGGCATCCGACCAGAGGAACTGGACGCCGTAGCGCTCGAAGGCCGGGAGGCCGCCGATGAAGAGCGTGACGATGATGCCGCCGAGCGTGAGCAGGACGAGGATGCCGGCGCCGGTGCAGAGCGCCTCGAAGATCCTGTCGCCGAGGCTGCCGGGCTTGCGCCGCTGGCCGGAGACGGGAAGGCCGGCCGCACCGGCCGCTACGGTCTGCTGCAAGGCTGGATGTCCGCTCGGTTGCAGAAGGCCGGGGCGCGCCGCTCGGCGCGCCCCGCATCGGGTCAGGCGACCGGCCAGAGTGCCTCGCGGCCGGGCCCGCGGACGTTCTGCGCCCAGGCCGCGCGCACGGCGTCGTGGACGTTGGCCGGCAGCGGGATGTACTCCAGGCGCTGCGCGGTCTGGCTGCCGTTGCGGAAGGCCCAGTCGAAGAAGCGCATCGTGTTGCGGCTCGCCGCCAGGCGATCGGCCGGCGGGTTGGTCGGCAGCAGGATGTAGGTCGGCGAGGTGATCGGCCAGACCGTGGCGCCGTTCAGGTCGATCGTGTCGGCGGCGAAGTTCGGCACGGTCCAGTCCGCGGCGGCGGCCGTGGCCTGGAAGGCCGGCGGCTCCGGACGGACGAAGTTGCCCGACTTGTTGCGGATCTGCGTGGTCGGCATGCGGTTCACCACCGCATAGGCGTTCTCGATGTAGCCGATCGTGCCCGGCGTGTTGCGGATGATGTTCGACACGCCTTCGTTGCCGCGGGCGCCGTTGCCGACCGGCCAGCGCACGCTGGTGCCCGCGCCCGGCCCATCGCGCCACTCGTTCGAGATGCGCGAGAGATAGGTGGTGAAGACCCAGGTCGTGCCCGAGCCGTCGGCGCGGTAGGCGACGCTGAGCGGCAGGTTCGGGATGCGAAGCTCGCGGTTCACCTCCGCGATGCGCGGGTCGTTCCAGCGCGTGATCCGGCCGAAGAAGATGTCGGCGATGATCTCGGGCGTCAGGCGCAGCGCGTTGTCGGCGACGCCCGGCAGGTTGGCGCTCAGCACCACCGAACCCATGACGGTCGGGAACTGGAGCAGGTTGCGCTCCGCCAGCTGCGCCGTCGGTAGCGGCGCGTCGGAGGCGCCGAAATCGACGGTGCGCGCGGTGATCTGGTTGATGCCGCCGCCCGAGCCGATCGACTGGTAGTTCAGGCTGACGCCGATGGCCTGTTGGGCCTCCTGGGCCCACCGCTCGTAGAGCGGGCGGGGGAAGGTCGCGCCGGCGCCGGTGATGGTCGCCTGCTGCGCGAAGGCGCGATGCGGGAGCGCGAGGCTCGCGCCGAGGGCCGCACCAGTGCCGAGCAGAAGGGTCCGCCTGTTCACGCTGTCATCTCCGCTGTCTGCCGTGTCGGGACTCCGCGACGGGGGTGCGGCGTCCGGCGCGCCATCTAGGCCCGCCGGGCGACCCCCCGATTTCAGTTTTATGACACTTGGATGACATCGATCCGGACGGGCCGGGCGGATCATCCGTATCCGCCCCGCCCTCCGTTAGGTCAGCGCGCGCGGCTCTCCGCCAGGTGGTCGAAGCGGTGGCGGTAGGTGCCGAGACCGAGGGTCTGGCCGCGCAGTTCCAGGATCAGGTCGTGCAGCTCGGCGGCGGGGACCATCGCCTCCACCTCGTCCCAGCCGGGCCGGCCGGGCGATTCGGCATAGCCGAGGATCTGCCCGCGCCGCCCCGTCAGCAGGCGCTGCGCGGCCGGGGTGAAGGCCTGGGGCACCTGGACCGCGACATGCTCGACGGGTTCGAGCAGCACCGGGTCGGCCTTGGCCAGTGCCTCCTGCATCGCCATGCGCGTGGCTGTGGCGAAAGCCATGTCGGAACTGTCGACGCTGTGGAACCCGCCATCCACCAGCGTCACCTCGATGTCCACCACCGGGTTGCCCAGAGGACCCCTGCGCGCCGCCTCCTCCGCCGCCTCGCCGCAGGCGGGGATGAATTTGCGGGGGATGGCGCCGCCCACGACCTTGTCCACGAAGGCGAAGCCGGCGCCGCGCGGGCGGGGTGCGACCTCGATCACCACGTCGGCGAACTGGCCATGGCCGCCGGTCTGGCGCTTGAGCCGCGCATGATGGCGGACCGGGCGGCGGATCGTCTCGCGGAAGGGCACGCGCGGGCGATGCGTGGCGAGCCTGACCGTCTGGGTCAGCTTCTCGACCGCAGCGCGCAGGTGCTGCTCGCCCTGGCCGTGCAGCACCGTCTCGCCGGTCTCCGGCATCTGCTCGATGCGGAGCGAGGGATCCTCCTCGGTCAGCCGGTTCAGGGCGGCGCCCAGCCGGACCTCGTCCTTGCGGTCCTCCGGCTCGATCGCCAGCGAGAAGGTGGGGGCGGGCGGCTCGGGGAAAGGCAGGCGGCCGCCGCCGAGCGTGTCCCCTGTCGCCGCGCCGTCAAGCCGGCCGAGCGCCACCACCTCGCCCGCCGCGGCTTCCGCGACCTTGGCCGGCTCGCCGGCGGGGAAGCGCCAGACGCCGCCGATGCGCTGTCCGGACAAACTCGCACCGTCCTTCAGCGCGCCGCGCCAGATCCGGACAAAGGACAGCCGCCCCGCATGGCCGGCCTGGACCGTGCGGAAGACCTGCGCAAGCGGCTCGGCTCCGGCCTCCACCCCATGGCGGGCGGCGGTCTCCGCCACCTCCGGCGCATCGTGGCGCAGCGCCTTCCAGAGGCGGCGCACGCCGGAGGCATGCTCGGCGGCGCCGAACAGCACGCCCATGACATGGCCGGCCGCTTCCTCGGCATGGAGCGGGCGGTAGAGCGCGGCGGCGTCGGGGGCGCGGTCCTCCACGATCGCCTCCAGCAGCGCGTCGTCGGCATCGGCCAGCGCCTCGGCCAGCGCGGCGCGGGCCTCGGCCTCCGCCCCGCGCATCGCCTCCGGGAAGGGCGCGGGCTCCGAGGCGGCGCCCTCGCGGAAGCGCCAGGCGCGCTCGCTGATCAGGTCCACATAGCCGACGACGCGCTCGCCCTCGCGCCAGGGCATCTGGCGCAGCAGCAGGCGGCGGCGGGTCTGGGCCTGCAGCGCCTCCACCAGCTCGCGCGGCGCGGCGCCGAGCGCGTCGAGCTTGTTGACGAAGAGCACGGCCGGGATGTCGAGTTCCTCCACCATCCGCAGGCAGGGCGCGGCCATGGCGGCGCGGGCCGGGTCGGGATCCACCACCACGACCGCGATGTCGGCGACCGCGAGCGCGCAGGCGGCCGCGTGGGAGAACTCGATCGAGCCGGGGCAGTCCAGGATCGTCCAGGGGTCGTCGAGAAAGCTCGCCTGGCCCACCCGCATCTCGGTGCCGCCGTGGTGGGTCCTGCCGTTCGTCGCGCGACGGACCGGCGCGCCGGCGGCGGCGAGCATGGCGTCGAAGAGCGCTGACTTGCCGCTGCCATAGGGACCGATCAGGGCCGCGACCCTGGGGCCGTGGGTCTGGGACATGCGCGCCGTCCTCCGCGGCCTTGGCGGCCGTGCTGTTGGGCGGGCTCCCCGGCGGGCCAGGGGACCCGTTGAAGGGCACGATGACGCAGGGCGCCGCCCGCGGGCGAGCAAAATCCGCGTTGGGTGGCCGGGGGGCGGGACGCGTGCCAGCCTGGGCGCCGGAGGAGCGCCGCATGATCCTGGACCCGGAGCCGACCAGCCCCCTGCCCTCGCCCGCCGCCCGGCTGCGCCGCGTGCTGGAAGGGCCATCCATCGCCGTTGTCCCCGGCTGCCACGACGCGCTCGGCGCCAGGCTGATCGCCGCGGCCGGTTTCCCCGCCGCCTTCCTGTCGGGCTACGCCGTCAGCGCCGCGCGGCTCGGCCTGCCGGATGCCGGGCTGGTGTCCTACCGCGAGATGCTGGATGCGGGGCGCGAGGCCTGCGCCGCCACCGCCATCCCGGTGATCGGCGACGCCGACACCGGCTTCGGCAATCCGGTGAACGTCCGGCGCACGGTCGCGGGCTATCACCAGGTGGGCTTCGCCTGCGTGATGATCGAGGACCAGGTCTTCCCCAAGCGCTGCGGCTATGCGGCGGGGCTGGAGGTGGCGCCGCGCGAGGAGGCGCTGACGCGGCTGCGCGCCGCGCTCGAGGCCCGCGACGCGATCCGCCGCGCCGGCGGCGACCTGCTGGTGATCGGCCGTACCGACAGCCGTGCGGCGGCGGGGTTGGAGGAGGCGCTGTGGCGCGCCGAGGCCTTCGCCGATCTCGGCGCCGACATCGTCTATTTCGAGGCGCCGGCGAGCACGGCGGAGATGGAGGCGCTGCAGCGCGCCACGCGCGGCGTGCCGACCATGCTGGCGCAGGTCGAGAAGCCGGGCCGCGTCTTCCTGACGCCGAAGCAGGCGGAGGCGATCGGCTATCGCGTGCTGCTGCTCGGCGTCACGCTGCTGAACGCGGTGATCAAGGCGCAGAAGGAGGCGCTGGCCCTGATCGCGCGCGGCGAGCATCCCGGGCCGGACCGGCTGATGCCCTTCGACGAACTCTACGACACCGTGGGCTTCAACGCCTACTACGCGATGGAGAAGCGCTACGCGCCCTGACGCCGTGGCCCAGCGGCCACGGCGCCAGGTCCGCGCGCGTCAGCCCCGCGGATCGATGTTCTGGTTCACCCGGAAGAGGTTGCCCGGATCGTAGCGGCGCTTCGCCGCCAGCAGCCGGTCGTAGTTCGCGCCATACGCGGCGCGCACCCGCGCCTGGCCCTCGTCGTCGGACATGAAGTTCACATAGGCGCCGCCCGGGTTGTGCGGATGCACCGCCTCCCAGTAGGCGCGTCCCCAAGCCTTCAGGGACGCGGCCTTGGCCGGGTCGGGATCGATCGCGGCGATCACCATGGACCAGGTGGCGTCGCGCGCGCCCCAGGGCGTCGCGTCGGGCGCGACGCGGTGGACGGCGCCGTCGATCGGATAGAGATGCATCAGCGACAGCTCGCTCGGCGTGCGCGCGGCATGGCGCAGGTGCTCCTCGATGGCCGCGTCGGTCAGTTCGCGCACGAAGTCGCCCTTCCAGTACCACTGCATGCCCTTGGGCAGCAG
Source organism: Falsiroseomonas oryziterrae (assembly GCF_021864505.1). Lineage (GTDB taxonomy): Bacteria > Pseudomonadota > Alphaproteobacteria > Acetobacterales > Acetobacteraceae > Falsiroseomonas > Falsiroseomonas oryziterrae. The sequence goes on from NZ_JAKJIB010000008.1 coordinate 39,560, forward strand.
CGGATCGAACAGCGCCTGCAGCATCGGGAAGGGCATCTCCGCCATGCCGTCCAGCAGCGGCTGCGGCAGCTCGGCGCGGACGCGGCGCATCGCGGCCTCGCCTTCCGCCTGGCTGCCGACATGGCAGGAGATCAGCGCGCAGATCCGCCGCCCCCAGAGCTCCGCCGGGAAGGGCGCGGTGGAGGGCACGGTCTTGAGGCCCAGGAAGCTGCAGAGCTCGGGCGGCGTCGTCGGCAGCCAGTCGCGGTACCAGCGCATGATCTCGCCGGCCTGCGCCTGGTCCCAGAAGATCGGTCCGCCATAGACGGTGCTGACCGGATGGGCGCGGAAGACGAAGCTGGTGACGACGCCGAAATTGCCGCCGCCGCCCCGGAGCGCCCAGAACAGGTCCGGGTGGTCGTGCTCGTTCGCCGTGACGAAGCTGCCGTCGGCGAGCACGACATCGGCTTCGAGCAGGTTGTCGACGGTCAGCCCGTATTTCCGGGTCAGGTAGCCGTGCCCGCCGCCGAGCGTCAGGCCGGCGAGGCCGGTGGTCGAGACGATGCCGGCGGGCACCGCGAGGCCGAAGGCATGCGTCGCATGGTCGACGTCGCCCTGGGTGCAGCCGGCGCCGGCGCGCACCGTCCGCGCGGCGGGATCGACGCGCACCCCCTTCATCGCGGAGAGGTCGATGACGAGGCCGCCGTCGCAGCTGCCAAGGCCCGGCCCGTTGTGGCCGCCGCCCCGGATCGCGAGCAGCATTCCCCGGTCGCGGGCGAAGCGCACGGCTGCCATCACATCGGCCACGTCGACGCAGCGCGCGATGATCGCCGGGCGCTTCTCAATCATCCCGTTGTAGAGCTTGCAGGCCTCGCCGTAGTCGGAGTCGGCCGGCCGGATCACGCTGCCGCGCAGCTCCGGCTGCAGCGTGCCGAGGCTCGTGTCGGGCATGGCTTCCTCCATCCTTCGTCTTGCCAGTCGGCCAGCCTATGAAGATGTGAAGCCGCGGCAGAATGACCGCGCGTCGGTATTTCTTGCCCGGGCATCCTGGAACGTGGTCGAGTCCGCCGGGGCCATCCGATCGCCTGCCATCCCCGCGAGGAGCCGTCGCGTGGAGATCCTGTCCGACGTGCTGCGTGCGATCCGGCTGAACGGCGCGATCTTCTTCGACGTCGAGGCCACGTCGCCCTGGGTGATCGAATCGCCGCCGATCGAGGAGATCGGCAGGCTGGTCATGCCGGGCGCCGAGCACGTGATCGGCTTCCACGCCCTGCTTGCGGGCTCCTGCTGGGTCGAGTTCGCCGATGGACCGGCGCCGCTGCGCCTCGATGCCGGGGACGTGCTGATCCTGCCGAGCGGCGTGCGGCACAGCCTGTGTTCGGCGCCGGGCATGCGGTCCGAACCCGATCTCGACGTCTATCAGCGACCGGCGGAGCGGCCGCTGCCCTTCGTGCTGCGGAAGGGCGGCACGGGCACCGACCTGGCGCACTTCATGTGCGGCTATTTCGGCTGCGACGCGCGGCCCTTCAATCCGCTGCTGGACGCGCTGCCCCCGGTCATCCACGCGGCCAGGCACGCCACGCGCGCAGGCTGGGTAGCGCAGCTGATCGAGGCGGCGCTCGGCGAGAGCCGCGCGCTGCGCTCCGGCCGCGAGATCGTGCTCGCGCGGCTCAGCGAGTTGCTGTTCGTGGAAGTCCTGCGCGGCCATCTGGAGACGGTGCCGGAGACCACGGGCGGATGGCTGTCGGGGCTGCGCGACCGCCATGTCGGCGCCGCGCTGCGGCTGATCCATGCGCGGCCGGCGGAGGACTGGACGCTGGACAGCCTGGCGCGCGCGGTCGGTGTCTCGCGATCCGTCCTGGCGGAGCGCTTCACGCATCACGTCCACCTGCCGCCGATGCACTACCTCGGCCGCTGGCGCCTGCAACTCGCGGCGCGGCTGCTCGAGCAGCCGGGGACGAATGTCGCGCAGGTCGCGGAGCAGGTCGGCTACGAGTCCGAGGCCGCGTTCAGCCGCGCCTTCAAGAAGCTGATCGGCAGCCCACCGGGCGCCTGGCGGCGCAACCGCCACGCCGCGTGAGCGCAGGCCTCGGCGCCGGGCCGCGTCACGCGCCGGCGCGGGCCGGGGCGCCCAGCAGGGC